>CAYPGW010000021.1:0-47726 GCA_964410515.1 uncultured Sangeribacter sp. | reverse complement strand
CTCTGTAATAAAAGGTCATTTGAACCGGAGAATTAAACGAAACCCCAAGATTAGGTAACAAATCAGTATATGACTTAGACAGATCCTCCCGGTAAACACAATTCTGTCGAAAATCAGTATTTGTTGATTCAAGCCTTAATCCCCCATACACGTTCCATTTTTTGTTTGGATTCCAATCTAAACTAAAGAATGCAGCATAAAGATTTTGCTTCACATTGTCATTTTCCGGTTTTATGAAATCTGAATTGGAAGTTGATTTACCTATGTAATCCTGTGTGTTATGAGTATATGAGGCATCAGCACCAGCTTCTAATTCCACGTTTTGGAATTTTTTTGAAAGCACCAGTTTCCCTGACCATAGATTACCATTACTCAAATTTGAATTTAACACCACATTTTCCGATTCATTTTCATCAACACCGGAATGAGAGTTATTTAATGATTTGACATAGTCTGCATCTATTCTCAATCCGATCTCCCCGGGAAGAGCAAAGCTGCCGAATGTATTTAGATGGTGCATAGAACGTTGTCTGTATAGGTTGCTTAAGGAAGCTATCACATCTTCAGTTTGGTTGTAATCGGTTGTTGATTCAGCGTTGCCTGAATAATTACTTTTTGGAGTACGGTGGAAAGAATATTTGATTCCAACTGAGTTTTTCCCGAAATCATAGTTCAGACCGCCATTAGCCATAAGTGACCGGGACCTGCTTCGTGCTTTGGCGTATGTATCTGTATGATAAGCTGAGTTAGTAGTATTTTCGGTGAAAAACACTTCTGAATAATGCCTATTCTGTTTGAAGCCGGAAAACCCATAAGAAAAGTCACTAAAGACCGTCAGGCCACACTCGGTATGATAGTTCAAGGACACTTCGCCGGATTCAGACCACTCCTCACTGACAGAGACATCACTCGCTGCTACTGCATGGAAGCCCTCATTCAGTTTTTTTGTCCGTATGAGAATCACAGACGAGATATCAGCTCCATATTTAGATGAGGGATTTGTTATGATTTCCACTTTAGAAATATCCTCTGCTGATAGAGAAGATAAATCGCTCATTGACCAGACCCGTCTATTGTTTATATATATGATAGGGGTACCGTGACCGAGTACTGAAATACCACCACCGGAGGAATCAATCATCGGAAGTTGTTTTATCGCCTCCATTGCGTTCCCAAGCATCGCTACAGGATTACCCTCCATTGAGATCCGCAAACCTCTTGACGTTGCTTTTACATACTTATTGCTTTCACGGACAACAACCTCCGATAACTCATTTGAGTTCTCAAGGTATATAACCGAGTCACATGGGAAAGTAACATCAAGACTTTCACACCCCACTGAAGAAATTGTTAGATACATTCCGTTGTATATAGGAGCTTCGAAGTTGAAAACTCCATTTTCATCGGTGAGAGTCGTGTTGACCATTATTGAGTCTTGTTGTATAAGTTTTACTGTTGCAAATTCCACCGGGAGAGAATCGGAAGCGGAAATGACACGCGCAGAGAATTGCCGTGTCTGTGCCATTGCTGACATCGCCACGACAAGCGCACAAAAAATAAATGTTGTTTTCTGTTTCATATTCGGATGGTTTAGAGTTACTGATTTTGATAATACAAAATTAGTATGACCAAACCTAAGATTCCGAATATCAGGCGGGACAATACCGTGACAAAGCACGAATGTCACGCTTTTGTCCCAAATAAAAAGTTATTTTGAGAAGAAAAAGCGGAATAGTTCCTCAGGAAGCTTTTGCTTGATTCTGCTTTTCCGTCGTCTCAATGCCTCTTCTGATGAACCCATAGCAGATGAAATAACTTCTTTAGTGCATCCTATGAAGTTCATCGTGCAGAACACACAGTCATCATTTGTCAGTCCTGAAAAGGCTTGTCGTATATCTGAACAGCAACCCGAGAATCTGCCTACTATGGCTTCGTACACTGATTTGACCTCAGCTTTATGCTCAGTACTGACGTCTCTAAGAAGGTTGAGTTTTCTAAGAGTTTCAAATTGGGGCAGAGTTTTGAATACTTCTAATGACAATTGATATTTCTGTTCTATAAGGCGCTGTATCGAGTCTAAATCTTCCTCAGTCACCTCTTGCGTTTCGCTATTATCGTTTTTTGGCATTAGTTCTACAATTCGTGCATTAAGAGCTGATATTTCATCATTTAGCTTAACCTGATGTTTCTTTAACCGTAGAGTCTTCAACACAAAAAACAAGATAAGCAAAACTGTTATCAGTACCGAGAGTGACCCCCACAGCAGAATTTGAAATCGTTGATTCTTCCTCTCAATATTTTCATGATATGCTCTTTCTATTTCCTCAACATGTCTTGACCCGTCAAGTTTCTTGATTGAGTCGGTGAAGAAATAGACACTGTCTTTATATGCGAGAGCATTTTTGTAGTCTTTCTGGTGAACGAGAATATCGAGTATGCCACTTGCCCTTAACAGACACCCATTGACATTTAGTGAATCCAAGGAAGTATATCCTTCCAGAGCCGCATCATATTTCCCCTCGGCAAGCCAAAGACGGCATTGAGTCACGGCTATTTCGCCTTGTTGAGGACTGTTGTCTTCACACAAAGCTGATGCCTTATCAAGAGATTGTTGCGCTTCCTTATATTTATTAGAAGAGATATATACTTGAGCTAATTTTTCAAGTGCTGAGGATTGTAGTGATTTATTCCCTGACTTTTGGCTAATATCGGCAGCTCGTTCAAAATTGGTTATTGCATCGTTTCCGGTTGTAGCACACAGACCGAGATTAAAAAGATTTATCTCAATCAGTGAGGTGTCATTTATTTCCTCGGCATACTTCAATGCTTCTCCAAGATGTCCCTTTGCTTTATCATATATATTCTGATTATAATAAATTCTCCCATAGAGCCGAGCCAAAGATTCGAGATCTGTCAATTTAGGGTCTTTCTTGAGTAGTTCATCCGCCTGCAACCCTTTCAGCTGTGCTTCATCATACTTACCTTCATTTGCTAAATCAAATCCCTCCGAAATAATATCAGATACGCTCTGGTTGTGTGAGCAGGAGGCTATTGATAATCCGATAAGGAGTGTGGCTAAAGAATATGTGACTGCCTTAAAATTCACGATAATACATTTTGTGCTTATCAATTGAAAACATATTTCTTTATACTACAGCAATTATGGGTTGGCCGAAGAACGTGGAAAGCATAGCGAGTGTGGAAATAGTAAAGTTATGCTCTCCACTCAGCCATCTCGTTATCTCGCTTGGACGCTTTCCGATGGCATCGGCAAGCTGCTTTTTCGATAGTCCTTTTTCCTGCATCAGCGAGTCAAGGCGATTGGAAATCTGAAACGAAAGCCGAGCCTCAGCCCTCTCTTCCGGCTTTATATCACCAAGAAGCTCACGTAAAGATGTTTTAGCCCTTTTCATAACTCAAAAGTTTTGTCTGTTTCTATCTCACTTTCTGTAATTATCACACTGCCATCGGCCACACCTTCTTTGAGTAATTCTTCAAAACGCTGTAATGTCAGTACATATCCCTTCAACGTATCATCTTCATCATAGGTGCGAGTTTTCTTCTGTCCTCCGTTACCGAGAATCAGGATACGGTCAGAAAGGCGTAAGCCATATAAACGTAGTTTGGACCTCAAAGTAGGAAGTGCCACGACAGAATCTTTCATCTTGCCTTCGGGTCGGAAATATCTTTCCAATGCACCGAAGTCAAGAATCTGATCAATGAACTTAGCAATGATCCGGAAATCCTTGTTCAGTTCTCCGTTTGCCTGGAATTTTGCAACGAATTTCTCAAACTCGTTCATATCGTCTGAAAGAAACTGTATAGTGTAAACCGTACAGTTCTCTGTTTGATCCAAAAGTAGTAGCTCAACTTCACTCATAATGCCTTGTTTTTTATTATAACGCAAAGTTACACCAAATATTTCACATAAATGTGAAATAAGGAGATTTTCTTTCACACTTGAAAAATTCTTATTATCTCGGAACGATTCCGATGATATTTCTTCCTTTGGATAGTGCGAATAACCAAATTAATTAGTTATTTTGCATTGAATTAAGACGGAACGCTTCAGTTCTGTTCAGATTGTGGTTTCAGGGCTTATTGAGCCACGCCTCAGATTCACGGAGGCGTGACTCAATTTTCACATCTAACTTAATCCTTCGATATTTTTGTAGGGGACAAAAGATATCGCTCTATCAGTGCGGATGCAATGTGATAAATTATCAGAAGGGACGCAGGATTGCCGAGTTGACTTTAGACTCGGTCTCGATGCGGTCTCTATCAGTCTTTTTGCCGTAGGGCAATATGTAGCTAACTGAAACACTGACATTTCTACCTTTTAAGTCGCTCAGCGATTCCGATACTGAATGATAGGCCCCGTAATTGGCATTGGTTCGGGTTGCCATGCGGCGGTGAAGGAAGTTATCGACGCAACACTCAGCAGCCCAATTGCCATGTTGCCAATTCACTGAGAGGCCATACTGAGCCGGATTGTGAATTAATGAGCCCTCAATGCTAAGAACGTTATAAGGAAGTGCATACGCACCCTTTATCTCCCATTCTCCGAACATATAAGCTGCACTGAAATCAGCACGCCAGTCATTTCTCTTTACCGGACGATATTCCGAGTTGAAGCGGTTCATACTGAAAGTGGCGTTCCCTTTCAGGCGGAGCTTATTGTCTATCAGATTAGCCGACAAGCCAAATACCAATCTGTTGTAGGAGAAGTTGCCGTCATTTATAAGCTGATGATACATGATGTTATCTTCGGCGTAATATCGGTTGGAAGTGTTGTCGAAGTATTTCAGAAAATCGTATGTGAATGACAAACCGAAATGTCCGACACGGCCATTATAGCTGACAAGATTCTGAAAGGCATTCAACTGTCCCAATTCGGGGTTTCCCATAGTTGCCTCAAAGAAAGAGGTCCGAATCACGGCATCGTTCTTATACGAAGGATTATATATGCTATGAGCATAATTGCCCGTAACAGAAAGAGTATGTTTCTGATTTATTGCGTATGTTGCTCCGTAGAAAGCCATGGGCGCTAATTGGTTGTCGTTATGGTCGCCGATTGTTGAATAAAGGTCGGTAAGTCCGATTGATGCATAATAAGACAGATCTATGGGTAAACTTTGGTCAACATGAAACATCATCATTGTGTGGTTGTTGGTGAGAATCTGTTTGCTATCAAAGTTGCCAGAATAGACATCGCGGAAGTAGTTGTAGAACTCGTCAACCGAGACTCCGAGACTCAAGTTGTGAGACAATGATTTAAAGTAGGCAACAGTGGCACCGGCTTTCAGATTGTTTTCCACAGTGTTATTTATCAAATCATCAAATCCGGACTCGCTTCTGATACTTCGGTAATTTGTATGTCCGTGGCACACCTCACTCGACACTATAAGGGTATGCCCTCCGGGAAGAAATAGGTTGTATCTAACTCCAAATACGGGCATGATGCCTCTCTCCCGGCTGCATCTTTTCACTTGCGTGGCAAAGTCGCTGATGCCGGAATAGATCATTTCTTCCGTAAACAGATTGGTAGGAGTAGCATTCCTCTTGAACAATGCCAACAAATCAAGGGTATGGTTGTCGGCAGCATGGGTGAACTTGAATTTGAAATACTGAGAGTTTGTATGGGTATTGGCCGATAACGGATTAATATTCTGAAACAAAGTGCCATCATTGAGGATAGCCGTATTGTCGGCACAGTTGAGAATCGAGTTGTAATCCCATTTGCCGTTAGAGGTGAACGTCAGTGTCACGGCATTATGTTTGTAATTCACCATGCCGGTATAATTGCCGTATTGACGAGCAAGCCCTTCATCAGCCGACAGATACACGTTGCCGCCGTAATCATACTGCTCTGTGATGAAGTTGATGACCGCACCATAGCCGACCCATCTGCCACCGGGATTGCGTTGGTAGTCAATCTGCACAATCTCTGAGGCTGCAAGGGTGCCGAGTTCGTCAGGAGAAACCTCAAGGCCGTTCACGAGGATTTTTACCTCCTTTCCTGTAATAGTTGAGATTGTCTGATTTGAGGGGTTAACATTGAAATCAGGCAAATTCATATTCTCCAACAGCGAGTAGCCATTGGTACTGTGCTTCTTCTCCAGTTTGGTCGGACGGAGTATGACTTTCTTGGCGGTTTCAATCTGCGCTTCGGCAGTAACCACCACTTCTTCGAGAGTGTTGGAAATGGAGTCAGAGGCAATTTCCTGTTGGGCGTATGCTATAAAAGGCAAAGCCAACAATAGAGGCAAAAGTAACTTTTTCATGCTGATGCGAATTTTTCTGCAAAGCAAGTAAAAAATCCACAATCAGGCCTAAAAATTAGTCTGACATTTGTCTGACAAATACTGACATCTCAGTATTTCAATTACTTATGCGTAGCTGATATGAATCCCCACGATTACAGATTATTTCTATGTTGGCTGAAGCAAGGGCTGTTTTGGTGCGCCTGACAAGAGTGTAAAGAGATTCTTCCGCATTGCTTTTATTGCCCCAAAGGATTGAACAAAGGGTTGCTTTGTCAACTCTCATCTCAGGAGCATCATAGAGCATTTGAACGAGCTGACGTTGCATTGGTGTAAGCTTTATCCCGGCGAGAGGATTAACTGTGGAGACTTCCGAAGCGAGTTCCATATCCGGAATTTCGATTTCTTTTCTTCGCCAGACAAACAAGCTCGCCACCGAGAGAATGGATAGCGTAAACAGAACACCCGGAACAGTCTGGTCGGAAGCCGCAAACACCGAAGCCATTGAGCAGTCGGCAAAGCCTTGTACTTGTATTGCACACCCATCGGTAGAGCGTTCAGGCACAAGCATAATGGAGTCTGATGCTATTTTGTTGCCTCGGCTCTTATGCGCTGCATTTTTCTTATCTACCAACGCGAGTGTAAAATATGCTTTATCTTTCAGAACCGGATTCTTGAAATTGACTTCCGAAGCCTGATAAATCACCGGCTTATGGGTGATTTCGTGCATCTTGCGCAATGCGACGATTGTATCTTGCCGAGTCCACAATTGGCTATTCTCATTAGCCAAAGCAATCATCGCTTCATTAAGATCTTCTGCAAGATTTTGCTTGGCGTTGGAGTATGATACACAACAAGACACTATCGAAGCTACCATTAGAGCCAAAGGAACAAACATTGCGTAACGAAGTGTCCTACCATTCGCATCATTCGATTTCTTTTTCATAAAACTCTGTTTACAACTGTCCTTTTCACGCGTTTACAATCATAAGGCAGCTTATGCCCAATCTATTCTCTATATTGGCTATGCTCTTAAAGCTAAGATTTTCAGTACCGGAGAGCAGTTTGCTGACATATTGGGACGAAACCCCGAGCTTTGAAGCAAGATCGGCACGCTTCATTCCATTATCCTGCATATAGCCAATAAGGGTTACTGCAAGTTGTCGCGACCAACGAAGCCAGCTTGCATTTTCTTTACGCCAAGTTGATTCTTCAACAAAACGTGAAGGAGCTTCCCCTTCATGTGATTCCAAAAATTCTATTGCCTTGCTTGCCATATAATAATGGAATAGAGTCACATTATTTCGATCAGATCGAAATAAAACATACGTGTTCTCAATTCATCGTCATGGTTGATAGAATAATAGTCTTTTTCATCGTCTATACGAGGGAACAAAGGCGTAAATCCATTACGCTCATAATAGCGTATGGTTTGAGGAGAATTGACGGCATCGACAAGTACAAATCGACATCCCGTTTTGTTGTCCTGTGTTGTAAACCACTCTTTGATGAAGTCCATAATTTGAGCACCAATACGATACTCCGGGCCCTGATAATCAAGACTAACTCCCAAACGACCTATCAAAACAGCGGGGTATGTGCGTCCTTGTTTGTTGTAAGCAATCCCCTTATTAAGATGTCGTTTCGGATTATTTTTCAAGTGTGTCGTTTGGATGCCTGCGTTTGCAAGAGTAATCATTGCCACTATCTTGGTATCATCTGAATTGTCGAGCCAACAATACGTTTTTCCCATTAAATCTTTTTCATAGGCAATTGCATCATTGGCAAAGAAGTCATTCAAGTCATCTACACCGCAATTGAATGGCTTGCAATTACGAAGAATCTGCTCGTTGTATTTGAACAACGTGCAGTCGTAATTAAGACGATACGCGAACCGTTCCATCATTTCATCCATGAAGGAATAAACTCACGAGAACGACGCATGATTTCAGCTATGCGTTTTTCCTTATCCTCAGAAATTTTACGCCGGGGGTTACGCTCCCGTTCATCCGCTTTGCGGATGAAATCTTCTGCTATTTCACCGGTCAAAATTGGCACGGCTTTAATAGGTGTAGCCATATTTTTTCGTTTTAGTATGCAAAGTTACAAATAATTAACGAATTACACAAGTCTTTTAGTGTTATCATTACTAAATAATAAATCCAACAAGCATTGAAAAATGCAACTCATAGGTTTAGTTATAGAAATCTTTGTCTCTTGCCGTATTCCCCCACTTGTAATTCATATTCAGAAATAAACTAAAATTACATGAGGCTTATTGAGCCACACTTCCGGAATCGGAGGTGTGACTCAATATTTTCACATCGCATATCGTTAGATAATTATGAGCAATAATGAGCAAGACATACGTGAGACTACATCAGTCTATTTCAACTACATAATCCGCCACGACGTCGCTCCGATCACGGTAGACGAACTCGATGCCCGGACATTGGATGAATTCAACCTGCAGGTGAGTCTTGCATTCACCGACGAGGCAGAGATCGTGAAGGAGCGAGTGCGATATCTTGTGCCCTACATCCTGCAGAACATAGACTGGCAGCAATATGAAAACCCACTTGAGGCGTGGCAGTTGCGTTACTATTACCAACGCGATCGCTTCCTCATGAAAACAGGCCTGAGTTGGGAGCGCTTCATGGATCATGAGCCCATGCAGGCAGCCATTGAGAAACTCGGACTCAAGCCCGAGCCGGTCTTTGAGTTCATTCTGTTCCTGTCTTACTACTACCGTCTTCGTTCTGACCTCCGCTATTCATGTATGGAACAGCTCAACTTCCTCATCAGCGAACTTGACAGCAACGACAGCGCGTCAGTACAGATGGACGTCAAGGTGGGAGGTAAACACTTCAAGATAAGCAATTCGGGCTTTCTCAGAAAGATGTTTCATGCCGTAGACCGCAGTCAGATTAATACCGGAACGTTTGTTCATGACTTCGATCAAGGTTTATCGCGCGATAAGGTGCGAGCACTCGACTATTACATAGTAAAGACCTTGCTCGACTATCTTCCCACAGATAAATCACTACGCCGTGGTGGTCGTTTCAGTCAGGCCGAGCGAAATTTCGGGCTGTCGGTTCTAAGCCTGTGCGGTCGTCTGCCCGATATCGACCGTGAAGGAGAATGCAGTGCTGAGAACAATGCAACTTTCGACAAACTGATGCGCGATTTCAATGGCACCCCTATCCCGTTTGCCATGGAACTCTTTCTATAGTCCGTCCGATACCTATTGGCCACCCGGGAATCGAACCATACTGCAGTTCTAAATGTTATCATACCAAACAATAAGAATAAGCAGTTATGAACTACACTACAGAAGCAGACCGTATTTATGCAACAGACGAAGCGGGTAAGGTAATAGCAGAAGTGACATTCCCGACAAAAGACGGCATCTCGACAATCAATCATACCTTTGTCGACGCGTCGCTAAGAGGTCAGGGCGTAGCCGGACAGTTGGTGAAACTCGCCGCTGACAAAATCCTTGCCGAGGGCAACAAGATTGGCGCTACGTGTGAGTATGCAATCGCATGGTTTAAGCGTCATCCTGAATATCCTGTGATTTGCTCGGGAGCTGCCTGCAAAATCAGGCGCTGAGCATAAGGATATCCACGCCGTAAGAGCCCAAACATGATTTGCTCACGGCGGCATTGAGGATTGGAGAATATTTATTAACTTTGCAGTGCAGAAAACGCATTCCGGCGAAGCGGCATTGAAAAATGCCACCAGTTCAACTGTTAGTAATTATTCTCCCATGAATAAGCACTTCAACACACATCTGGAAGGACTCGACCTTCAGTTCTGGCACGACTTTATGGAAAGCCGTGGCAGGCTCGTGACGTTGAAAAAGGGTGAGTATCTTTGCCGCAAGGGTGAGCCTACAAATGTGTGCGGTTATGTGAAATCAGGATATTTCATATATACTGTCGATCGATCCAACAAGATAGGCGGTTTTGCATTTAAGGATGCCCTGTTGGGCGACTATCCGTCGTGCATGAACAATGCTCCGGCTATGTTCGACATCATTGCCGGCAAGAGATCGGAGGTCTGGATCATTGATGCCACAATACTCCCGAAAATGTTTGAGGAAGATAAGGAGATAGGAAGGCAAGGGCGTCTTTTTATGGAATCGGCTTACGTCTCATTGGCAAATCGCTATTACGCTCTATACGCCAAGACAGCAAGGGAGCGATATCTCGACCTAATCCACGATCATCCGCAGATAGAGCAGGACGTAACTCAGAAAGAGATTGCAGCCTATCTGCAGATAGATCCCATTTCACTTTGCCGCATAAAGAGGTCTTTGTTGAAGTAGCGATTCCGCTCGAAATATAAACCTAAGTTTATAATTCACGCTCTCCTATTCTATTTTTTCTCCATTTACCTAATAAATTAAAGGCAACCGGCATCCATGAGACTAAATTATACCCTTTAGGTTATAACAGCCAAATTATTTCAATTATTTATACCCTTTATGGTATAAATTGAAAATCATTTATTATATTTGCACCCCAAAGGGTATATTATGACACAATTAAGCAAATACGTAAAGGAAAGACGTAAGGAATACGGGCTCACACAAGTAGATCTCTCCCAGAAATCAGGAGTGGGGCTCCGCTTTGTTCGGGAACTGGAACAAGGGAAAGAAACGCTCAGACTTGACAAGATAAATCAGGTGCTGGCACTCTTCGGTGCTGAAATGCTCCCCGGCAAAAAGGTTGAATCATGAAAAAGGCCAAGGTTTTTATCAATTCGTCGTTTGCCGGAATATTGCAGGAAGACGATCTGGGATATAGAACTCGAAAGAGATTGCGGCCTATCTATAGATAGATCCCATTTCACTTTGCCGCATAAAGAGGGCTTTGTTGAAGTAGCGATTCCGCTCAAAATATAAACCTAAGTTTATAATTCGCGTTTGAGACGGATATTTTTGGGCAGTTTTCAATTTGAAATCATTTTATTTGTATAAATTTGCAAATAAAATCATATCAACTCATGAAGATAATTGAACATAAAGGAGATTTTGAAAAAGCCATCAGAGCCATGAATGGCAACAATTCAGTTTCATTTTTGCATAAAAACATACGATTAACTCTTACATTTATACTCATAGCCATTGCATTAAACTCCCACGCCTTTGAGTATAGAATAATATCTAATGTGGCTGACAGCACCCTGAACGGCTCGGAAATATCGCTCAGCAATAACTCTGACTGGGGGACTGAAGATTTCGGAGTAGTTGAGAACGGCATCATTGACATAAAGGGTGAAAGCAAGCGAAGTTTCCCTGCTACACTTAATATTCGTAATAATAATCCTGACAATCCTAAATCTATTGTCATAAAACTTATCGTTGAGCCTGGAATCATAGTGGTTGATGTCAATAGCAACATACCCATTTCAGGCGGAGAACTTACCGATGGGATGAAAGTATGGATGAATAGGATGAACGAAGTCGACGATATTCAAGAAGCTTACGAGATATGCAGGGAAGTACTGAAGGAGAATGTCAATAATGGACTTGGAGAACTTGTTCTTATTAATTATGGATCGAGATGTTCCCCAAAAGAATGGACAGATGCTATCGCTTTGCTTGATGAGGAAACAAGGAATCTTGCTGCTATCGACCAAATAACCGGAAGAAAAGAAAGACTGGCACCTGTATGGGAGGGGCAACCGTTTAAAGACCTTGAAGGGAAGGATTTAGACGGAAATACGATTAACTTATCAAAGTATGTTGGGAAAGGGAAATATGTCGTGGCTGACTTATGGGCAAGTTGGTGTGTACCTTGCATCTTGCTTGCCAAGAATGTCCTTAAACCGATTTATGAGAAATACAAGGAGAATACGAATGTTCAATTCTTAGGCATAGCCATGGATGATATAAGTAAAGTCGTGGATATGCACGACATACCCTGGGCTCAGATCATGGATTGTAAGAAAATGATGGGAACGTATGTAATCGCAAGTATTCCGGAGGTAATCATTTTCGGTCCCGATGGCACTATTTTACGCCGTTATACACATGAATTCGAAATAGAGAAAATTCTTTCGGAGGTATTGCCGCAGGATTGAATATTTCTCACCCCCTGTTTCAGAGAAAAGAGTTTATACGTGCATACAATTCCTCCGAAACTGAAAAGTCCGCTCAAAATATAAACCTAAGTTTATAATTCGCGTTCTCAGATACGATTTCTTATCTATTTCTATGACCAATTCAAAAAATATTTCTAATTTTGGAAATTAGTTATCGTTATTGGGAAACGTTACCCCTGTCCTTTCGCCAAGAAATGACAATGGCATAGTTGGCTCACGTTTCTTTGCTGAAATATCCCGGTCATGGGCCAGCCGGAGTCAGACATACCGATTACATTGTGAAGTCATCCAACTTCAATACATATTACGAGAACATCGACTCCAATTTTTGGCGCAACATCTTTGTCGAAAAAGGAGTTTTGCGTCATTATGAAAAAGGCGATCTGTTTGCCGAAGAAGGACGGATAGCCAGATATTTAGGATATATTCAGTCCGGAGCTCTCAAATACGTAGTATATGCCCCCGATGGAAGCGAGAAGGTTGTCGGGTTGGAGTTTGCCGGTGAATTTGTCGCTGATTTTCCATTTTCCCTATACGGCAAAAAGTCGCGTGTTTCAATAGTAGCGGTCACTCCGTGCGAGATATATTGCATCTCTTCTCGGGAAATTGGTGCTCTGATGAAATCTGATGCTGAATTGTATAGAGTTATTGCCGAGACAAGTATGGCTCTTTTCGACACCACCTATAACAGATATATTGACCTACACATAAAGTCTGCAAAAGAAAGATACGATGAACTTGTAGAAAAGCACGAGGACATCTTCGCAATATTCTCGCTCAAAGACATTGCTTCTTTCCTAAACATTACCCCCACTCATTTGAGCAGGCTACGAAATGCGAAGCATTAGCGTGTGGGCTTGTAGCGCATGTCGGCAAAGCCGGCGCGCGGTAATATAACAAGACCCACCGCAAAAAAATACCAGCGAATAGCATAAAAATCCTCGACTCTCAACATAGGTTGATAATTTTTATTTATATTGTCTTTAACTTTGCAAACAAAAAAAGGGCAATATGAAGAATATTAACAGATTTCGGGCAATCTTCTTACTACTCATGACCTCTATGATAATAGGGTTGTGCGGCTCGTCGTGTAGTTTGGAAAAGAAGGTTTCCCTAACGACCGGAAGATATGAGAGTTCGTATTATAGATACAACACACCGAATATCAAGATTGAAACTGCACGCGACACAATAGCCAGTTACCGTTTTTAGCACTACTAAAATAGTTTTAATATGAAGCATTTAACGATTCTACTTTTCGCGTTGCCCCTTGCTCTGACGGGTCAGGGACAAGAGATAGATATTAAATCAATCCCTCTGCCATACAACATTGTGGGTGAGAACAATATTACTCAATCCAAGATGATATTGGAGGATGAAACAGTCTATGTGCCAACCTCCAACGGCATCTACCCCTGTAGAATCGTATTCCGCTAATTACAATTTAATAATCTAAAAACAAACATAGCAATATGAAGAAATTACTCATTTTGTCGATTTGCGTCTTAGCTGCTATAAGTGCAAACGCGCAATTCAAGTTTAAGAGTCTTGACAACAATGACGGCAAGACCACCATTGTCATTGCAGATGACAATTTCAAATCAGGTTCAGAAACATGTTGTGCCAAGTTTAACAACGATGGCAAAACCTACGATGCCACATCAATGGTCACAACACAAGAGGATGGAAAAATAACAATCACAATGACATTTAAGAAGATGACAGTCTTCAACAACACATCGATTACTCTTATAGTCAATGGTAAGCAGACGAATGTAAAAATTAATTTGTCTGACATCGCTGATCATCTTATCTGATATAAGTTACTTTTACCATAAGAGACTTCTGACTCAATTTTAATAGGAGTTTCATAAATTTTTAGTAACTTTGCACTCGGAAAGGCTGAAACCTCTCCACGACATTTTAAAATATTAAGAAGCATTATGCTTACTTGTAGTTTGTGAACGTAGGAAATTCATAATTAGAGCAAGGGTTAGCATAGTGGTTCTCACGCTTATAGCGTGGGCTGCTATTGTTACATCTGCTCTAATGGTTTCCTACGACCAACAAACTAAGATGTGCATAGTTCGTCCGCGCTTTTTTCTTTTGAATATTGTCGTTATCAACAAATGTTGAGAGTAATGTATAAAATAATGGATAATTTTACATCTTAAATAAAACCCCATTCCCCAATATGCTTAAATATATTGCAACCTGCGCTATAATCTTAATATCTGCCTCGGCATTTGCTCAAGAGGCGACCGACAGCCTGAAGACACAGGAACTTAACGAAGTAGTTGTTGAAGCAAATTTGCAACGGACTGATGCGAAGAAATCAACCTACATTCCTACTGCAAGACAGAAGAATGCCTCTCAATCAGGGGCAGATTTGCTCGACCAGATGTCAATACCCCAACTTAATGTTACCCTGAATGGCAATATTCAGACAAATTCAGGAAAAGAGGTAGCTGTATTTATCGACTATATTCCTGCTTCTGAGAATGATTTGAAAGCCATGCGTCTGTCCGATGTCAAGAGGGTGGAATATTACGAATATCCATCCGATCCTCGCCTTCAAGGTCATCAGTTCGTAGTCAATTATATTATGGCTAAATATGAATATGGCGGCTATGTCAAAGTTTTCGACCACACAAATCTTTTGAACTTTTCCGAACAATTGCTTGGAAATGTCAGGTTGCAGTATAAAAATATGACATACGACCTGATGGGATATGGGTGGGGACACAATAGCAGTCATTATGGCTCGGAACTCACAGAAACCTACAGGCTTCCGCAAGAAGATGGCTCTATGAAAGTGTTTGACCGATATTCCAATACGACTTCATCAAAGGAAAACAGGCAGCAATATTTTGCTGCTTTCAAAGCGACCTATAACACCGAGAAGATTCAAGCCTCAACACAAATTAATGGCAGCATAAACCGTAAACCGCACTCCGACCGCAGTGGAGAAGTGATTTACTCGCCTGCCGACTTCCCTTCGTCGGAATACTCGTCGACCCTTAGCAACAATTCCAAATTCATTTCCTACAACGGATACTACTTCTTTGCCCTACCTAAGAGCAATTCCATCACGTTCACTCCATTCTATATGTTCTCACATACGGAGCAGAACTCATCATATATTGAAAACGGATTTGCCCCGATCTACAATGGTGCTGTCGATAACACCAATCAAGTGAAAGCAGATTTGAAATTCAATCACGATTTTGGCAAATATGGCAATCTGCTCGGGTTTGTAAGAGGCTCCTACGAATATAATCGCACACGGTATTCGGGCAGTGCAACTTCGTTTGACAGAGCCAAATCTTCGCGGGTTGGCATAGGCGCTATGTATAATGTTAGTATAGGTAATTTCTATGGTTCAACCGGTTTTGGATGGGATTGGGATAAGTTGAAGTTTGCAGATATGGTTGATAATCCCTCATCCCCGTGGTTCGATCTTTCATTACAATATGGATTCAAGGATAAGCACTCTCTCTCAACCACATTCCATTATAGCTCCTGGGCTCCTTCTCCATCTTTTAAAAGCGATAATATCATCACATCCACACCCTTACTGCGATACACCGGCAATCCAAACCTTGTGCCATCAAAAAGCTACGATGTAGATTTGAGATATACCTGGCTTCCAAATAATAATTATAGCCTGAGTGCTTTTGCTTGGGCATGGATGGTAGGTGACCGATACGCATACGATTATGAAGCTTCTTCTGACGGAATTTTGCGAACCATCAAACAACCCATAGGGAGTTATTCGCAAGGACAATATGGCGTTTCAGGAACCATGAGATTTATTGACCGGACTCTCGTATTTACCGGACAGATTGCACAGACATTTAACCACAACGGCGCACCATACAACGTAAATCATTTTGATATATATTGGTATGCCCGTGTAAGATACTATCTTAAAAACTGGAATTTTACTTTAACATACATTTCCGATAACGGGAGTGCGGATGGCAGTATGAACGGAATTTGGAACAACGCAAAAAGCGATTGGTATATAACGATTGGATGGTCAAACTCCAATTGGAATATAAGAGCTGATTTGATAAACTTTTCCCGCTGGAATTGGAAAAGTTCCATTCAGGAAATGCGCAGCAAGTATTATGACACGTTCCAACAATTCTATGATGGTCAAAGCCATGCCCTGATTCAGTTATCCGCTACTTATACATTCGGTTTCGGTAAAAAAGTCCAAAGGGATAACGAACCCGGTGTATCAGGCTCGGCTTCTTCAGGAATTTTACAATAACAAACAGCAATTAAATTTTTCAGAAGTCTCTGCAATCATATCGAGATTTACCGGGTTGCGGCTCTACTGCCGTCCATACGGAGAGATTGCCGCACCAACTGAATATCTCTCGCGCAGGGCTTCAAGAAAAAAATATACATAGTAATAAAATGCTTTATAGTTTACATAAATACATTATCAGAAAATGGATTCTTCTGAGAATGTCCGCACATGAATTTTATTTCAAACAGCCGTTCGATATAAATGAAGAATACCCTATATTGAAGAGTATTCTGTTTTTCTCCTTGTTTCCTATCGAGCTGATATTCGTATTCACTTATGCAAGAATATATGGATCACTCAGATCTCAGACATTAAGGCTAATAATAATCTTTGCAATTATCAACTTAATAATCTCCAACATCTTAATCAATCTTGTTAAGGACCGGTCATTTTTTAAGGAAACGATCTCGTATTATGAAAATTTAGATTCCGTAAATCGAAAGAAATGCTATTCTGTTAAAAATTGCATAATCGTTCCCTTTCTGATGGCATTGGTGCCCTGGCTTATATGTTTTATTTGCATAACCATCGTGTGTATTATAGTTCCCCTGTAACGAGAGTTTAAATGTGCATATAATTCCACCGAAAGTGAAAAATTCCCTCCGAAATATAAACCTAAGTTTATAATTTGACTTCGAGACTGAAATTTCCGGACAGAATTAAATATGATACCACTTTTTATGTTTAAATTTGTGATTTGAATATCCGAAAGCGCTAAAAATTATGAACATATTAATTATAGGAGCGACCTCCGGCATTGGTCACAAGCTATGGCAGCATTATTCCTCAAACGGGAATAGAATTGCTGTGATCGGAAGAAGAAAGGATGAAATTGAGTCCATGATGCGAGAATGCCCCGACTATACTATCGGCTTTCAATGTGACATTTCTGATATTCAGAAATTTAATGACACTTTTGATGAGGTGTTGAAGGAACTGATCACGCTCGATTTAGTTGTATTATGTGCCGGAATCGGGGAATTAAATCCGGATCTGCACGTTGAAACTGAACTGGCTACCGTTCGGGTAAATGTAGAAGGGTGGACTAATTGTGTTGATAAGGCCTACAATCAGTTCTTTCTTCAGAAGCATGGACATCTTGCAGTCATAACTTCTGTGGGAGGGTTACAGCCGACGCCTATTGCCCCTTCATACAGCGCTTCAAAAGCCTTCCAGATAAATTATATAAAAGCGATTCAGAAGAAATCAAAAGCCACCGGAGTAGACGTAACTGAAATCAGGCCCGGCTTGATCGATACACGAATGGCGAAGGGTGAAGGATTGTTTTGGGTGATGCCGGTGGATAAAGTCACCACAAAAATCATAAAAGCCATCGACAATAAATCTCGCCGTCTGATTTTAGATGGAAGATGGCGGATAATCAATTTCTTGCTCAAACACTTTTGTTAGGGAAGATAACGACAATAATAATCAAGTCTTTATATAAAACAGTAACAATATGCAGATAATTAAGAAGTCAATAATCTTTTTGAGTTTGGTCTTCGCCGCTTCATGTTCACATGAAGATAACCCGGGAGGCTCTCCAAACACCGACATAACCATCAATAATTTTCCGGTCATCGACGGTTCAGACTCTACTGATCCTCTAAGAAGTATCCTGATGTGTAAGATACTCGGTTTTGATTACAAGTGGGTACGTAGACCTTTTACACCGGTAACTGACGGAGATATTAAAGTAGTAATACCGGAATACACCTGTTCACCCGAAGAAATCCAACGTTTGAGGACTCACTGTCTGCAACATTCAAACACCCATCAGTCGTATATAAACCTGATAGATGATCAAGTGGAACTGGTCATAGCCGCCCGCTCTATCTCAAGAGATGAGAAAGTGTATGCTGAGGAAAAAGACGTGACCCTTATTGAAAAACCGATTGCCAAAGATGCCCTGGCATTCATGGTGAATCCGTCAAATCCGGTCAACAACCTTTCAATCAGCCAGCTTCAAGGCATTTATACCGGTGAGATAACAAACTGGAAAGAGGTCGGAGGGAAAGATGAGAAAATCGTACCATACGTTAGAAACCGCAACTCCGGCAGTCAGGAGAAGTTTGAGACATTGGTAATGGCCGGACTCACCATTGTAGACTTTCCGGAGCTTCAAGTCGGTCTCACAATGATGACGCCATATTATCAGCTTGAGGCTGACAAACAGGGAATAGGCTTTTCTCCATTCTATTATTACAGCGTGATTGTCGACAATGGCAGCACAAAAGCCATTGGCATCAATGGTGTTGAAATGACAAAGGAAAACATCAGGAACAATACCTATCCTTACACCACGGAAGTATACGCGGCTGTCCGCTCCGACATAGACCGCAACAGCCCTGCCTTCGCGCTGTTTGAGTTCCTGACGACTTCGGAAGGGCAATATATAATTAATGAAAGCGGCTATGTGCCGTTGTAATGGTGCTAACATTGATCTACTCAGCGAAAACGTCATGAATAAGAAAATTATCATTCTCCTGTTAGGCTGTCTGTTTATGTCTAACGCTAAAGCGGAGACAACTCAGGAAGAGAGGGTTTATATCCTGTCTACGATCTGGCGAAATGTGCGTGATAACTTCGCGTTCCCGCATCATTTTGAGCAGGCTAATCCTGACAGCCTTTTCAAGGCATTCCTGCCTAAAGCGATGAATACCGGAAGCGACAGTGAATTTGAACTGCTGATTACGGAATTTCTTGCAAAGTTTAACGACGGGCATACGCGCTTTTTCCCGAAATCGCCTTCTCCCGCAGTCCACGATATGTTTCATGTAAAATTCACAGGTATTGGCCACAAGGTCTATGTCAAGAATATAGGCAAACAATATATAAGGAAGATACCGGTTGGCAGCCAGCTCGTCAGTATTAACGGAGTGCCGGTTCAGGATTTTCTTGAGGCTAATGTCTACCCTTACATCTCCGCTCCCAACGCCGACTGGAAATTCCGAAAGTCGTTAGAGTCAATTCTCAATGGCGCTGACTGCGCTGAGGTAGCACTGGAATTCCTTACGCCTAAGGGCAAAATGGAAACCCTTTCACTCTCCCGCTCTGAGCCGCAAACCTCGGCTTCTTGCGAATGGGGCGTGCCTGAGGACGCAAGAATCGCATACGTAGAAAAATTGAAGGGAGATATCGCTTATATGCGTATGGCAACTTTTACCGAGCCTGAGGAAGTAAATAAAGTGTTTGCCGATAATCTACCTCTTTTCCGAAACTCAAAAGGTGTGATTTTTGATATCCGGGGAAACCGAGGCGGGACGGATGAAAGTTGGAATCCGGCAGTATTCGATCATATTGCACCGGGCGACGTAAACAAGGATGACGCGATTATCATGAAGTGCAGAGTGGCCAACAGTGCATTTCAAGAATTCGGCAGCCAACATCCGCAGCTGAAAGACTTCGCAAATGAGACGGCAATGCAAGAATTAAACACGGGATCCGGCTATTTTAGCCAAGTGCCGGACTCACTGAAAATCAAATGCCCCGTGATAATATTGACCGACGGCTATACCGGGTCAGCCGCAGAAGACTTCGCAGCCACAATGAAGAATCTCGGCCTTGCTACATTGGTGGGATCACATACCGTAGGGGTGATATCACATCCCAGATACTTCGATCTGCCGGATGGAAATAGTTATGGAATATCGACCTGGGCCTATTATAATCCTGACGGCACCGGTATCATTGAAACAGGTATTCTTCCCGATGTCGAGATTGAATATTCTGTCGATGACTTGATAAACGGTACAGATTCACAGTTGGATAAGGCCATCGAGATATTGAAGTCATATTGACACAGGAGAAAGGAAACAAATCAACCATAATTTTGGATCATTATGAAACAGAACATCAAATTCAGCACATTTTCAGTGGTAATCACTGCAGCCGTGCTTATACTTTTCATTGCCGGAATATGCTTTCTGCTCGGCAACACAGAAAAGCTAATAATCTTCTGCATTATCCTGGGAACGACCACAATCGCCGGACTTTATTATTGTCCGAAATCGATTGAGGCCAACGAGTCAGGGGTTGTGCTTCATCGCCTGATATCCTCGCCAAAAGTCTTCCCTTACAGCAAAATTCAGACTGCCGATATCTGCTATCCCGCTCCCTGGGGCATAAGACTTTGTGCAAGCGGAGGATTTTTCGGCTATTGGGGATATTTTCACGATGCCGTGATAGGGTCTTATTTCGGTTATTATGGAAGCCGGAGCCACTGCATTCTCGTCAAGATGAAAGACGGCAAACAATACGTGCTCGGATGCGATGATGCAAGTGAATTGGATTCATTCATTAACTCACGTTTAACATCAACACTCTATGAATAAGTATATCATTTCGGCAGTATGTGCATTCACATCGCTCCTCTCCATGGCTGACACATACAGGAATCCTGATTATGCCCTAAGCCGGACTCCACATTTCTTTCCAACGGAAGTGGAACGCACTCAAAACTCCACCCGCCTCTCGTTTCACTGTAAGCATCCTGCCGGACGCTGGGTAAAGGTAGACAGTACGGCTTACCTTTCTGTTCCGGGAACTGACATAAGACTTGCTCCCACGACTACGGAAGGAGTTGAATTTAACACCGGCTTTCAAATGCCGGAATCAGGCGAGATAGACTTCACGGTAGTATTTCCCGCTCTTCCCGACGGCATTAAGGAAGCGGACTACATAGATGGCTCGTGGCAAATTCTCGGCATAAGGCTCGACGGCTCAAAAGCGAAAGGGAAGACCGTTTTAGATCTCGACTTGTGGGAAAAGGAACATCATAAACCTTATCCCGGCGTTCCCGAGAAGTTCTTCAATCCGGGCGAGGCAATCATCTCAGGCGTCATAAACGGATATCATCCCCGGTCAGGGGTTGACAATCTGCTTGTGTATTATTCCAATCCGGTGACAAGTACAAGTGTGCCTTACTTCGCTCAGATCGCTCCCGACGGCACCTTCAGTGTGTCAGTTCCGATGGAAAGCCCCGGCTACATCTACCCGGCCGGGTTCCTCAATCAGTGGCAATGGTATTATGCGGAGCCGGGACGCTCTCTTGAGATTGCCATTGACTGGGAAGACATGTTGAAGAGCGAATACGACAAAAGATTTTTTGGAATCTTTCGCAATCCTGAGGCAAGGTTCGGAGGAGACGTAGGCGAGATCAACGCTGAACTCGCCGGGGCTCCGCTGCCAACCAACTCCCAAAGTCAGAGATGGGCATCAACTACAGTTCCTTCTGAAGCAGCCGCGAGAACAGCCGAAATATTCCGAAAAGATTCTGTGGCTCTTGAGAAATATATAGCGGATAATGGCGTATCGGAACACTCTGCAAGAATTCTCCGAAATAACCTGAAGGGTAATCATATCGACAATATGATGTCGTACATCCATGAGTTGGTTTATCTGCCTTACGACAATCCGGATGCTCCAGCCCTCAAGGAGCCTGTGACATCAGACTTCTTCAGTTTCCTGAAAGATATTTTTGCTGAAAACGATATATGGTTTCTTGCCGGCAAAAGCATGAACATGGTGCCTAACCGGCTCGCCTTCTCATTCATGATGAATGATAATATCGGCGATGCCGAAGTCTACAGGTACGAATACATGGATCCGGGATACGCTTTTCTCAGGAGCAAGGGAGCCTCTTTCACTCCCGAGGAGGAAGAGATAGAAAAGACATTGAATTCAAAGATCGGAACGTCTGAGTTGGTTGATGGCAAAACGCTTGAAGATAACTGGGAAAAGTTTAACGGCACACTCAAGAAGATAGCTGAAAGGAACGGCCTTGAGACTGAACTTGAAAGCCATTGGAAAGACCTGGACAGTTCGCTGAAGCCAAACCGTTGGGATGCTATTCCTGAAAATATGGTGATATGGGCAAACAATATAAAGAAACACTGTGATTCCGACAATGTTCCGCTATTGGGTCAAGCGGTACTGACCGGATCACTGTGCAGCTACGGAGTCCTGAATAAGGAAGTGTATACATATCCCGAAGTTAAGGACATACTCACGCGAATCAAGTCGTCGGGCGTTATCGAGAATCCTGATATATTCGCCATAACGGAGCGATATTTCTCAGATTGGTATGAGAAGAATGGAGAAGCACTCCCCGATGACGAAAGAGGACGTGTGGTGCGCGACATCATCGCTCCATACGAAGGAAAGATGATACTCCTCGACCTGTGGGCAACATGGTGCAGTCCATGCCGCCGGAATATAGAGAATTCAGCCGAGGAAAGAGTCGCGTTGCGAGAAAATCCTGAGTTTAAGATGATCTTCATTACCTCTGAGTCCGATTCCCCGATCGATGAATACAACGATTATGTAAGCAAGCATCTCGCCGACGAGACCTCGCTGCGCATTCCCGGCGCTGACTACAACCGACTCAAGGATCTTTTCCGCTTCAACGGCATACCACACTATGTGCTCATCGGCCGAAATGGAAAAGTCATAACCCCTGATTTCAAATTTCCGCATCACGGAACCCTTACCGAGACTCTGAAGGCTTACGGGCTATAAACTCCGAAATCAATGTCTCGCAGTCAGATACTGAAGATATGGAAAGAGCCGACAGTAAAAAGCACCCGAGTGATTTCTCACTCCGCAGAGGGCTAATGTTTCTGAATATAGTAATTGCCGCAACCTGTATTTGCCTTATTGCCGGAGGGTGCGCGAGGAAACATCTGGAAAACGGTTGGTATCCTGTTGCTGATGATCCGGGCAACATGATTGAAGGAGAAGCTATCATTACAGTGAAAGACTTTGATGTCGCCTCCCTCGATACCGTATCTTACCCCGACGTGACAGCCATCGAAGGCCGCGTGAAACCTGATAAGATACAGCGATGGGCCGACGCCACAGAAAGCAGAATCGGCCGACGGATAGGTTTCGTATTCAACGACACCGTGATAATGAACCCGACCGTGAACTGCCGGATAGAAAGCGGAGGTTTTTCAATCTGCAGTCCTGACAAAGCCCTGATAATTAAAATATTCAATTCATTGAAAGATAATCGATAGAGGATTTCCGGCAGCCCGAAAGTTTGGATAAATCAGAAATTTTTTGTAATTTTGCAGGCGTGATTCACAAAGAATCGCGCCTGCAATGCTTAATAGACTTCACATATTTCACTCATCAGCCCCGACAGTAAGAAACTGGGGCTTTCTTGAAAACTGGAAAAGCACCGCTTCCATCTGAGTCTCCGCGACAGAGACTCAACTCAGTTCGCACTTTCATTTCAGAACTGAATAATCCAATCATAAATTCCTGATTTATATAAATGAACAATCTTCGATTGCTCGCAGGGTCGGTGTGCGCCGTCCTGCTGAGCGGTGGAGTGTGTGCTTACAGCCAATCGGTTGTTACCCTTGAAGAGATCTTCGAGTCGGCCGAAACCAACAGCACACAACTTCGCCCATTCATCTCCGCCCGTGAGGAAGCCCTGAAGGATATTAGCGTGGCAAAGGCCGGCCGGCTTCCCGATATCGACGCCTCTTTATCGGTAAGTTTCATAGGCGACGGCTTTATCACCAACCGTGACTACAGCGGCTATCAGAAAGCCTCGATTCCGCATCTCGGCACAGGGCTGACGCTCAATGTCAGTCAGCCATTGTATTCGGGAGGTGCCATCTCCGCATCAATCGGGATGGCCGAGCTGAAATCGACGGCGGCCCGCTTCGCAACAGACCTGAAGCGAGACAATATGCGCTTTGAATTGACCGGTCTGTATCTTGATATCTATAAGTATTCCAATCTCCGAAAAGTAGTGGAGAGCAACTTGCTCTCAGCAGAAAAGATTCTTTCAGAGATGCGTGCCCGCCATGAGCAGGGCACCGTGCTGCTCAACGACATCACACGCTACGAGCTGCTGGTCTCGAATCTTGAGCTTCAGACTGTCAAGATCGACAACATGCTTGAGATTCTTAACAATAATCTTGTGACCACCGCCGGCCTCCCTCAGGGCTCCATGATTCTGCCCGACACCACTATCCTCTCCCGCGCCCTGCCGGCAGAGAGTGAGGAATGGTGGCTGCAGGAAGCAATGGAAAATTCTCCGTCGCTCAAACTTGCACGGAATGGGGTGGAGTTAAGCCGCAAGGCGGAATCAATAGTCAAATCAGAACGCTTGCCCAAGGTTGGGCTTCAGGCTGCTTGGACAATGGACGGCCCTATTCTTGTGGAAGTTCCGCCCATCAATAAAAATCTCAGTTACTGGTATGCGGGCATCGGAGTGAACTACAACATCTCATCACTCTACAAGAGCAACTGCTCCATTGCCAAGAGCAAGCTCTCTACTCAAAAGGCAATGGAAGAACTCTCGGCAGCCAATGAGGGCATAAGCATGGCCGTGCATGCCGACAACATACGCTATCTCGAAGCCTACGAAGAACTGAAGACACGTGAGAAAAGCGTGGAACTGGCCGAACGCAACTACCTTACCGTATCTACCCGCTATCAGGAAGGAATAGCTCTCATCACAGACTTGCTCGACGCTGCAGATTCGCGTCTCGATGCTCAACAGCGCCTCGTCAATGCGCGCATAGATATTATCTACTATTATTACAAACTCTTATTCATCTCAGGAAAAATATGAATCACCACAGCAAGAAAATCCTGTCATATATCATCACGATAATCGTAGTTGTCGCTGCCGCCCTCTGGGTCGGGAGCAGATTTATCCATCTCGGCAATGTCGAATTCACCGACAACGCACAGATAAATCAACAGATTGTGCCCGTCAATAGCCGTGTGCAAGGTTATATCAAGGAAATACGCTTCAGCGAATATCAGCAGGTGAAGAAA
Organism: uncultured Sangeribacter sp.; assembly: GCA_964410515.1. Lineage (GTDB taxonomy): Bacteria > Bacteroidota > Bacteroidia > Bacteroidales > Muribaculaceae > Lepagella. Next base: position 22,229 of record CAYPGW010000021.1, on the reverse strand, counting down.
GGCGATACGCTCGTCATTCTCGATGATGCCGACATGCGTCTTAATGTGGCGAGGGCTAAGGCTGATTATGCCAATGCGCTTGCCGGACGAGAGGTGGCCGACCGCTCGGTGGCTTCCGCTTCGGCCAATGTAGCCGTGAGCGAAGCCTCCATAGCCGAGGCCGGAGTGCAGATGCAGATGGCTGCCACAGATCTCGCAAGATATGAGAAACTTCTTGCTCAGGATGCCGTGACACGCCAGCAATATGACATGGCTAAAACCGACTATGAAAGCAAAAAGGCTCGCTACGAGATGCTGAGCCGTCAGCGCCGGGCCACCTCTTCGGCAGTAGACGTAAGCCGCGAGCGCTTCTCCCAGTCTGACGCCGGCGTAGAACTCGCCAAGGCATTGCTCGAGACAGCGGAACTGAATCTCAGCTATACCGTGATCCTCGCGCCGTGCGACGGCTTCACCTCGCGCAAGGAAATACAGGTGGGGCAGCTCATCCAGCCGGGGCAGACACTGCTCGACATCGTGGATTCGGGCGATATATGGGTGACAGCCAACTATAAGGAGACCCAGCTCAAGAACATCTCGAAGGGAAGCAAAGTCGAAATAAAGGTCGATGCGGTGCCTGACATGACATTTGAGGGTGAGGTTGCGGCAATATCCACTGCTACCGGGGCATCGCTCTCCCTGATGCCGCAGGATAACTCAGCCGGTAATTTCGTGAAAGTACGTCAGCGAATCCCGGTGAGGATAAATTTCACGGCCTCCAATAAGCCTGAGGAGATGGCGAAACTACGGGCCGGAATGAATGTGGAATGCAGCATCAGGTATTGATATGGCTGAATATCAATCACACAGCGGGCCTTTCGACATCCCGGAAGTAAGGGATATCATACCCCGGCGGCTGAAGCCGTGGCTCTTCATTTTCTTTGTCCTGATAGTGCAGTTTTCCGGCGGCCTCTATCTCGCCGCTGCCTCCGACATGGTTGGAACCACAGGACTGATGCAGGAAGACATACTCATGGCCGGCTACTCCTCGCTGATAGGCATGAGCATCAACTTCTGCGTTATGTTCAGAATAAAGTTCCGCTTCTCCACGAGAACCCAGCTGATAGTATGCGGAATTGTCCTCATAGTGGCCAACATCATCTGCGCTCATACCGAGAACGTGTTTCTGCTTGCCGCCACGTGCTTCGTGGCAGGATGGTTTCGTATGCAGGCCACTTTAGCCTGCAATTCCACCATTCAGCTCTGGCTCACTCCGGTGCGCGATATGGCTATCTTCTTCTGTTATGTCTATATAGTAGTGGATAGTGTGATCCAGCTGAGCGGAATCGCCACGATTTATACAGCCTTCTTCAGCCAGTGGGAATATATGCACTGGATTATGACCGGCTTGCTCGCTCTTATGATTTTCATGGTGATGATCCTGCTCAAACCCATGCGCGGCCCGATGTATATTCCACTTCTCGGCATCGACTGGATAGGCGCCGCCCTCTGGAGCGTGTTCATGCTCTGCTTCACATTCATTTGCGTCTACGGAAATTTCTACGACTGGTGGGCGGCGGAAGAGATGCGGGGGGCAGCAATTATTGGCATAGCATGTGCCGGCATCAATTTATGGCGGGCGTCATTCCTTCACCATCCATACATATCGTTTCGGGCGATGAAAAACAGAAACGTGATCCGGGCTACACTCATCTATCTTGTCTTTTTCACCCTCCTTGCCCCCGAGCACGTGTTGGAGCATTCCTACGCTGCGAATATACTGGGGTTTGACGAGACAAATCTTATCGACCTGAACTGGTATGTCCTGGTCGGGATAATTACAGGCTGCACACTCACCTATCTGACTTTTGCCCTCCGGAAATGGACTTACAAGACAATGACCGCCATAGGCTTTTCACTCGCCGTCATATATTTGGGATATTTTTATTTCACGATTGATTACGGCGTTGAGAAAGAGATGCTCTTCATTCCGCTCTTCATGAGGGGTATGGCATCGGTCATCATATCGATCATTTTCCTCACTTCGATAGTGCAAAGCGGCTTGCCCTTCACGGTGTTTCCCCAGGCTCTCACCATCAACGGATTTACGGGAGCCGTGATGGGTGCCACCTTCGGGCCTGCCATCATCGGAGAGTTTCTCAAAAACACCGTAGCAAAAAACATTTCGTTGCTTAGCGTCAATGCCGTAGACTTCAATCCAGGTTTCAACAGGATGGATGCCGCCGGCATCTTCGGCGAGATTCAGCGGCAGGCACTGATAGTCTCCATGAAGGAAATCTACGGATGGCTTCTTATCATCGCCATCCTCTCCTTGACCGGAATTCTGCTATATCGTGGCTCACTGCGTCCATACGCCATATTTCCCAAGTGGCACACCATTCGCAGAGTGTTGAGGCAAACCATAAAAAGTATGCAATGGCAATCATGAGCGCGGGAGTTGATCAGAGCCTTGTCCGCATAAATAATTCTTATTATCTTTGCAGTCTGAAACCATCCTGATCAGATAGACATGCGACATAAGCTCAATCATCTCCCGCCGGTGGATAAGACCTCATTAAAGCAAATTCGGATAGCGGCAATAGGTGTTCTTACTGCTCTCTGTATGATGTCGTGCGACTGCGGCGACTCCGTAGAGGATGCTGACACATATATCCCCTCTCCTCCCGACTATACGTTGGAAGAAATGTGGGTGAAGAGTCTGAACGACATTGATGATACAGGTGCCGACGTTTTCTATATTCCCTCAACATGGGAATATGACTGGACCACGACCGATGGACGTGTCTGCCACTACGCCGACACTTACAATCCGGATCACCGCGACGACATGAAGACGGAAATGAACGGAGTGGCGGAATATATGGCCGACGGCAATAACTTCTATTCCCCGGTCTACCGACATATCACTCTCGACACCTGGGCCACACTTGACGAAGACTATATCGCAAGTCTCTATTTTGAAGTTTCGTTCCCTGATGTGGAGCGGGCGTTCAATCATTTCCTATCATCCCGCACACCGGGACGCCCGCTGATCATAGCCGGATTCAGTCAAGGCGCGAAGTCGGTGGTGGAACTCTTAAAACGCCTACCCCGGGAAGCAAAAGAAGATCTTGTGGCCGCGTATGTGCTCGGCTACAAGGTGACGCCCGACGACAGGCTCATGGCCCCGTGGATCAAAGGGGCCGAGCGTGATGATGACATAGGGGTGACAATCTGCTACAACTCAGTGTCGGACGTGAAATATACCAAGCCGATTGTGGCTGCTCCCAACACTATGGCTATCAATCCCGTAAACTGGCGCACCGACGCCACTCCGGCCATATTAAACGACACCATTACGGTGACACTTTCTCCCGAAGCGAAAGTTCTCGTGCTGGAAGGATTTGACGGATCCTATCTTCCCAACATACTCGGCATACTCAATACCGGTGATTATCATGGCATCGAGCCATGGGTCTACAGCGAATGCCTTCGACAGAATTTTAAAGTCCGCACGCGTGCCTTCAGGGAAACCGCACACAGATAGTAAGGCATTTTTGACGTAAATTTGCGAGATAGCGATTTTTTTTGTACCTTTGACGATTAAAAGGATTTCGCGTAGGAATCCGGCCTTAAACTAACTATGGCAATCATCTAAACGATCGTTATGACGATGAAAAAGACATCTATCGCAATATTGGCATTGTTCGCATTATTTTCCTGTGGAAAGGAGCAACAAAACACCGAGAATCAAGAAATAAACGATTCCACCACCCCTCTCCATCTGCTTCAGCCCGATTACAAGACGCCCTACGGCCGGCTCGAGGCCGACTCGGTGAAGGCCGACATGGATCGAGTTTTCGCCTACATTGAGGCTGTGACCCCCGCTAAGATGACCGACGGGAAAGTGAATCAGGGCACGTATCGCCTGACGAGTTATGAATGGGCCGTGATGTATGACGCTCTTCTCGATGCCGCCCGCATCACCGGCGACGACAGATATGCCGGCTATGTGAGCGACCGCATAGGATTTCTCGCATCGGAAGCCGACAAAGCCGGCGATGTGTCAGACGACGGACAACTGCGTCAGGTGAAGAACCCTCTCACTCTTGACGATGCAGGAGCGATGGCCGGCGCATGGATGCGCGCCTCGATGGCCGACTCCACACTCAGGATAAGTCCCTACATAGAGCAATACTGGAAGGTGGTGGAAGAGAGTCCCGTGCATCTCGCCGACGGCACCATTGCACGCAACCGTCCTCACTACAACGCCATTTGGCTCGATGATATGTTCATGGCGCTCCCCTCGATGGCCGTGCGCGCCAAATATGCTTCCGATCCTGCCCAGCTCGATGCCGCTGCCGGGATCGCATCCGGATTCATCAAGCGCATGTGGATGCCCGAGAAGCAGATATTCCGCCATGGCTATCTTGAAGATGCCGATCATCAGCCGTCATTCGCTTGGGGGCGCGCCAACGGATGGGCCATACTCACACTCTGCCAGCTTCTCGATTTCCTTCCCGAAGACCATCCCAAACGTGCGGAAATACTCGACATCTATCAAAAGCATGCCGCCGGCCTCGCCAACCTTCAGGGCATTGACGGGTTCTGGCATCAGCTGCTCGACAGGCCCGAGACCTACGAGGAGACTTCCGCCACAGCCATCTTCGCCTACGCATTGGCTCACGGTGTGAACGAAGGCTGGCTCGAAGCCACCACTTTCGGGCCCGTGGCGCAACTGGCATGGGAAGCAGTGTCGTCAAAGATCAACGATAAGGGAGAAGTGGAGGGTGTATGCGTAGGCACCGGCATGGGTTTTGACCCGGCCTATTACGCTTATCGCCCCGTGAGCGTCAAGGCCGCCCACGGATATGGCCCCACAATCTGGGCCGGCGCTGAGATCTACAGGATGCTCCGTCAATCCCACCCCTATGTCAACGACAGCGCGGTGCATTATTATGAGGTGGATCCTGAAGCCTCAATGCCTATCTTCAGCCTCGACAAAGACGGAAAGGCAATAGAGATACGCCACTGACACAGTCTGACGATTATCAACATTTAAGAAACAAGTCTCATTCCCTATATGAAAAAATCAATTATTGCTTTCATAGCCTCAATCATCACTTTTGGAGCCGCTGCACAGCACACCGACGCATTCATCAAACTGCGCGACGAAAAGAAAACTCATCCGAGAATAGTAGGCATCACCTTCCCGGGCGACGCCGACCGCCTGCAGATGTATAACAGCATCTACGGCCACGGAGCCGTGATCGAGAATCCCTGGGTGGCATATCGAATATATATGGACAATCGCCAGAGCCTCGACCTCTATGTGAAGGCCTCGCCCCGACTTGAACTTGACGAGACCAACTTCTATACAACTCCCGAACAGATAGAGAAGGGCTACGGATGCGACGTGCTTTGGGCAGGAAAGTCGATAGCAGCAGGGTCATTTCGCGGATTTCAGAACGGCGAACCCGTCACGATAGACACAGTGGCGTTCCGCCGTCAGTTTGTGGTTGACGACCATACCGTCATGGTGCATGACAAGGAGTGGATCTTCAACGGTCATCCCATCGACATGATTCAGACTTACAGTGTTAACCCTTACTGCCGCGACCTATACGTGGAAGTGAAACTGGATGGATACACGCCCGAAGATCAGTTCTGCACAGGCATTCAGAAACTCGAGTCTATGAATCAGGGATTCATGCTCGATAGCGGCATGGCGGCTTCGTGGGGCAGCAATGTTCCTGACAAGAACCACCCGGAGTTTGTGGAGCAGGTTGGACTCGGCATCGTCGTAGACCCCGATAATGTGGTGAGTGTAGAGGAGACGGATCTCAACTACCTGATACATGTGCGCCCCGACAAGAACGGCATAATCCGCTACAAGGTGATAGCATGCGGCGACCGCGAGGCCGACGGCTTCAAGGATCCTGCCAAATGGTTTGAGCACGTAAAGAGTCAAAAGTAACAGTCAGATACAATCACCGATGATGAACACTGCAATCCGAAAGGGAGCCGCACTGCTGACACTTGCCACCCTTGCCATCTCCACGATGGCTAAAGAGACCATAAACTTCAATTTTGATTGGAAATTCATGCCCGGCCCCCTTCAGGGCGCGGAAGCGCCTGATGCCGATGACACCGGCTGGCTGACAGTGAATCTCCCTCACGATTTCCAGATTTCCCAGCCATGGGTGGCACCCTCGGCCGGCGACACCGGCGACAAGAGCAACGAGATGGCCAACATAGCCAGCAAACTGAGCTCGCGCGCATTCAAGGAGATGGGCGAAGGATGGTATCGAAAGCAATTCACTCCCGATCCTTCTTGGAAGGGGCAGAGAGTGCTGCTCGATTTTGAAGGAATCATGCTCGTGGGCGATGTATGGCTCAACGGTGAAAAGATTGGAGGCACCGACTATGGCTATCTGGGCTTTGAATGCGACATAACCGACAAACTCAAATATGGAGAGCCGAATGTGATAGCCGTCAAAGCCGACACAGGGAAACCGGAAAACTCACGATGGTATACGGGCGGGGGCCTCTTCCGCGACGTTAATATAAAGGTTGGCGACCCTCATCAGTATTTCACTCGCAACTCGCTCGCCATCACCACTCCGGTGGCTGATCCGGCCCTCTCTACTGTGATAGTAGACGGAGAACTGGCCACGTATGTAAAGGCTGACAGCATCACTGTAGGCATAGAAATTCTTGACAAGGACGGAAAGAGCATCTACACCTCAAAGAATAATATCTGGAACAATCGTCGCCAGAAGATACGTGAGTTCCGACTCGACAGCATCACACTGCCCGACGTCACACTCTGGGACACCGAGAACCCCTATCTCTATACACTGAAGGCTACACTCTATCGCCCCGACGGATCGGTGGCCGACACCGAGACGGAACGCTTCGGAATACGCAGCGTGGAATTCTCGCCTGAATTCGGTATGAAACTCAACGGGCGCAAGGTGTTACTGAAAGGAATAGCCAATCACCACACTCTCGGAGCGCTGGGAGCAGCCGCCTATCCGCGCGCAATGGAAAAACGAATCAAGATGCTGAAAGATTTCGGATTCAACCATGTGCGCACATCCCACAATCCATATAGCGAGTCTTTCCTTGACATCTGCGACGAAAACGGCATCCTTGTGGTGGATGAGTTATACGACAAGTGGACTCAGCAATATTCCGGAGGTCGCACACCGTGGGAAACCCGCTGGCAGAAAGACGTGCCGGAATGGGTGCGCCGCGACAGGAATCACCCCAGCGTAGTCTTCTGGAGCCTCGGCAATGAACTGCAACTTATTCCCGACTTGCCGTTCAACGACTGGGGAGTTACACCCTATCATCTTCAGAAGCAACTTCTTCAACGTTATGACTCGACTCGCCTCGTGACAGTGGCGATGCACCCGCGCGGACGCAACGAGCACACCGATTCCCTTCCGGCCCCGCTCGTGGAGCATACCGACATCGCTGCCTATAACTACAGATATATGTATTTCCCCGGCGACTCGAAGCGCTACCCCTGGATGATATTCTATCAGAGCGAGGCAAACACGAGCAACATGGGCCCGAACTTCTTCGAGATGGATCTTGACAAAGTGATTGGTCTCGCCTACTGGGGCATGATCGACTATCTCGGAGAGTCGCAGGGTTGGCCCGAGAAAGGATGGTCGCAGGGAGTATTTGACATATCGCTCGAGCCCAAACCGATGGCTTACTTCCTAAAATCGTTTTTCAAGCCCGACGAGCCTATGGTCTTTATCGCACCCTTCGAAACGTCGGAGACCACGCAATGGAACGGCGTGACTATGGGTGGCCGCAAATTCACCGACAGCTGGAATTTCAATCCCGGTCAGGAAGTGAAACTCTACACCTATACCAACGCCGATGAAGTGGAACTCCGCGTTAACGGCAAGAAAATTGGTCGCAAATCGAACGAGATATCCAACCCAAAAACGCGCAACCGCATAATTTGGGAAAACGTGCCATTCGCAAAGGGAAAGGTGGAGGCTATCGCCTACAAGGACGGCAAGGAAGTGGCCCGGCATACGCTAGCCACGCACGGAGAGGCCAAACGTCTAAATGCTATCGCCGACAATGACGACTGGCGCGCCGACGGCTTAGACCTTCAGCATGTGCGTGTGGCTGCCCTCGACGGAAAGGGCCTCACCGACAAAAGTGCCTCACATCTGCTGACATTTGAGGTTGACGGCCCAGCGGAAATTGCCGGCGTGGTAAATGGCAACCTCGCATCTGACGAAATGATGACAGGCAATCAGCGCAGTCTCTATAACGGAACGGCCACAGTGATTCTGCGGAGTACGCGCGAAGCCGGACCGGTGACACTCACAGTGAAAGCCGACGGACTTCCTGCCAAGAAAATCAACCTCACCACAAAGTGATATGATGAAAAAAGATTCAAAAATATATGTAGCCGGCCATCGCGGCATGGTGGGTTCGGCCATTGTGCGACGCCTTCGCAAGGAAGGCTACACCAACATAATCACCCGCACCCATGCGGAACTTGACCTTACTGACCAGAAGGCCGTGAAAGACTTTTTCGCCGCCGAGCGTCCTGAATACGTTTTTCTCGCCGCCGCTAAAGTGGGTGGCATCATAGCCAACCAGTCAGCACTCGCCGACTTCATGTATGACAATATGATGCTAGAGATGAACGTGATTAATGCCGCGTGGAAAAACGGATGCAAGAAACTTGAATTTCTCGGCTCCTCGTGTATATATCCGCGCCTCGCACCGCAGCCGATGAAGGAGACATGCCTGCTGACTTCCGAACTGGAGAAAACCAACGAGGCATACGCTCTTGCAAAGATATCCGGACTCAAATACTGCGAATATCTCAACCGTCAGTATGGCACTGACTATATATCGGTGATGCCCACCAATCTCTATGGCCCGAACGACAATTACCATCCGGAACACTCGCATGTGCTTCCCGCCCTTATCCGCCGCTTTCACGAAGCCAAGGAGCAGGGGCTGCAGTCTGTGACATGCTGGGGCGACGGAAGCCCGCTGAGAGAATTTCTCTACGTGGATGATCTCGCCGACCTATGCGTGTTTCTGATGAATAATTACTCCGGCAATGAGACAGTGAATGCCGGCACGGGCAAAGAACTGAGCATCAAGCAACTCACTGAACTTGTAGCTAAGGTCGTGGGGTATGAGGGAGAGATTCTCTGGGACACAACCCGCCCCAACGGAACTCCCCGCAAGCTGCTCGACGTCAGCAAAGCCACGGCGCTCGGCTGGACTTATACCACCGAACTTGAAGACGGAATACGCCTCGCATACAATGATTTTCTCAACAATCCAATGAGAGCCGAACGATGAAACCTATCAACTATCTGCTTCTCCCGCTTCTACTGCTCGCATGCGCCCTCCCCGCCCACGCGTCGGTCAACAATGAACTTCTGATCAAGAAATTTCAGAAACAATTGACGCACACCACAAACGCCCGCGACAGCCTGCGCATACTCTACGATATTTTCGACCTTTCTGACAGAAAGATGCAGAACGAGACCGCATGGCAGATTTATGAGACAGCCGGGCGCGCCGAAGATGAGACAGCCCAGGCCGACATATTGCGTCAGCTCGCCGTCTTCAACTTCAGAAACGATTCCATCATGAACGTTCTCATCGGATATGCCAATAAGATCTCGAATGAGGAAAGAAGAGATGCCACGCGCACATTCATCTTTGACCAACGAGTTTCAACATTAAACTCGAGAGATGCCATGAAATATCTTGACCTCGCGCTAACTGATGCAGACGGAAACCGCAAGAATTTTGAAGATCTGAACACCTACGACAAGATCTTAATTCTGCACCATATCCTGCATTATCTCGGAACAAACGCCCATGGTGTGCTCTTCAAAGAGATTCTTGCAAAATATCAGGAATTGATAGACTCGCTTCCATCGAGCGACTATCCGCTGAAAAATCAGTTCTACACCACGGCTGCCATCATTCACTCCAAATATGGTGCCGATCCGGCGAAAGCGGTTGAGTCTGACCTCCGTCTGCTGAACATTATCGAAACGCTGGAGCAGCTATACCGGAATAAGAACCGCTTATATCGTAACTACGATACGCAGAAATTCATCTGCTACCGTCGCATCATGAGCAATTACCCGGATCTTACGAAGGAAGAGGTACAAATGACCTACGACAGCGTAATGGCCATATATCAACGAGACTACGACGTGCACAAGACCATCGACAAAGAAGGCCAGTCTCATGCCTACTACTACATGGCGATGAAAGATTACTCCAAAGCGATTCCCGCACTGAGGAAGTATCTGGAGTATAAGAAAAAGGAACCCACTTATCAGCACCTGAAGCAATATAAGATGCTGCTCGAGGCCACTAAGGGCGCAGGCGACAGGGAAGGCTACATCTACGCAATGGAGAAGTATATTCAGGCTAAGGATCAGCTCGACAGCATCCACGACGAGGTGGTGCACAAGGAGGTGATACTCCGCGACAGCCTGATCGACAACTACATTTTCACAGATGTCTCGGCCGACAATGCGAAGCAACACCGCACCCGGCAACATGTCCCCATCTCCTATTATATTATCTCTGCCTTGCTTGCTATTCTTCTGTGCGTCTTCGTCACTCTCTACATGAAGCAGCGTCTGAGACAATAAAATCGCATAGCCATTTGCCTACGGCCTGAGTGCCGTAGTCTGACTTGCCGTCTTTACCGAGATCGGGTGTGGTCACACCCGCCTCGAGAGAGGCGGCAACAGCTTTTCTTACGAGCTCTCCCTCCCTCATGAGGCCGAAATGCTCAAACAGCATGGCCACCGACAGCACCTGCGCCAGCGGGTTTGCTATGTCGAGACCTTTCGCCTGAGGCCATGAGCCATGTATCGGTTCAAATACTGGGGTGCTCTCGCCTATGGACGATGACGGCAGCAGCCCCATGGAGCCGCTCACCACGCTCGCCTCATCAGTAAGGATATCGCCGAAGGTATTCTCCGTCACCATCACATCGAAAAAGCGCGGATCCTGAATCATTCTCATTGCTGCGTTATCGACAAACATATAGTCGGTCTGCACATCGGGATAATCTTTCTCCATCTCCTGCGCCACCTTTCGCCAAAGGCGGCTCGATGCCAGAACGTTAGCCTTGTCTACTACGGTGAGATGCTTCCTGCGCCTTTGCGCGAGCTGGAATCCTACCTTCAGGATTCGCTCTATCTCCTTGCGGGTGTAGACATTGGTGTCGTAAGCCTTATCGTCACTCTCAAATTTCTCGCCGAAATACATGCCGCCGGTGAGTTCACGCACACACACGAAATCAGCATCCTTCACTATTTCCTCTTTCAGAGGAGACTTGTCGAGCAGTCCGGGGAATGTCTGAATAGGCCTGATATTGGCGAAAAGGCCCAGTTTCTTGCGCATGGCGAGCAGACCCTGCTCGGGGCGCACCTTCGCCGTAGGATCATTATCGAATTTTGGATCGCCTACCGCCGAGAAGAGAACGGCATCTGAATCTTTACAAAGCAGGAAAGTCTCTTCGGGAAAGGGATCGCCCACCGCCTCTATGGCCGAGGCGCCGGCCAGACCATACCTGAAATCGATCTTATGACCATACACTTCGGCCACGGTCTTCATTACTTCAACACCTACTTTGGATATTTCCGGCCCGATTCCATCGCCGGGCAACACTGCTATCTTCATCATTTTAATTGAGAATTGAGAATTGGGAATTGAGAATTATCAGCTCCGAATATTAATGCGGAATCTTATTCACTGCGTCGAGGAAGGCTTCTGCACTTGCCGCCACTATATCACTGTTGGCCGCGAAGCCGTTGTGGAATACGCCGTCACATTCCACTGTGATATGCACCTTTCCCACATCGTTGCTTCCCTTGTCGAAGGCCTGAATGAGAAATTCCTGCACCAGCATCTTTCGGCTTATTATCTTCTTTATGGCGTTGATGGCCGCATCCACCGGGCCGTTGCCTGTGGCACACGCCTCGAATTTTTCTCCGGCTATGTCGAGGCAGATGCTTGCCACCGGCTTGATGCCGACACCCGCCGACACCTGAAGCCAGTCGAGCTTGATGCGGTGGCTCGCCGCGCGATGCTTTCCGGCAAGCATCAGCACATCCTCATCCACCACCTCACGTTTCTTGTCAGCCAGTTTCAGGAACTGCTCATAGCACTTGTCGAGTTCTTCCTGCGTCATCTGCACCCCGAGCGATTCAAGCCTGTGCTTCAGGGCTGCGCGTCCGCTGCGGGCTGTGAGCACAATGGCATTTTCGTTGATGCCCACATCTTTCGGATCGATGATCTCATAACTCTCACGATTTTTCAATACTCCATCCTGATGTATGCCTGAACTGTGGGCGAAGGCGTTCCTGCCCACTATTGCCTTATTGGGCTGCACCGGCATATTCATCATGCTCGACACCATCCGGCTCGTGCGAGCTATTTTGCGGGTATTTATATTAGTGTCGAGATTGAGTTCGCTGTGCGACTTCAAAATCATCACCACCTCTTCAAGCGATGTGTTGCCGGCGCGCTCTCCTATGCCGTTGATGGTGACTTCGGCCTGACGTGCGCCGTTGATAAGGCCCGAGATTGTGTTGGCTGTAGCCATTCCCAGGTCGTTATGGCAATGAGTGGCGATCGTCACCTTATCTATACCATCCACGTGCTCCATCAGATATTTGATTTTCTCGCCGAATTCGGAGGGAAGACAATAGCCTGTGGTGTCCGGAATATTGATAACTGTGGCTCCGGCCTTGATCACGGCCTCCACCACTCTCGCCAGATACTCGTTGGGAGTGCGGCCGGCATCTTCAGCATAGAACTGCACATCTTCCACAAACTTTTTGGCAAACGACACGCACCCTACGGCGCGCTCGAGTATCTCCTCGGGTGTGGAGTTGAATTTATACCTTATATGATAGGGCGAAGTTCCTATTCCTGTGTGGATGCGCGGATGCTTGGCGAAATGCAGAGCATCGGCCGCTATCTTTATGTCGCTTTCCACAGCACGTGTGAGGGCGCACACCGTGGGCCAGGTCACTGCCTTTGATATTTCCTGCACTGATGAGAAGTCGCCCGGACTCGATACGGGGAAGCCGGCCTCGATTATGTCCACTCCCATCTCCTCGAGTTTTTTGGCCACTTCCACTTTTTCCTTCGTGTCGAGACGGCAACCCGGCACCTGCTCGCCATCGCGTAGCGTGGTGTCGAAAATATACACTCTGTCGCTCATATACCTGTAGATACCTTTTATATTGTTTTCTTGTCAAAATGCACGAATTTTCGCCCGTGCATATCATTTTGAAAACACAAAGATACAAATTTTAAACTTTACTCACAAACATTTTTTTGAAAAGATAAAATTATTTTGTAAAATCATCGTTTTTTTGCTAATTTTGCACATACATAATAAAAAAACGAACCATGAACGAACTATTTTCAGTAAAAGATAAAGTGGTGGTCATCACCGGAGGCACCGGAGTGCTCGGCGCCTGCATAGGTGAATACCTCGCGCTGCAGGGGGCAAAGGTTGTCCTCATGGGGCGACGCAAGGAAGAAGGCGACGCCATCGTGAACAAAATCACAAGCAGCGGAGGCGAGGCTTGCTTTATGGTGACCGATGTACTCGACCAGGCTAAAGTTGAGGAAAACTGCAATGAGATCATCTCACGCTATGGCAAGGTCGATGCCCTGCTGAATGCTGCCGGAGGCAATATGCCCGGCGCCACCATCGCACCCACAGGCAATTTCTTCGACCTCAAGGTGCAGGAGTTCGAGCGCGTGCTCGGCCTCAACCTCACCGGAACGGTCATTCCCACCCAGGTCTTCCTGAAGCCAATGGTAGAGGCCGGAAAGGGAGCGATAGTGAATTTCTCGTCGATGGCTGCGTTCCGACCAATGACTCGGGTGTGCGGCTACGCTGCCGCGAAAGCGGGCATCAGCAATTTCACAGCTTTCCTCGCAAATGAGGTGGCAACCAAGTTCACACCCGCCATCCGCGTGAACGCAATAGCGCCCGGATTCTTCCTCACCAACCAGAACCGCGCCCTTCTCACCAACCCCGACGGGTCGCTCACCGAGCGCGGAGCCGACGTGATTCGCCAGACTCCCTTCAAGCGCTTCGGCAAGCCCGAAGAGCTCAACGGCACCATTCAGTATCTGATCTCGGATGCCTCCACGTTTGTGACAGGTACGGTGGCGGTTGTAGACGGCGGCTTCAACGCCTTCGCCATGTAATGGCAAAGAAGTTTGCCATCCGTGTACCCGGCGATGAGAGGAAGGTGCTGCTACACACGTGCTGCGCGCCATGCTCTTCGGCCATAGTGGAGTGTCTGCTCCAACATGGCGTGACGCCCACAATCTTCTATTGCAATCCAAACATCTGGCCTGAGGAGGAATACCTGAAGCGCAAGAATGAATGCACGCGCTACGCCGAAAGCCTCGGCCTGGACATAGTGGATGCCGACTACGACCACGACCGGTGGCTCGCGGCAGTGAAAGGGCTCGAGAGGGAGCCGGAGAGGGGGGCACGCTGCCTGCAGTGTTTCAGGCTGCGCCTGCGCAGGGCAGCGGAGTATGCCGCCGAAAATGGCTTCAGCGTTGTCACCACCACTCTCGCCTCCAGCCGATGGAAAAGCCTCGAGCAGATAGAGCAGGCCGGCAAGGAGGCTTGCGAAGACATACCCGGGGTTACGTTCTGGGCTCAGAACTGGCGCAAGGGGGGACTCGCCGAACGACGTGTCTGCATCATACGCGAGCAGAACTTCTACAATCAGACCTACTGCGGATGCGAATTTTCAATCCGCAACATAAATGAGAATTTAAGAACAACAGACAATAAAAATATGAACTCGCTTACTCATACCGATTTCGACTTCAAGGGTCAGAAATCGGTCTACCACGGCAAAGTCCGTGACGTTTACGACATCGACGACAAGTATCTCGTGATGGTGGCCACCGACCGCATCTCGGCCTTCGACGTGATACTGCCCAAAGGCATCCCCTACAAGGGCCAGGTGCTCAATCAGATTGCCGCCCACTTCCTGAAAGCCACCGAAGACATAGTTCCCAACTGGCTCGTGACCGTGCCCGACCCTATGGTGACGATTGGCCTGAAGTGTCAGCCTCTCAAGATAGAGATGATTGTGCGCGGCTACCTCGCCGGAAGCGCATGGCGCGATTACGAGGCCGGAGCGCGCGAGATATGCGGAGTGCCCCTGCCCGACGGACTCAAGGAGAACCAGAAGCTCCCCCACCCTATCCTGACGCCCACCACCAAGGCCGACGAAGGGCATGACCTCAACATCTCTCACGACGAGATCATAGCGCAGGGACTCGTAAGCGCCGAAGTGCTCGAGCAGGTTGAGAAATATGCCCTCGCCATCTTCGAGCGCGGCAGCGAGATGGCCCGCGAGCGCGGTCTCATCCTCGTAGACACGAAGTATGAGTTTGGCCTGCTCGACGGAAAGGTCATACTCATCGACGAAATCCACACCCCCGACTCAAGCCGCTATTTCTACGCCGACACTTATCAGGAACTCTTCGAGAAAGGGCTCCCGCAGAAGCAGCTGAGCAAGGAATTCGTGCGCCAATGGCTTATCGCAAACGGATTTATGGGCAAGGAAGGACAGAAAGTGCCCGAGATGACCGATGCCTACTGCGAAGAAGTGAGCGAGCGCTACATCGAACTCTACGAGCACATCACCGGCCAGAAATTCGACAAAGCTCCCTGCTCCGACCTCGCCGCACGCATAGAGCACAACGTGGCCGATGCACTCACGAAACTCTGACACAAAAACAACGTATAAGCATCCGTAAATCCCGACCCGCTCACCCGGCGTCGGGATTTTTCATATCGGAACGGGTTGATTTTTACGTTGAACATTTGCAACATATCGCGGAAATAACTATATTTGCATTTTAAAACGAGAATTGTATATCAACCCTCAACTTCGACTTAAAACTAAAAAATACACATTATATATATGGCAAAGATTGGAAGCGTAATGACTCCTAAGGGTCGGAAGGCTATGCTGCTCGGCAGCGGTGAACTCGGAAAAGAAGTGGCACTCGAACTCGAACGCCTCGGCGTAGAGGTGGTGGCATGCGACAAATATCACAACGCACCCGCAATGCAGGTGGCCCAGCGCAGCTACGTCTTCAATATGCTTGACGGAGATGAACTTCGCCGCCACATAGTTTTCGAGCGTCCCGATCATATCATTCCCGAGATAGAAGCCATATCTACCCCTACACTCGTGGAGCTCGAGAAAGAGGGCTACAACGTAACCCCCACCGCCGGAGCGGCACTTCTCACCATGAACCGCGAGGGAATACGTCGTCTGGCCCACGAGCAACTCGGAATCAAGACCTCAAACTACCGCTTTGCCTCCACCCGCGAGGAATTTGAGGCCGCCATTGAGGAAATAGGCATTCCCTGCGTGGTGAAGCCCATCATGAGCAGTTCAGGACATGGTCAGAGCACCATCCGGAGCAAAGAGCAGATCGATCGCGCTTGGAAGGAGGCTCAGGAAGGGGGACGCGCCGGAGCTGGACGCGTGATAGTGGAAGGTTTCGTCGATTTCGACTATGAGATAACGCTTCTCACCGTGCGCAGCGTCTCAGGCACAGTCTTCTGCCAGCCGGTAGGCCACATTCAGATAGATGGCGACTACCGCTATTCGTGGCAGCCGCAGCCGATGAGCGAGAAAGCGCTCGCCTCAGCCAAAGAGATAGCAAAGAAGGTGACCGACGCACTCGGTGGCTACGGCATCTTCGGTGTGGAACTCTTCATCAAAGACGACGAGGTGATCTTCAGCGAAGTGTCGCCGCGCCCGCACGACACCGGAATGGTGACGATGATCTCGCAAGACATGTCGGAGTTCGCGCTTCATGTGCGCGCTCTCTTAGGGCTGCCGGTGCCTGAAATAGACTTCTACGGCCCGTCAGCATCAAGAGCCATTGTGATTGACGGAGACACCGACTGCGTGGAGTTTGACAATCTGGAGGGTGTTCTCTCCGAGCCGGGAACGCAGCTGCGCATCTTCGGCAAGCCCGAGGTGCACGGCCACCGGCGCATGGGAGTGATCCTCGCCCGCGCTGAAAGCGTGGAGGAAGCAAGGGCGAAGGCTGCCCGGGCCTACGAAGCCCTGAAAGTGACCGGAGCAGAGAAGAATACGAAATAAGACCGGAAATGAACCGTTGGCGCAAGATTGCTGACCTATATATAGATGGATTCAGGAACATGACCATAGGCCGAAAGCTATGGGGCATCATCATCCTGAAGCTCGCCATCATGTTTCTCGTCTTCAAACTCTTCTTCTTTCCCGATCTGCTGAAAGAGAATTACGACAACGATGAAGACCGGGCCCGAGCCGTGGCCCGCGAACTCACCTCAGGAAGATAATATATCACAACACCTTAAATATAATAATATCATCTAAACGCCCATGGAAGATCTCATACAAGTAGTAGACTGGTCGCGCATGCAGTTTGCATTGACAGCGATAGTCCACTGGCTCTTCGTGCCCCTCACGATCGGCCTCAGCCTTATCATCGCGGTGATGGAGACCATCTACTACCGCACCCGCAATGAAAAATGGCTCAAGACAGAGAAATTCTGGATGACCCTTTTCGCCATCAACTTCGCCATCGGAGTGGCTACGGGCATCATTCTCGAATTCGAGTTCGGCACCAACTGGTCGAACTACAGTTGGTTTGTAGGCGACATCTTCGGCGCTCCCCTCGCCATCGAGGGTCTGCTCGCCTTCTTTATGGAAGCCACATTCTTCGCCGTGATGTTTTTCGGCTGGAAGAAGGTCTCGGCCGGATTCCACCTCGCTTCAACATGGCTCGTAGCCATAGGAGTCTCACTCTCGGCCCTCTGGATTCTCGTTGCCAATGCATGGATGCAGTATCCCGTAGGCATGGAGTTCGACCCCGCCCAGATGCGCAACGTGATGTCTGATTTCCTGGCAGTTGCCACCTCCGGAGTGGCCATCAACAAGTTTTTCCATGCCGTCACCTCAGGATGGGTGCTCGCGTCGGTATTCGTGATCGGCGTGAGCTGCATCGTGGCCGCAAGGGGCAAGAACCTCGCCATGGCCAAAGACTCGGTTAAGGTGTCAGGCTGGATCGGACTCATCGGCATCATCCTCACTATGTGGACAGGCGACGGATCGGCCGTTGAGGTGGCCCGCGTTCAGCCTATGAAACTTGCCGCCATGGAGGGCCTGTATCGCGGAGAAGTCGGTCAGGAACTCGTAGGCTTCGGACTCATCGACACTCAGAATAAAGAAATTGATCTCAAGATAGGCATTCCGAAAGGTCTGTCGCTTCTTGCCAACCACGACATGAACAGTTTCGTGCCCGGCATCGACGACCTGATCGACGGCATCGCACTCACGCCAGAAGGCGACACCATCTCCACTGTCAGCTATGCCGAGCGCATAGAGATAGGAAAAGCGGCGCAACAGGCGCTACGCGACTACGAGGCGGCCCGCAAAGCCGGCGACAAGGACGCCATGAATGCTGCCGAAGCGCGCATCAAGGAAAACTACCGCTTCTTCGGCTACGGCTACTTCAATTCGCCTCAAGACGCAGTGCCCCCCGTGGCCCTCACCTTCTACAGCTTCCGCATCATGGTGATGGCAGGCGGATATCTGCTTCTGCTCCTCATAGTTGCCCTTTTCGTGGTGTATAAGAAACCCGAATGGTTCGACACCCGCCTCGCCCGGTGGATTGGCGTGCTCTCCATTCCTGTGGTGTGGATATGCAGCGAGGCCGGCTGGATAGTGGCCGAAGTGGGCCGTCAGCCCTGGACCATTCAGGATATTTTGCCCGTGCAGGCAGCTGTATCGGCCGTTGCGGCCTCTTCGGTGCAGATCACATTCTGGCTCTTCGCCGTGGTCTTCGCAGCCCTCATAGCGGCCGAAATATCGATAATGGTGAAGGAAGTGAAGAAAGGCTCCGAGAGGGATATCGTAAACGATTAAGCCCCGCACGTCTTCATAATTCCCGATCAATCCCGGACATCGCCGGGCTAATCCCGATCAATCAAAAATCTAAACCGAAAAAAAACATGGAAACATTGCAGATATATTGGTGGCTGCTCATCTCCGTTCTGGGCGGAGTGCTCGTATTCCTCCTCTTTGTGCAGGGAGGCCAAAGCCTTCTGCTCGAGACCCGCGGAGCCACTGCTAAAAACGTGATAGTGAATGCTCTCGGACGCAAATGGGAACTCACCTTCACCACTCTCGTGGTGTTTGGCGGAGCATTCTTCGCGTCTTTCCCCCTTTTCTACTCCACATCGTTCGGAGGCGCCTACTGGCTCTGGATGGCAATACTCTTCAGCTTCGTGCTTCAGGCCGTGAGCTATGAGTTCCGACGCAAGAGCGGCAACCTCTACGGCACCGGCACCTACGACTTCTTCCTTCTCCTCAACGGCGTGGTGGGATGCGTACTGATCGGTGTGGCCGTAGGCGTGCTTTTCTTCGGAGGAGACTTCAGCGTGACGCGCGGAAATATCCTCGACGGCCAGGCTCCGGTGATTTCCGTATGGGCCTCCACTCATGGCCTGGAAGCTATATGCAGCTGGAAAAACCTCCTTGTGGGCTTCACAATCTTCTTCCTTGCCCGCATGAACGCGGCTCTCTATCTGATGAACAGCGTCGACGACGGCAGCAAATTCTTTGCCGGATGCCGCAACAAGGCAATACTCAACGGAATCGTCTTCGTGCTCCTGTTTCTCGCGCTTCTCGCCGTAATACTCCTTTCTGACGGATACACCGTCACTGCCGACGGCACGGTGAAGGCCGTGGCCTACAAATATGCCATCAACCTCATCGAGATGTGGTGGCTGCTCGCAGCCCTCGCCGTAGGCGTGGTGCTTGTGCTTATCGGCTACGGACTTACACTGCTCAGGAAGACATATAATAAAGGTATTTGGTGGACCGGAATCGGAACCATAATCACCATTGTGGCGCTCCTGTGCGATCTGGGCTACAACAACACATCCTACATGCCGTCGCTTACCGATCCGCAGTCGTCGCTCACCATTGCCAACAGCAGCAGCACAGAGTTCACGCTCACCGTGATGTCGTGGGTTTCGCTTCTCGTGCCGGTCGTAATTCTTTACATCTGGGTTGTATGGAAGAAGATGAACGCCACTCCTATCACCACAGCCGAGGTGGAATCTGATTCGCACTCATATTGATAATTTGAACTTGCTTTAGCTTGAGCGAAGCTAATTTAGAATTTAGAATTTGGAATTAGGAATTTGGAATAATTGAAAATTGAGTGTAGGGATGCACCCCGGTGCATCCGCCACGATACTTAAAATTTCTGAAAAAAGCCTCAGGTTGCACCGAAAACCGACGTTTTTGCTTGCATCGAGCCAAATCTCACATTCTCAAACTTTTCTCTGCAAAAATAGAATTTCAGATTTTTTTTGATTTTTTGTAAAAAAAATCGTCCAAACATTTGGCTGTGAAACAAAAATGTATTATCTTTGCATCCAATAACAAACACGACTGAATAATCAATCGTAAATAACTATAATATTATTTTTTATTAACCCTTATGAGGAACATCAAAACAACATTGCGTTTCGCACGCAATTCCGCTCTCATGTTTGCAGCGGCCTCCGGTATGGTTTACCTCACAGGTTGTTCTGAATCCGAGATCACTCCCGGAAACGAGATCGACGACAATCTTCTCGTGGAGCAACTGAACGTGACTACCGGCACAAACCCCAGTCTCGCAAAATCTTACTTCAACAGCCATCAGGGTACTCGTGCTGCAGCTTTCGATGTACCCGAGCACCCGGGAATGCCGAAGGCACCTACAGCTGAGCAGCTCGCTGCCATGAAAGTTGTGGATTCTGAAACAAACTTCTGGTGGATGCCCGACAATTCAACTCCCACAGAGTTCTACGTAAAGGGTGACGTAACTAGAAGTGGCGGCACAAACAACCTCAGATGCGACAACATGGCCGCAAAGCCCTGGGAAGGTTATTCTCCTGTCACCAAATATTATATCGACGGCACTCTCACCCTTGAAGGTGGCTTCGGTGGTGATGAAAACTATCCCTGCGAAGTTTACATTCTCAATGGTGGTAAACTCATCTGTAACACCAACATTCCTTACGCTACTACAATCTACCTCTATGAAGGTGGTGATATCGTAAAGGCATCAAGCAGCGATAACATTATCTACCACAAAGGAACTCTCATCGCTGAAGAAGACCTCGTTCATGGTGACACTGATATCACTGTAGAAGGCAACATTTACACCTACGGCAAGATCCACGGTAAGAATGTAACCCTCATCGGTGGCGAAGTATATGCCGGTTGCTCTGTAACTGCAGAGGAGAATATCTACCTCACTGGCGACAACTCCAACGTTTGCGCAGGCTATGTTTCCGCTCCCGTTGTTGAACTCGCAGGCAACTCACCTCTTAACATCCTTCTCCGCGACGGTGGCTACCTCAACGCTACAAGCGAACTCCGCCTCAAAGACGTAGGCAACGTATTTGTAATGGCCGAAGAAGGCGAATACGCTATGGTTGAGACTGACGTTCTTGACGTAAACAACAAGCGTCTTCAGGGCACATTCTACAACGTAGCTGTTAAGTACAACACTCAGATCGGTACTCAGGAAAAGGGCGCTGAAGAAACCGAAGTAGTTCTTGAATGGAACGAATCAGTTCAGGTAAACGGCGAAATCACTGACTATACCGTTGTTGATGGCGAAGGCAAATGCGCACCGAAAGTAGTTCAGGGTCCGAAGGATCCGACTCCCGATCCCGATCCCGTACTCGAAAACATCGGTTCTGTATCTCCGACAGACGAGAATCACACTCACCCGATTTCTGCTACCTGCATCTTCACCAATGGTCAGGACGCATACCTCTCATGGCACACTCAGGGTCCGAACTTCCACGGTTGCATCGAGTATCTGACTGTTGCTAACGGTACTGTTACTCTCAACTCTTATCTCGAAACCAAACCCTCAAACGACATTTACGGTGCTATCGACTTCAACCACGTAATCTTCGACAATGGCAAGATCTTCGTAGCCGGTGACCATCCCAAGAAAGGTGGTATCGTAGGCTGGATCGAGTGCAACGACGGTAAATTCGTAACCGGTGAGGCTGTCCTCAACATCCGTCAGCTCTACAACGAGCAGGGTGGTTCCGGCAACTGTATCATCCGCAACGG
>CAYPGW010000020.1:0-48871 GCA_964410515.1 uncultured Sangeribacter sp. | reverse complement strand
CGTTCCTTTCGGAATCTGATGCAAAGATAGTAATATCTTGCGAGTTTTCCAAATATTTTCGCAAGTTTTTTCGACAAAATAGCAAAATATGGCGAATTTTGAGAGTATGAAGGATAGAATTCAACTTTTAGTTGATAAATTTGGTGATGGGAAAAACACTATTTTTGCCAAGAAAATCGGTGTGGCGGAATCGAATATACGAAGCTATATAAATGGTGTTAGTCCCAAAGCAGATATTCTTACCAAAATCGCAAAAACTTGCGATATCAATCCCATGTGGTTGTTGACTGGGGAAGGACCCATGATTATTGAATCTGAGGCTGCCATCTCAAACATTAAGCCCGTCTCTGTCGAAATCGAAACTCGTCCGAGGATTCCTTTTGATGCTGCTGCTGGATCGCTGTCAACTGCTATGCAGGCTATCTCATCTGGCGAATGCGAACAGATACCCCTCATTCCTACACTCCCTCGATATGATTTCACGATCATTGCCAGAGGCGACTCGATGTATCCTGAGTTTCAGTCAGGAGATGAGCTCGCTTGCGCTTTCGTTCATGAGACTTCTTTTATCCAGTGGGGAAGGGCTCATATTCTCGATACTGCTCAGGGTGTAGTCCTAAAAAAGATCTTTGATCACAAAACCTCCATACTTTGTCGATCCATCAATTCTGACTATCCGGATTTCGACATTCCCAAAAATGAAGTTTACCATCTTGCCATAGTCGTAGGCCTCATCCGTCATTTTTAATTTGTTTGCCATGTTTAAATTTTTCAAATCTAAGAAATCAAGAAGTGCCGAGATTGTCGATAATCCCACATCTCATTCTCGAATCGACAAAAGAGAACGCAAACGAGAGCGTCTTATGCGGAGGAAACTTCGTTGGGGTATCATTAGAAGGTACAAATTAATAAACGAGCTACAGAATTCAAAATCATTATACGATGTTAAAAATGTTGCTGAGCAATGGAAGACAGTAAAAGACATTATTAACGACGTAAAAGACATTGCACCTAATGATCTAGATATAAAAGTTGTTAATCGTTTTCTTCGTATAGAGAGATTATTGGGTAGGTGTCAAGAGGGAGGAGAAGTTTTCATATCTCTTGAAGATTATTATTCCAAAGAAAATTTAGATTTTTCTAAATATTTGATGTCCGCCTATGATGATTATGAAGAATATTGGGATGATGTATTAGAAAATTATAACCGTCCAAGTGCAAAGAGGAATCGTCTTCAATATCTTATAGAATCACTTGACAAAGATTCTGAGGATCCAATGACTGATTTTCCAGACGTTCGGGCTAAGTTGTCTAACTTAAGAAGAAAGTACAATACCATCCTTGAAGAGTTAACTTCCTCATGAGGTACCATCACTCTATGGCATTTATTGACCCTATTTTCGTAGAGTCACCCCCTCAAAATACCCTCTTAATATACCTATCTCATTGAAAATGCGCTATATTATTAATGTGTGCCTTGAGATACTTGCTAAATTTGGGTCGAAACGAAATACCGAATTTTAACATTTAAACTTAAAAATCGGCTATTTCCCTCCCCAAGTTATTTGCATGTGAAAACCCCAAAAGTGTAACCCCACTTTGGCAAAAATGTAACCCCACTTTGTAACCCCACCTGTCACCCCACTGCCAGAATTCTGACGTTCGAACACGAAAAGAGGTGAGCGATCACACTCCCCTGATTCAAGAATATTCTGACTGCGTTCTGAGGCCGTTCTAACGTTCTTATTAGTCCATTCCATCATCTACGACATCTCCGGCTCCACGTGGGGCTGTGAGAAGCGTAGTCTGCTGAATTATCGCGCGTTTCGTAATTACCGTGCCACCACCACTCAAACCGGCACGGCGCAAATAATCATACCCACAACCCACTTCTTCCGGCGTAAGATGGTAAAAAATGGCTGCTATGGAGCCGAAAGCAAGCGTTCTGCGCTTCCCGGTCAAGTGGACGATGATGCATTTGGTCTGTCTCATACTCTGAAATTTTCTGCAAATATACACAAATAACCGCTATTTGCAACCTTTTTAATAAAATAATTTTTCGAGCGGTCACTAAAAAATCGGCGCAAAGCCGATGCCATTCTCCATCTCACCTCCTAAACCGATGATGTAAACCCACCCTCCGCGATCAGAAACCTAACGTAAGCCTCATGTAAACCTTTCACCCCCGAAATGTAAACCGAAATTCAACCAATGTAAACGCTTCGTTTTTTCCGGCCTTTCGCTTCATGCCTATCTAACTCGCGCAAAATCAAACCATTCCATCAACAACCACCGACCTCAACTTTCATCGCTTCGTTTTGTGCCCTATAAGGTGTGACCGAAATCAGATCTCAGACTTTTTATAACTGCCTGAGCCTGAATTCGGCTCCGAAATTACCTAATACCCTGAAAAATATCGGAGATCATGCATTTGCCTGTGATCCTTTCGAGCATATAACTCTCAACAACGGACTTGAGACAATCGGGCGGGGCGCCTTTTTCGCGGCGGGATTGAAAGAAATCACAATTCCGGAATCTATCGTCAATTTAGAGCCTGAGTCTTTCCAAGCATGCACTCAATTGGAAAATATATATCTGCCTGAGACTCTTACGGTGGTGCCCTTTGGCGCATTCCGTGATTGCCAGGTATTGGAGCGTGTGGTGATTCCCGAGGGGGTGAAGAGGGTGGACTCGCAGGCCTTCTCATGGTGCGGGAATTTAAAGGACGTGGCATTCCCCGAGACTCTGGAATTGATTGCAACGGGTGCTTTTGAAGCATGTGATATGAAGTCGGTAATTCTCCCCGCCAGTCTGAAAGTGTTGGAACATGAAAGTTTCTGCATCTACGGACTTGAGAAAGTATATTGCAAAGCTGCGATCCCTCCGCTATGTGGACAGGGTGAAACAGGAGGCCCGTTTGAAGATGAATGGTTGGAGGAGCAGGGAACGAAGCTGTATGTGCCTGTAGGATGCAAGGAACTATATGCGGCGCAATGGCAATGGAACATGTTTAAGGAGATAATCGAGACCGACGAGTTCCCGACATCGGGCGTGGAGGCCGTTATGTCAGGGTCGGCGGCTGCCGATGGAAAAATCTACGACCTCTATGGCAGGGAGATAACCGATCCGGTGCCGGGACAGATCTACATTCAGGACGGCAAGAAGAAGGTGTCGCTGAGATAAGTGCAGGATTTCTGCTATAACACGTAATAATAACAGTTTGCATGAAGAAGTGGGGATGCGCCTGAGGGGGTGCGTTCCCATTCTTTTTAATAATTTAGACTTGCTTTAGCTTGAGCGCAGCTAATTTGGAATTTAGAATTTAGAACTTTTATTAATTGTGAATTGTGACTTGCTTTAGCTTGAGCGTAGCTAATTGTGAATAGAGGTTAGCTTGAGCGCAGCTGATTTGGAATGCTTGACGCGGTGGGGTTTCACTGCAGACGTGGCACGCCACGTCCCTACTTTAAGTCTGATTCACAGATATATACGTAGAGGCATCGCGTGCGAGGTCTGCTGAAGGATGTAGGCTGGCCCCAATTATTCCGGTTTGAACCCTTATCCCGCGTACTGAATGTCACGGTGTGGTGGGCGAGCGCTCGGAGATCGCTCGCGGACTTATCCCGCGTCCTGAACGTCACAATGCAATCCGCGTACTGAAATTCACAATGCAAGATAGGTCTGTCGCGATCTCCGAGCGCGACCATACAAGCACCTTGATATTTTGGAATTTGGAGAGGGCGTAATAAAAAATTGCGTTTGTGGCGAGAAAATCAAAAGTTTTTTTGTAATTTTGCTGATTAATTCGCAAGAAAAGATTATTACGATGTCAATACGGAATCTATATGCTCCGGTAATCGCGTCTATCGCCCTGATTTTCCTGCTTTCCTGCGGTGCGGGCAAGCAGGGCGACGCTTCGCGCTCCGACACTGCTGTGTCGGCTGCCCCGGAGCCGGAAAGCACTCTTTTCTCGGCCGACAGCGCTTATTGCTACGTGAAGAAGCAGGTGGATTTCGGGCCTCGCGTGCCCGGCACAGCGGCGCATTCCTCATGCGGCGACTGGCTTGCCGAGACCCTGAGGGCCGCGGGCGCTGACGTGAGCGAGCAGACCGCCACACTCACCGGCTTCGACGGGGCGAGCATCCCGATGCGCAATATCTTCGCGCGCATGAATCCTGACGCGGAAGACAGGGTGCTTCTCCTCGCCCATTGGGATTCGCGCCCCTGGGCCGATCATGACCCGGACTCGGCGAAGCACTCCTCTCCCATCGACGGGGCTAACGACGGAGCAAGCGGTGTAGGCGTAATTCTGGAGATAGCCCGCATAGCGAAAGATGCCGGAATAAGCAAGGGAATCGACATTCTATTCTGCGATGTGGAAGACCGGGGAACGGAAAATAATGACGATTCCTGGGCCATGGGCACGAGATATTTCGCAGCCAACCTTCCTATGAAGGGCTATATGCCATCGGCCGCTATCCTTCTTGACATGGTGGGCGCTCCCGACGCCACTTTCATGCGTGAATATTTCTCGCAGCGCGCCGATCCGGCTCTGGCCGACGAAATCTGGGCCACAGCGCATTCGCTCGGATATGCCGACAATTTCCCCAACAAGATGGGCTCGGCTGTGAACGATGACCATGTGGAACTCATCAAGGCCGGTATTCCCGCCATCGACATCATAGACTACCGCGAGGGAGAGGGCTTCTTCAGCGGATGGCACACCTCGGCCGACAATATGGACGCGATCTCAAAAGAGACGCTCGGGAAGGTGGGACGCGTGATAGAGACTTATCTGAAAAAATAATCAATACGACATAACGACATGAATTTCATCGAAGAACTTACCTGGCGCGGCATGATCCACACAATGATGCCGGGTACGGAAGAACAGTTGAACAAGGAGATGACCACCGCCTACCTCGGCATTGACCCGACTGCAGACTCTCTCCATATCGGCCACCTCTGCGGAGTGATGATGCTCCGCCACTTCCAGCGATGCGGCCATAAGCCTGTGGCGCTCGTGGGAGGAGCCACGGGCATGATCGGCGACCCCTCGGGAAAGAGTGCCGAGCGCAACCTTCTCGACGAGGCCACACTCCGCCACAATCAGGAGGCGATAAAGGCGCAGCTCGCCCGCTTCCTCGACTTCGAGAGCGACGCTCCCAACAAGGCGGAACTCGTGAACAACTACGACTGGATGAAAGACTTCTCTTTTCTCGACTTTGCGCGCGAGATTGGCAAGCACATCACGGTCAACTACATGATGGCGAAAGATTCGGTGCAGAAACGCCTCAACGGCGAGGCCCGCGACGGCCTGAGCTTCACGGAGTTCACCTATCAGCTGCTGCAGGGCTACGACTTCATGCACCTATATGAGACGAAGGGCTGCAAGCTCCAGCTCGGAGGCTCTGACCAGTGGGGAAACATCACCACCGGCAGCGAGCTCATACGCCGCAAGCTGGGCGGAGAGGCTTATGCCCTCACGTGCCCGCTCATCACAAAGGCCGACGGCGGCAAATTCGGCAAGACCGAGAGCGGCAACATCTGGCTTGACGCCAAATATACTTCTCCCTACAAGTTCTATCAGTTCTGGCTCAACGTGACCGACGCCGACGCTGAGAAATACCTCAAGATCTTCACCGCCCTCAGCAAAGAAGAGATCGAGGCGCTCGTGGAGGAGCACGCCAAAGATCCGGGCATGCGTCCCCTGCAGAAGAAACTCGCCGAGGAGGTTACGGTGATGGTACACGGCCGCGAGGCTTACGAAGGGGCCGTATCGGCCAGCAAGATTCTCTTCAGCAACAGCGCTGTAGAGGAACTTCACAATCTCGACGAGCAGACCCTGCTCGACATCTTCGACGGAGTGCCCCGCTTCGAGGTGAGCCGCGCCGAAATAGAAGCCGGAATACCGGCTCTCGAGTTCCTGGCCGACAAGACCAAGGTGTTCCCCTCGAAGGGTGAGGCCCGCAAGATGGTGCAGGGCAATGGCGTGAGCATCAACAAGGAGAAACTGACCGACCCGGCTGCCGTGATCGGTGCCGATCGTCTGCTCGGAGGCAAATACATCCTCGTGCAGAAAGGAAAGAAGAATTATTTTCTCGTAATCGTGAAGTAATTTGGAATTTAGAATTTGGAATTTAGAATTACTGTAATTGTGAATTGTGAATTGAGAATTGAGAATTACTGTAATTGTGAATTGTGAATTGAGAATTGAGAATTGAGAATTGAATTCATATCAACCATATAACATGGCTGAATTCGACATACATGGCTCCGGCGCTCCCAGAGGCTCGGACCGCGACATAGAGAAGGCTCTCAGGCCGCTGACGTTCGACGACTTCAGCGGCCAGGAGAAGATTGTGGCCAATCTCCGTGTCTTCGTGCAGGCTGCCCGTATGCGCGGCGAAGCACTCGATCACACCCTTCTGCATGGCCCGCCGGGCCTCGGAAAGACGACCCTGAGCAATATCGTGGCCAACGAGCTGAATGTGGGCTTTAAGGTGACGAGCGGGCCGGTGCTCGACAAGCCGGGCGACCTCGCAGGCATCCTGATGAGCCTCGAGCCTCACGATGTGCTCTTCATCGACGAGATACATCGTCTCCACCCCATAGTGGAGGAATATCTCTACTCTGCGATGGAAGACTACCGCATCGACATCCTGCTCGACAAGGGGCCGGGGGCGAAATCGGTGCAGCTCACCATCTCGCCCTTCACCCTTATCGGCGCCACCACGCGCAGCGGACTGCTGACGGCCCCGCTCCGTGCCCGCTTCGGCATCAACTGCCATCTCGAATACTACGACCATGAGGTGCTACGCGGCATCGTGAAGCGCTCGTCGAGGCTTCTTCAGACTAAGATCACCGATGAGGCCGCGCTCGAGATAGCGCTGCGCAGCCGCGGCACTCCGCGCATCAGCAACGCCCTTCTGCGCCGCGTACGCGACTTCGCCATGGTGCGCGGCAACGGCACGATCGACCTGCCGACAGCCAAAATGTCGCTCGAAGCGCTGAATATCGACACCCACGGTCTGGACGAGATTGACAACCGCATCCTCTCCACCATCATCGACAAGTTCTCGGGCGGCCCGGTGGGGCTCACCACCATAGCCACAGCACTTGGCGAGGACAGCGGCACAATCGAGGAGGTATACGAGCCTTTCCTCATCAAGGAGGGATTTCTGAAGCGCACTCCGCGCGGGCGCGAGGTGACCGAACTCGCCTATCGCCATCTGGGACGCTATCCGCGTGAACAGGAAGCATCCTTATTCGACTGAACATGATAATCCAGCAATTCTGAAAATGGCCGGAATTAAATCGCTTGTAAAGGATACGGCCGTCTACGGGCTGAGCAGCATCATCGGACGGTTTCTGAACTGGGGCCTTGTTCCCCTCTACACCTATCTCTTCTCCGACGTGGAGTATGGAGTGGTGAGCTATCTCTACGCCATTGTCGCGGTAGTGATCGTGATATTGAACTACGGCATGGAGACAGGCCTATTCCGCTACGCCAACGACACCGACGATCCTGAACGTGTCTACAGCACCGCGATGACCTCGCTCGTAGCCACATCGCTGCTCTTCGTTGCAGCGGTATCACTCTTCCTTCACCCCCTTTCGGCAGCCCTGAAACTGCCACATCATCCATCATACGTGTGGATGATGGCCTTCACTGTGGCGGTAGACGCCTTCACCAACCTCCCCTTCGCATGGCTGCGGTTCAGGCACAAGGCCTGGACTTTCGCCGGCATCAAACTCGTCAATATCGGAGTGAACATAGCGCTCAACCTTTTCTTCCTGCTCGCCTGCCCGAAGATAGCGGAGAGCGCTCCGCAACTCATATCCTGGTTTTATGAGCCTCTCGGCGGCGCAGCATTCGGAGTGGGCTGGATCTTCCTGGCCAATGTGGTGAGCAGCCTCGTGGTGCTTCTTTGCCTGGTGCCGTCGATAAGAGTGAAGCGGCTCGTATGCGACCGCGCGCTCCTGCGCAAGATGCTCTCCTATTCGTGGCCTCTGCTTGTGCTCGGCGTGGCCGGCAACCTCAGCCAGGGTATGGGGCAGATCATCATCCCCTATCTCTTCCCCGGCGACCCGTCAGGGGCGAAGGCCATGGTGGGACTCTATGGCGCCAACATAAAGATAGCTGTGGTGATGATGATGTTCACCCAGGCCTTCCGCTACGCCTACGAGCCCTTCATCTTCAACCGCGCAGCCCGCAACGGCGAGGACAAGACACAGGCCTACAGCGACGCGATGAAATATTTCGTAGTTTTCGGCCTCGCCATCTTCCTGGGAGTGATGTATTACCTGCCGGTGCTGAAACATTTCATAGCACCCTCCTATTGGGCCGGACTCCGCGTGGTGCCCATCATGATGGCCGCCGATCTCTGCTTCGGGGTCTATTTCAACCTCTCGCTATGGTATAAGCTCACCGACCGCACACGCTGGGGCATGTATCTCTCGCTTATCGGCTTCGTGCTGATGCTGGCCGGCAACCTCATACTTGTGCCACTTATCGGCATGCCCGACGGCTACATCGGCTCGGCATGGGCCGCCCTGATTTCATACGCCGGAATCATGGTGGTGAGCTGGCTGCTCGGCAGGAAATATTATCCGATACCTTATCCGCTGAAACGCATGGCAGCCTACACCATACTCGCCGCAGCCCTGTGGGGACTCGGCGAGGTTTGCTGCTTCCCCGACAGGATGTGGGCCACATTCCTCTGCCGCTCGCTGCTCCTCGGCGTCTATCTGATTTGCGTGGCTAAAAATGAGATTTTACGTAAGAAAAGTTTGGATATCGCCACATAAATAATTAACTTTGCACAATCAAAGATAAACGTTGGCCAAAACAGACGAAGCAATATGTCATCGCAAGAAAAAGACGATCTCAGCACCGTGAGGGGGCGTCTCCTCCACTTTCTCAAAGACAGGCGTATGAGTCAGGCTGAGCTCTGCAAGATGCTTGGCGTGGCTCCCACCTACATAGGCGTGATGCGCAAGTCGATGTCGCCCGCCAAAGTGCAGAAGCTCATGGAATTGTTTCCGGAGCTGAGCCGCGACTGGGTGCTCTACGGCGAAGGGGAAATGTATATTGAGGGAAAGGCGGCAGAGGCGCGCGAAGTGCTCGGCGACGAAGGATTTCTCGCGCCGCTTGTGCCCGTGAGCGCATTTGCGGGCAATCTCACGGCATGGGCCGGAAACATCAGCCGGAACGAGTGCGAGATGGTGCTCACTCCGGTGCGCGGAGTTGACTTCGCTGTCAAGATCTCAGGCGACAGCATGGAGCCGGAGTTTCACAACGGGGCCATCATATTCATCAAGATGGTGGAAGACACCAACTTCCTGCCCTGGGGACACCCGATAGCCATCGACACCAAAAATGGGCTCTTCGTGAAGGAACTCTTCCCCTCGGAGAAGGGTAAACGCTACGTGAGCGCAAGAAGCCTCAATCCGAAATATCCCCCCATCGAGATGCCTTGCGACAGCATCTACGGATACTACCGCATACTGGCGCAGCTGTCTACTTACACATCCTATTGATAACAGAAACAAAACATTATAAAGACCAAATCACAACAATGGCAGACTACAACCATACGGACATAGAGGCGCGCTGGCAGAAATATTGGCGCGACAATGAGGTCTACAAGACCCGGATCGACTCCGGGAAACCGAAATTCTACGTGCTCGACATGTTTCCCTACCCCTCCGGAGCGGGCCTGCACGTGGGCCATCCGCTGGGCTACATAGCCAGCGACATCTATTCCCGCTTCAAGCGTCAGAAAGGCTTCAACGTGCTCCATCCGATGGGCTACGACGCCTACGGCCTTCCCGCCGAGCAGTATGCCATCCAGACAGGTCAGCACCCCGAGAAAACCACCAACGACAACATAGCCCGCTATCGCTCACAGCTCGATAAGATAGGTTTTTCATTCGACTGGAGCCGCGAGGTGCGCACCTGCGATCCGAAATACTACAAGTGGACTCAGTGGGCCTTCATCCGGATGTTTAACCACTATTACGACACCGCCCTCGGCAAGGCGCGTCCTATCTCGGAACTTGTGGAGCACTTGAAGAAAGAAGGCACCAAGGGGCTGAACGCCGCTCAGACCAAAGAACTCGACTTCACGGCCGAAGAGTGGAATGCAATGAGCGAGAAAGAGCAGCGTGAGACCCTGATGAACTGGCGCATAGCCTTTCAGGGCGAGACGATGGTGAACTGGTGTCCGGAACTCGGCACCGTGCTTGCCAACGATGAGGTGTCGGAAGGCCTCAGCGTGCGCGGAGGCTTCCCGGTGGAGCAGAAACTGATGAGACAGTGGTGTCTGCGCGTGTCGGCATACGCTCCCCGTCTGCTCGACGACCTCGACGGTCTTGCATGGAGCGACTCGCTGAAGGAAACACAGCGTAACTGGATAGGACGCTCAGAGGGCGCCGAGATGCGTTTCCCGGTGAAAGACAGCGACATCGAGCTTGAAATCTTTACTACACGTGCCGACACGGTATTTGGCGTAACCTTCATGGTGCTCGCCCCGGAATCGGAATATGTGGCGCTGCTCACCACACCCGAACAGAAAGAAGCCGTAGAGGCATATCTCAACGAAGTGAAGCATAAGACTGAGCGCGAGCGCCAGATCGACAAGAAGGTGACAGGCGTCTTCACCGGCAGCTATGCCGTGAATCCGCTCAGTGGTAAAGAGATTCCGGTCTGGATCAGCGACTATGTGCTCGCCGGCTACGGCACGGGAGCAATCATGGCAGTGCCGGCGCACGACTCGCGCGACTATGCTTTCGCCAAGAAATTCGGACTTCCCATCATTCCTCTCATCGAGGGTGCCGACGTCTCGGAAGAGAGTTTCGACGCCAAGGAGGGTATAGTCTGCAATTCATGCGGCCCCGATCTTGACCTTAACGGCCTGACAGTGAAGGAAGCCATCGCCAAGACAAAGAGCCATATCGCTGAAAAGGGAATAGGAAAGGTGAAGGTCAACTATCGCCTGCGCGACGCCATATTCTCACGCCAGCGCTACTGGGGAGAACCTTTCCCGGTGTATTATAAAGACGGCATAGCCTATATGATGGACGAGTCGAAACTGCCCCTTCTCCTGCCCGAAGTGAGCAGCTACAAACCCACTCCCGACGGCGAGCCGCCGCTCGGACGGGCCGAAAACTGGAAGACCGAAGAAGGCTATCCCATCGAACTCTGCACGATGCCCGGCTTTGCCGGAAGCTCAGCCTACTATCTGCGCTATATGGATCCGCACAACGAAGACGCACTCGTAGGGAAAGAGGCCGATGAGTATTGGCGCGACGTAGACCTCTATGTGGGAGGCGCCGAACACGCCACAGGCCATCTGATCTACAGCCGCTTCTGGAACAAGTTCCTCTTCGACCTCGGACTCGTGGTGAGCCCGGAGCCTTTCAGGAAACTCGTGAACCAGGGCATGATACAGGGACGCACCAACTTCGTCTACCGCATCAAGGGCACCAACACCTTCGTGAGCAAAGGCCTTGCCGAAGGATACGACACCACACCCATCCGCGTCGATGTGAACATCGTGAGCAACGACGTGCTCGACACCGAAGCTTTCAAGGCATGGCGTCCCGACTATGCCGATGCCGAGTTCATCCTCGAAGACGGCAAATACGTATGCGGCTACGCTGTGGAGAAGATGTCGAAATCAATGTTCAACGTGGTGAACCCCGACGATATCGTAGAGAGATACGGTGCCGACACGCTGCGCCTCTATGAGATGTTTCTCGGCCCCGTGGAGCAGTCAAAACCCTGGGACACTAACGGCATCGACGGCGTAAACCGCTTCCTGCGCAAGATATGGAACATCTTCGGGAAACGCACCGAAGGCAAGCGCACCGCCGCAGAGAAGAAGATAATGCACACGCTCATCAAGAAAGTGAGTCAGGATATCGAGAACTTCTCGTTCAACACCTCGGTGGCAGCATTCATGATCGCGGCCAACGAGCTTTCCAAACTCCCTACCGTCAGCACCGAGTCGATGGATGAGATGGCACGTCTTCTCGCACCGTTCGCACCCCACATAGCCGAGGAATTCAGGTATCAGCTCGGACTCGAAGGCAGCATCGCCGACAGCGCGTGGCCCGAATGGGATGAAGAGGCCCTGAAAGAAGACACCGTGAAGTATCCCGTGCAGTTCAACGGCAAGATGCGCTACAACATCGAAGTGCCCGCCGGAAGCGACAAAGCCGCTGTGGAGGCCGCGGCCCTCGCCGACCCCTCGGCCGAGAAATGGCTCGACGGCAAGACTCCGAAGAAAGTGATCGTGGTGCCGGGCCGCATCGTAAACATAGTGATCTGAAACTGTTCGGGGCGCCTGCGGAGATGCAGGCGCCCCGACACTACATCATAATAATAAAGAGAGCCTATTTTCGTTTAATAATATAATAACCTACTCTCTTTATACACTTATGAAAGAAAAAATGAAACTTGTGATGGCCACCAACAACGCCGGCAAACTGCGTGAGGCCAGAGCCATCGCAGGCGACAATATAGAAATCCTGAGTCTTGCCGACATAGGATTTCACCAAGATATCCCGGAGACCGCCGACACCCTTGAGGGGAATGCCCTGCTCAAAGCGCGTGCCGTGAGCGAGGCCTCGGGGCTGGACTGCTTCGCCGACGACACCGGACTCATGGTAGACGCGCTGGGAGGCGCGCCCGGAGTCTACAGCGCCCGCTATGCCGGGCCGGAATGCGATCCGGAAGCAAATATCAGGCTGCTTCTCCACAACCTCGAGGGGGCCGACAAACGCACGGCACGTTTCCGCACCAGCATCGCCCTCTCGCTCGGGGGCGAGGAGCATCTATTCGAGGGAAACGCCGAAGGAGAAATAGCACTCTCTAAAAGCGGAAGCAACGGCTTCGGTTACGATCCGGTATTCATATCGGCCGACACCGGAAAATGCTTCGCCGAGATGACAGATGAGGAGAAAAACAGCATCTCGCATCGCGGACGCGCACTCCGCGCCATGATGAAATGGCTCGGAGCCATGACAGTATGCCTCCTCTCGTGGTTGAGGGCCGACGCGGCTCTCAGCGCCGACTGGGCCATCTACAATACTTTCGACGACAAGATAGAGATGGTCTACGACACGCCCGAGAAGACATATTACCTCGTGCATGCCCAGCTATATCAGCCGGGAGTGGCAGGAAATTCCGAGAAGGAACTGCAACTCTTCTGCCTTGAGAAGGAAAGCGGAGAGGTGCGCCCATACAATACGCTCAACTTTCTTTCGCACAATATCATACGCAACGCGTCATACAACGCGCAGCGCAGATATCTGCTGATAGTCTATGATGACTTCACCATCGACCTGCTCGACGATGACGGAAATGCGCACACCATCACCGGCCTGAAAAACTTCTCTACCTCCTCTACTAAAAACGTCAGGAGCATCTCTTTCGACCCTGAGCGTAACCGTGCCTATCTCGCCACAGATTTCGGCTTCGTAGCCATCGACGACAAAAAGCATGAAGTGGCCGAAAGCGGCATCTACAACACCCCGGTAGACAACATTGTGCGCACAGCCGACCGCCTCATCATCAACCGCGAAGGCAAACTCTACTGGAACTCGGCCGACAGCAACCACTCCTCGCTCTCGACATTCAGGCAGGCCACATGGGCCGACGGCGACAGCGTGATGAATCTCGTGGCCCTCTCGCCCACCAAGTGCATCTTCTCAAAGAATCTCGACGGCACTGAGACTCACTACATCCTCACTTTCACGCCGGGCGTGGAGAATCCGAAGAGAAGCGGCATCGGAAGTTTCCAGGGTGCCGACATAGCCGAGAACCGCGACGGCCTGCTCCTGACACGCACATCTCAGCTTGTGCAGATCGACCGCACTACGGGCGCTCGCACCTTCCTGCCCCGGCGCAGCGACGACTACGCCGTGAAATGCGGCAGCTGGGACACCCGCGACGTCTACTATGCCACGCCTCGTGACGGTTTCTATTCCCTCCGCCGCAACGACAAGAATGAATACACGATGACAAGCGAACCGGCGCGCCCCAATGCACCGGCAGCTTTCCGCTCTGATAATTTCCTTTATACACCCAAGTTCGGAATGCTGGTCAATACCCACGGCATCAGCCAGAGTTTTTCCGAGCATCAGGCCTATAATTTCGTGCTTCTTTCCTCGCTGAAAGACGGGGAGTGGGAGATGCACGGCATTCCCTATCTCGACTATTCCCAGCGTGCGCGGGTGCTGAATCCCACCGGAATGGCGCAGGATCCCGACGACCCCGACGTGATCTATATGGGCTCTACGCTCAACGGCATGATCAGATATAACATCACGGACTATTCCGACGTGCTGCATATCACCCGAAGCAACGACTCCCCGGAGATGGAAGGACATGTCTCAGCAATCGAGCCCTATCCCCACTGGACAACTTTCTTCCCGCTCCTGAATCCCCGATTTGACAAGAACGGCAACCTCGTGGTGGCGCATGTTGAGACTCCGGCGGAAGACTTTTATGATGCGGAAATCTGGATATGGACTCCCGAAGACCGCAAGGCCTCCAAAGACGCCGCCTCCTACCGACCGATGAAGCGTCTGAAGATCAACAATCTGAATCCTCAGAAGAGCGCCATCGCCCTTCCGCTCGCCTCTTCCGCCTCAAACGGGATGGTTATGTTCCTCCCCATCAGATCCTATCGCAGGAACATTGCTATCTATGACCACAAAAACACTATCGAAGATGAGAGCGATGACCGGGTGGCCATGATGAAGGAACTCTACGACAACGACGGGAGCGTCACCTACGACTACCTCTATTGCGCTGTGGAAGATCCGGCTACCGGGCTGGTATGGGTGGGCACGAGCAACGGCGTCTTCACCTTCAATCCGGCCGACGCGTTCACCAATCCGGGCAAGATATCACGAATAAAGGTGAGCCGCAACGACGGCACATCGCTCGCCGACTATCTGCTCTCGGGCATCTCGGTGAATCATATCGCCATCGACGGGAAGGGTCGGAAATGGTTCTCGCTTCCGAGCGGAGGAATAGTGGTGACCTCGGCCGACGGCAAGACCATCCTTGAAGAGATCAGTTCCGACAACTCCATGCTGCCCAGCGACATAGTCTATGCCACCTGCTACAACCCGGAGCGTAACTCCATGATGATAGGCACTTCGGCAGGCATCTGCGAGTATTTCCTCAGCTCTGCCGGCGGAAACTCATCGGAGAGCGACGTGAAGATCTATCCCAACCCGGTGCGCCCCGACTATTACGGATGGGTCACCATAGAAGGGCTTGAAGACGATGCCCTCGTAAAGATCGCTGACGCCGCCGGCAATATAGTGTGCGAGCTCGGGCCCGCATCAGGAGGCAGACTACAATGGGACGCCGCCGGAAGAGACCGCAACAGGGTGGCGAGCGGCGTATACTACATCCTCGCCTCATCCGGGAAAGACGGCGGCAATTATTCCGCCGTCGGGAAAGTCCTGGTCATGAACCGCTGATAAAAATGTACTCACTCAAGACTCACAACCATATCTGACCAAATGGGAAAAAACAAACTTCAGAAATTTTCCGACATGGAGACTTTCGGCTGCGTGCTTCAGTATCCCCGTCATATCCTGATTGAGCAGGGCTTCCCCTACCGGGGGAAGTGGAACTCCGATTTCTTCAGGCGATCAAACCCCATCACGCTTGAACTCGGTTGCGGAAAAGGGGAATACACCGTAGGACTCGCAGAAGCCAATCCGGACCGGAACCATATCGGCGTCGACATAAAGGGCGCAAGGATGTGGAAAGGGGCCAAGACGGTGGAGGAAAAAGCAATGGACAACGCCGCCTTCCTCCGCACCGAGATAGAGCAGATACAGCAGTTTTTCGCCCCCGGAGAGGTGGATGAGATATGGATCACCTTTCCCGACCCTCAGATGCAGAAAGCGCGCAAGAGGCTTACTTCCACACGTTTCCTCACCAACTACCGCAGCTTCCTGCGTAAAGGTGGCGTGGTGAACCTGAAGACCGATTCGCCCTTCCTGTTTGAATACACCAGACGCCTCGTGATGCTCAACGGGTGTGAGGTGCTGTTCATCACCGACGACCTCTATGGCAGCGGGAAGGCCGATCCGGTGTCTTCAATCAAGACCTTCTATGAGCAGCAGTGGCTCGCAAGGGGCAAGACCATAAAGCTTATCTCCTTCCGCATTCCCGACGGAGAACTCACCGAGCCCGACACTTCCGACCTTGAGAAAGACGACTATCACAGCGAATTCGGCAAGCACTCGAATAATTGATTGCAACCTGAGATTGCTTGACTTATATCTCAAGACCAACATATTACCCCGATAACCAAAACCTCTATACAATCAGAAATGGCCATATATCCCAAACTTATACTCGACGCACTCACCAACGTGAAATATCCCGGCAACGGGAAGAACATCGTGGAACTCGGTATGGTGGAAGACGATATCCGCATCGACGGCAACAAGGTATCGTTTTCCCTGATCTTCGACCGCCCGACCGATCCATTCATAAAGTCTGTGGTGCGTGCAGCCGAAGCCACACTCCCCGTATTCGCCGACCCCGACATCGACGTCAAGGGTCGCATCTCGGTGAAATACCGGCAAACGGAGGCTCCGAAACCCGAGACACCGCTCCCGGGAGTGAAAAACATCATCGGCATCAGTTCCGGCAAGGGCGGAGTGGGAAAATCTACCGTTGCCGCCAACCTCGCCATCGCTCTCGCGGCCCACGGTTATAAGGTGGGACTTCTTGACGCCGACATCTTCGGCCCCTCGATGCCCAAGATGTTTGGAGTGGAAGATGAAAAACTCTTTATGGTGAATCAGGATGGCCGCGACTGGATTGAGCCGGTTGAGAAATACGGCGTGAAGATGCTGAGCATAGGGTTTGTCGTAGACAAGGACAGTCCGGTGCTCTGGCGCGGAGGAATGGCATCAAACGCGCTGAAACAACTTATCACCGAAGCATGGTGGGGCGATCTCGACTATTTCCTCATCGACATGCCCCCCGGCACAAGCGATATCCACCTCACCCTCGTGCAGACCCTGCCCATCACCGGCGTGATAGTGGTGAGCACTCCGCAGGAAGTGGCGCTCGCAGATGCCAGAAAGGGCATAGGAATGTTCAGGAGTGAGAAGATCAATGTTCCCATTCTCGGGCTCGTGGAGAATATGGCATGGTTCACCCCGGCTCCTCATCCCGATGAGAAATACTACATATTCGGCAAGGAAGGCGCCTCACGCCTTGCCGACAGCCTCAATGTGCCTCTCCTTGCTCAGATTCCGCTCGTGGCAGACATCTGCGGCGACGCCGACAGCGGATGCCCCTCCGCAGCACGATGCACGGGAGGCGAGATATCAGAGAATCCCGAGGCACTCGCTTTCCATGAACTCGCCGTGATGGTGGTGGAGGAATGCACGAAGCGCAATGCCACCCTCCCCCCGACAAAAGCGGTGCAGACTCATTAATATCTTATATATCTTATATATCCCTTACCCAATTAAAATTCAACCAAGACCAATGTCTACAGCCCAAGCAGAAAATACACGCAAGGTGACTACGAGCCGCCTTACAGAAATGAAGCACCGCGGAGAAAAAATCTCCATGCTTACAGCCTACGACTACACCTCAGCAAAAATAGTGGATGAAGCCGGAATGGACGTAATCCTTGTAGGAGACTCGGCCTCAAACGTCATGGCAGGCAACATCACCACCCTCCCCATCACACTCGACCAGATGATATATCATGCTAAATCGGTGATGAAAGCCGCAAAACGCGCGCTTGTAGTGGTCGATCTCCCCTTCGGCACCTATCAGGGCAACTCGAAGGAAGCGCTCGCGTCGGCCATCCGCGTGATGAAGGAGAGCCATGCCGAGGCGCTGAAACTGGAAGGAGGCGCTGAAATCGCCGAGTCGATAAGCCGAATCCTCTGTGCCGGCATCCCGGTGATGGGGCATCTCGGGCTCACACCTCAGAGCATCAATAAGTTCGGCACTTATAGCGTGCGCGCAAAAGAAGAAGCTGAAGCAAAAAAACTCATTGATGACGCCAAACTCCTCGAGGAGATTGGATGTTTCGCCATCGTTCTCGAGAAGATTCCGGCAAAACTCGCCGAGCAGGTAGCGAAAGAACTCACCATTCCGGTAATCGGCATCGGCGCCGGCGGCGGGGTTGACGGCCAGGTGCTCGTGATGCACGACATGCTCGGCATGACGCAGGGCTTCTCGCCACGTTTTCTGCGCCGCTATGCCCGTATTGGTGACATCATGACCGATGCCTTCCGCCATTATATCGACGACGTGAAGAGCGGCGACTTCCCCAACGAGAAGGAGCAATACTGATAATTACGCAACATATATATCCGTCGGCTTCAGCAATAAATCTGCTGATCAAGCCGGCGGATTCATCATATCCGGCTATCTGAAGGAGTATCCGAGGCCGAGCATCAGGTTGTTCTGCTTGCGGAAGTTGAGAAGCTGATAGCCGATGTTCAGGAAAAATCCGCCGCCGACACGCACTTTCAGGTTGGCGAGCTGATATGTGGCCCTTGTCTCTTCGGGGCCGATGATGTTGTAGCCAATACCGACATTCACAGAGAATATGGGCATCACGAGCTCGGCCCGTCCTGACAGCCCGGCGCACACCTGACGCAGGAATGAAGGGCGATGAAAGAGAATATCATCCGACGTGGTGCCGGAGATGTGATTACGTTTAAGATCCGTGCTCTCGTCCCACTGGAAATCTGCCGAGAAGCCGGCCCTGAATGTCTGAGAAACCCTCCACATCGGGGAGAAGTCAATACCGCAGACTCCGAATGTCCCGTTCAGCAGAACCGGGGTATCTCCTCCCCGGTAGACCCTCTTCCTCCAGGCGCCATAGAGCGTGACATCATATCCAAGTTTTCTTTCAGGAGCAATGGTATCGGGCTCGGATTGCCTCCTTTTGTCTTCCCTGCCAAACGACCTCGACACTCCGATCCTAACCCCCGCCAGATTCACGCCGGGATTCGGAAAGGAAGTGTTTCCATTTGAGAAATGCGTGAGGTCGAGCCCTGCAGTCAGATCATAATGTTTGCCAAGACGCCATTTGAGTCCTGCGCTGAGATTGATATAGGCATTTATTCTCGATCCGGTGATAAGGTTGGATGCGGCGGATTCCGGAATGAACGGATGCCAGCCGAACGACGCTCCGAAGTTCCATTCATAATATGCCGACAGCCTCTCACTCAGCCTCCATATCGGCGCTCCCTGAAAAAGATAGACCGACACCGGATTGCCTATACCGCGTGAATTTCCAAAAAAATTCATACCCGTCCCTATTCCCTGCCAGGAGCGGGGATATTGCCTTGCCAACGGTGATTCCTCCGAAAAGACGAACCCGAGTTTCAGATGAAGCGAAGAGGCGAGATGAGTGTATCGCGCATGCTCCATATTCACCATGTCGCTCAGTATATCGTCCTGAAAAGATGAGAACGCATAGGAGGAGCGCGCATCAACCCCGATGCCGCTCCTTATCTTCCACAGGCAAGAGTCGGCACGCTGACCGAGCGCGGCAATGCAGGCAAGGAAGATCATTGCCATGATCATTCCGCCCCTATATATATGTCGTTGACAACACATTGGCTTCATTCAGACAGAGAGTATGCTTAGGCGTCAGGCTTATGGAACTGCAAATTTAGGTAAAAATCGTGATATTCCTACGCCGCCCGGTGAAGAAACTGTAATAATTTGACTTCCCCTCTTTGAAACAACGTCAGAATTTGCTATTTTTGCATTGAAAAAAGCACATAACAGCCATTTTTGACACTGAAGCATGAAAAAGAAGACCTTATTTTCATCTATTGCGGCAGTCATTCTGATAGCCATGACTGCACTCACCGTATGGAGCCGGAACTCGGTGCCACTGAAAGAAGGTGATCCGGCCGCGGCAGCCCTCGACCACAGCAGCAAGATTGCTCTTGCATACGTGGAAGACTGGCGCGAGGGAGTCCCCGACGCTGATCTGTTCACACATCTTGTATATGCCTTTGCCGAGTTCAACGACAACAACGACGGGGTGGTGATCAGCAAGCCCGAGAAACTGCACGCCATGGCCGAGCTAAAGAAAAAGAACCCGAAACTGAAGGTGATACTTGGCATCGGCGGCTACAAGCGCGAAGGATTCAGCGAGATGGCAGGCGACCGCAAGAAAAGAAAGGCATGCGTGAAGAACGTGAAGCAGATTATCGACACCTACGGACTCGACGGCGTAGATCTCGACTGGGAGTTTCCCACAACTACCGACGGCGGACATACCGCCTCGCCACGCGACGACCGCAACTATGTGACGCTCGCCAAAGATCTGCGCAAGGCGCTCGGGAAAGATAAATGGATCTCTTATTATTCCAATAATTCGGGTAAGTTCATAGACCATAAAGGGATGGCGCCCTACGTAAGCTACGTGCACGTGTCGGGATATAATCTCGCAGTGCCGCGTGAGGATGAGAAAAAATCGTATCATCAGAGCCCTCTCTATCCAAGCGACGTTACGGGCCAATGGTGCGTGATGGAATCAGTGAGGAAGCATCTGCAGCTGGGTGTGCCACACGATAAACTTATGGTAGGGATTCCTTTCTTCGGGCGTGGGCGAAGTCCTTTCCCCTCCTACATAGATTGCCGCGGTTTCAACAGATATGAGGGCGATCTGAAACCGATATGGGATGAGAGCTCAAAAGCCGTATATTACGCCGACCCTCAGGGCAATCTCCTGATGGGCTTCGACGATGAGCGCTCGATCGCAGCAAAAATGGACTTCGTGCGCACCAACGGGTTCCCGGGTGTATTCGTCTGGAACTATGACTCAGACTTCGACGATCACAGGCTGGGCAAGACGCTGAAAAAACTGCGCAAATAATTTTTCACTCTTTTTTGGTGGTTCGGCAGTTTTTTATTACCTTTGTTTGTGGATTGTCGTCATAGTGCGCATCCGCGTTGTCAACCTATAAAACTGAACTGAAAATCACGATGAAGAATCTTTTTGTCGCCGCCCTGGCTATAGCCGCTATCCCGGCGCTGGCGCAGGTTAGAACGGAGACTCTGATCAGAGACTG
This sequence comes from uncultured Sangeribacter sp., assembly GCA_964410515.1. Lineage (GTDB taxonomy): Bacteria > Bacteroidota > Bacteroidia > Bacteroidales > Muribaculaceae > Lepagella. Next base: position 27,757 of record CAYPGW010000020.1, on the reverse strand, counting down.
GAACTTTTCGCAAGACTCAGTGGCATGGAAAGCCGTGCAAGTGCCCCACGACTGGGCTATCTACGGCCCCTTCGACCGCAAGCACGACCTCCAGAAAGTGGCGGTGGAGCAGAACGGCGAGAAAGAAGAGACCTGGAAGACCGGACGCACAGGCGGCCTCCCATACGCCGGCAAAGGATTCTACACAACCTCGGTGGAGATACCCGAAACAGAGGGACGCTCTTACGCGCTCGTCTTCGACGGGGCGATGAGCAACGCCCACGTCTACGTCAACGGACATCTTGCTACAGTCTGGCCTTACGGCTACAATTCATTTTATGTTGACATCACCCCGCTCGTGCATCCCGGCGAGAACGCCGTGGAGGTAAGCCTCGAGAACAAGCCCATGTCATCGCGCTGGTATCCGGGGGCGGGCATATACCGCAACGTGCGTCTCGTCTCCACCGACAAGGTGCATATCCCGGTATGGGGCACTCAACTCACCACCCCCTACGTGAGCAAGGACTATGCCACAGTGCACCTTTCCACCACTCTCGAGGGATGCGAAAAAGGACAGAAAGTGACACTCTCCACCGAGATAACGGCTCCCGACGGCAAAGTGGTGGCCTCTGACACCCACGACTACAAGATCTATCCCGGAGTAAACCTGCCTCAGAATTTCAGGGTAGACAATCCTCAGCTTTGGTCGCCTGAGACGCCGGCTCTCTATCACGCCACCACCAAGGTTATATCCGACGGAAAGGTCGTGGACGAATATTCCACCCGCTTCGGCATCCGCAGCGTGGAGGTGAGAGCGGGCGAGGGATTCTTCCTCAACGGCGAGAAGATTCAGTTTAAGGGTGTATGCAATCATCACGACCTCGGTCCGCTGGGTGCCGCTGTCAATAAGTCGGCCCTGCGCCATCAGCTGGAGCTCCTGAAAGATATGGGAGCCAATGCCGTGAGGACAGCCCACAATATGCCGGCTCCCGAACTTGTGGAGCTTTGCGACGAGATGGGCCTCATGCTGATGATAGAGCCTTTCGACGACTGGGGCTTCCGTCCTAAGTCGAAAAACGGCTACGGTGTGATTTTCAACGAGTGGGCTGAGCGCGATGTGCAGAACATGGTGCGCCAATACCGCAACTATCCCTCAGTGGTGATGTGGTCGATAGGCAACGAGGTGCCTTCGCAGTGGGGCCCCGACGGACTCAGTGAACTCACATTTCTTCAGGACATAGTGCACCGCGAAGACCCCACACGCCCCGTGACGTGCGGCATGGATCAGGTTGACGCGGTGACTTCCAACGGCTTTGCAGCCGCTCTCGACGTGCCCGGGTTCAACTACAGGGTGCATAAATATAAGGATGCAATCGGGAAACTCCCGCAGAATTTCCTTCTCGGCTCGGAGACCGCCTCCACAGTCTCGAGCAGGGGAAAATACTATTTCCCTGTGGAAAAGGCCTACAACGTGACCCGTCCGGGCAACCAAAGTTCGGGCTACGATGTGGAATACTGCTCATGGAGCAACCTGCCCGATGATGACTTCGCGGCTGCCGACGACTATCCCTGGGACATGGGGCAGTTCGTATGGACCGGTTTCGACTATCTCGGCGAGCCTTCACCCTACGACACCGATGCCTGGCCAAGCCACAGTTCCTATTTCGGCATCTTCGACCTCGCTTCGCTGCCGAAAGACAGGTTCTGGCTCTATCGCTCAAAATGGAACGAGAAAGAGCATACCCTCCACATCCTGCCCCACTGGAACTGGGCCGGACGCGAAGGCGAGGTGACACCGGTGTTTGTCTACACTGACGCGCCTAAGGCTGAACTCTTCATCAACGGCAAGTCGCAGGGAGTGAGGGAGAAGAACGACTCCACCAACCTCAACCGCTATCGCCTGATGTGGAACGAGACAGTGTATGAGCCCGGCGAGGTGAAGGCGGTGGCCTATAACGCCGATGGCTCAGTGGCCGGAGAAGCCGTAGTGCGCACGGCCGGCAAGCCCTACCGCATCGTTCTTGACTCCAACCGATCAACACTGCAGGCCGATGGCGATGACCTTGCCTACGTTACAGTGCGCGTTGAAGACAAAGAAGGCAATATAGTGCCCGATGCCGAGCCGGTGGTGAAGTTCAAGGTGACGGGCGACGGCACTTTCCGCGCCACCGCCAACGGCGACCCGACATCGCTGCGCGACTTCAACAAGCCCGAGATGGATCTCTTCAGCGGAGCCGCCACAGTGATAGTGAAGAGCGGCACGAAGCCCGGAACCCTCACGCTCGAAGCCACGTCGAAAGGCCTGAAGCCCGCCAAGATCACCATCCCCATAAAATAATATATATAAAATATATATCATATATATCTTATCCTCCCATCAAAATCACAACCTAAAAAATATACCCATGAAAGAAAAAATCAAGCAGCTTTTTCTGCAGCGCTTCGGCCAGCCGGGCACTATGTATGCTTCTGCAGGCCGCATCAACCTCATCGGCGAACACACAGACTATAATGAAGGCTATGTCTTCCCCGGTGCCATCGATAAGGTGATAATGGCGGAAATCCGTCCTAACGGCACCGATAAGGTGCGCGTCTATTCCATCGACATCGACGACTATGCGGAGTTCGGACTCAACGAGGAAGACGCTCCCTCGCAGAGCTGGGCGCGCTACGTGTTCGGAGTATGCCGCGAGATAATCAAGCGCGGCGGCAAAGTGGAAGGATTCGATGCCGTCTTTGCCGGCAATGTGCCCCTCGGTGCAGGCCTCTCTTCTTCGGCCGCCCTCGAAAGCTGCTTCGCATTCGCCCTCAATGATCTTTTCAACGACAACAAGATCGACAAGTTTGAACTTGCCCGTATCGGCCAGAGCACTGAGCACAACTACTGCGGCGTGAAGTGCGGCATCATGGACCAGTTCGCTTCCGTGATGGGAAAGAAAGGCAATCTGATGCGTCTCGACTGCCGCAGCTCGGAGTTCGAGTATTTCCCCTTCGCTCCCGAAGACTACCGCCTCGTGCTCGTAGACTCTCGCGTGAAGCACGAACTGAAGGATTCTCCCTACAACAAGCGCCGTGAAAGCTGCGAGCGCGTTGCTGCCGCCCTCGGCCGCCCCTCGCTGCGCGGAGCCACTATGGAGGAACTGAACGCCGTGAAGGATAAGATCTCGGAAGAAGACTATAAGCGCGCCCGCTTCGTCATCGGCGAGGAGGCTCGCGTGCTCGCTGTCTGCGACGCCCTCAATGCCGGCGACTACGAGACCGTGGGCAAGAAGATGTATGAGACTCACGAAGGTCTCTCGAAAGACTATGAGGTGAGCTGTGTTGAGCTCGACTTCCTCAACGAAGAAGCCAAGAAACTCGGTGTGACAGGTTCCAGAATCATGGGCGGAGGCTTCGGCGGTTGCACCATCAATCTGGTGAAGAATGAACTTCATGACAAATTCGTGGCTGAGATCACAGAGAAGTTTGAAGACAAATATGGCCACGCGCCTATGATCTACGACGTGGTTATCTCTGACGGCGCACGCAAACTCGAAGACTGATATGGAAATCACAACAAGAAAGGCCGCTTCCCCAATAGGGGAAGTGACCCTCTACAGACTCACCAACGCCAACGGCGCGAGTGTGGAACTATCTTCGCTCGGTGCCGGAATCACTGAAGTGTCGGTGCCCGACGCCAACGGCGATGTGGAGAATGTGGCCCTGCGCTATGCCGACCCGGCATCATGGCTTGCCGACGGCCCCTGCGCCGGCAAGACTCCCGGACGTTTCGCCAACAGAATCTGCAAGGGCAAGCTGCAGGTAGACGGCATCACCTATGAGCTCCCCATCAACAACGGCCCCAACCATCTGCACGGAGGCCCCGAAGGGTTCCAGAATCAGATATGGGAGGCCGAGACTCTGCCCGACGGCGTGATTTTCCGCTATCATTCAAAAGACGGCGAGGCAGGATATCCGGCCAATCTCACGGCTGAAGTGAAATACACCTGGAACGATGACAACGAGCTCACCATCAACCTCTCGGCGAAGTCTGACGCAGACACCGTGGTAAATCTCACCAATCACGCCTATTTCAACCTTGAGGGCGCCGACGGAGCAGACCCCAAGACAGTGCTCGGCCATGAACTGAAAATGAACTCGGCATTCTTCCTCCCCACCGACGAGACACTCATCCCCACAGGTGAGATGGCAGCCGTGGCAGGCACTCCGATGGATTTCACCGAGTTCAAGACACTCGGCGAGGACATTCGCAAGGATTTCACTCCCCTGAAATATGCCAAGGGCTATGACCACTGCTTCTGCATCGACGGCCCCAACGGAGAACTGCGCGAGGCATGCGTGCTGCGCTCGCCCAAATCGCGCCGTCGCCTCACGGTGCTCACCGATCAGCCCGGAGTTCAGGTATACACAGGCAATTATCTCGCCGGCTCGCCGGCCAATCCCGCCGGTCGCTCCTACGAGGACTATGAGGGTGTGGCTATGGAGGCGCAGGGCTTCCCCGACGCGCCCAACCGCGCTGCGTTCCCCTCGCCGCGCGTGGCTCCCGATGCCCCCTACGCCCGCACTATAGTATATCGCTTCGACACATTCTGATGTTACAGCACAGATAAACGATTTCGAACACACCATAAGATTAGGGTCGAATCCGGTTGCCGGATCCGACCCTAATTTTATTCCTTCGATGTGGTTATAATGATTTTTTTTCTTTTACGGAAAAATGGCCATAGGTCGCCAATTTCATCGGCTACATACATGTTGGATATCTCATTTTATAACGTTATAACGCTGGTAATTCGGGGAACAGGTTAATAATCTTTTCAAATTCTGGGAGTCGATATTCAAGAGAATCGTTGAAATATATCGTCAGTGACATTTCACATTCGCGCTCCTCAATATCTTTTTTCAATAGCCATTTGCGGATAAATCTATCGGCCGACGGATTATCAGGATTTGCATGATTTATGCGACCTTCTGACACCTTGATAAAGTAACTGCTATGAGAACGTCTTGTTTCGGTTATTATTTTTCGGTTCAAACCGGAAGAATGGTGCACGCCCTACATCCTTCAGCAGACGTGGCACGCGACGCCCCTACGTTTATGTCTGTGAATCCATTTCAAAGTAGGGACGTTGTGTGCCACGTCTGCAGTAAATAAAGATGCGATGCGCCGAAAATTCAGTTTGTGCATCAAGGGAGTAATCTGATAATCACGTTCATATCGCATCTTGGAACGTGAAACCTTTCCGGAACTACTTGGAGAAGAATGATTTAGAGCGCCTCATTCTTGACTCCCGGCGATCTTCGACACTCGCTTCGCTCATTTTCGACTCGTTGGCATAGAGATCCATCTCTTTGGAGAGGTGCATGTTGTATTGAGTCCACATTCTCTTTGTGTCAGAGGCGTTGGCAGCGAAAGCCATCTTGTTGTCGATATTCATCTTCTTTGCCATCGAGTTTACGTCGATGTTGGCTCCGATGAGATTGACAACCCAGCCCTTTTCCTTGAATCTGGAGATCAGACGAGCCACATCAACCCAGCTGTAGCTGCTTGATGAATTCTCATATCCATCGGTGATAATTGTAATCACCCCTGTGGCATCTTCGTGAGTGGCAGCCACAGCTTCGAGTTCGGTCAGTGTGCTTCCCACAGCGTCGAGAAGCGGAGTGTTTCCGTAGGGACGATAGTCATCCTTCGTGATATGACGTGCGTTTGTCGCGCACTCGTTCTTGAGGATATAGCGTGAAGTCACAGGGCCGCCGTCCTGAAAGGCGTAGACTGATATCAGCGAGCGCATAGTGTCGGTATTCTTTTCGGCATTTGCGCGAGCCACATTGATCGTTTCGTTGCATCCTGAGATAGTCTGTTCGGTCAGAGAGCTCATCGATCCGCTCTCGTCAAGAATGATTAGATTGAAAACGGTTGTGTTCATGTTTTTGAGTGTTTGTGATATATTATTTGTTTGCGGTTGATAGATTCGTGATTAATGTGTAAGTCAGTAGTCAAAGATGTCGCGGATTGCTGATTGCTCCGATTCGGAATCGCTATCGGGCGTTTTCTCTTTGAAAGTGAAGAGTTTTGACGGTTTTCGTCCGGGTCGTTTCATAGAGGGAGACATAGACTGCGTCGGGGCAGTGCTAAAGCAAATATCAGACTCAAACCAGTCCCTATTTTCAGACACTTCCACCTTTGAAAGCAGCCCGCTCTGCATCACCTTGCGCTGGAAATTCCGGCGGTCGTAGGTGGTGCGGTTGATCACCTCATACACTTTCTGGAGTTCTCCCAGCGAGAAAGCCTTGTTGAGCAGTTCAAAAGCTATCGGCTTGAGACGCAGCATCTCTTCAAGATAAACGTGAGCCTCGCGTATTATCTCCGCATGATCGAATGCAAGAGGCGGCAGATAGCGCTCGTCAAACCATAGTGCGTTCGAGGCGTCGTCGCCCGCCACTAATTGATAATCTTCCGGACGCACGAGCGCCATGAAGACCACTGTCACCACTCTCTCTCGAGGATCACGATCAACAGCGCTAAACATTTTGAACTGCGTCATATATACATCTTTCAGACCGGTCTCCTCAAAGAGTTCACGGCGCGCTGTCTGCTCTATGGTCTCGTCCATCCTCATGAATCCGCCCGGGAGCGCCCACATGCCTTTGTATGGTTCCAGACCCCTTTCCACAAGAAGGATCTTGAGCCGTTCACCATCAAATCCGTAGATTACGCAGTCGGCAGTTAATGCGGCGTGAGGATATTTATAGGTATAACTCATTTTTTGTTTGCGTTTGTGTAATTATAACACATAAAAGTTCAAAAATGTTTTAATGACACAAATATTTTTTTTGACCATTATTTTGCGACTGACGCGAAATATTTGGCAATTAGGTTTTTTTGCAGTAATTTTGCACTGAAAAATTGTGCGGAGACATGAGCAAGATTTCAGTTGTGATACCTGTATGGAATGCCGCGAGGTGGGTTGGCTCTACGCTTGACTCGCTTTGCGCACAGACTCATACTGATTTCGAAGCCATCATGGTCGACGACGGATCATCTGATGATTCAGCCGAGATATGCCGGCGCTACAGCGATGCGGATTCACGGTTCAGGCTCGTGCAGCAGGAAAATGCCGGAGTTTCAGCCGCCCGCAACAGAGGCATAGAGGAATCGAGTGGCGACATGCTGGCATTTCTTGATGCCGACGACCTGTTCCCTCCCGATTCACTTGCCACCATGCTCCGGCTCCATGCCGAGACCGGTGCCGGGATTGTGGCCGGGACATATCTGCACACGGCTGACCCGGAGAAATATTGCCGCGAATGGCCGGAAAACGGTGGCGTATCAGCCGGACACGAGGTGCTTCCTGCCGACGAGGCCATCCGCATCGGCCTCTACCAGAAGCGAATATTCAATTATCCGGGCGGCATTCTCTACGCCCGCCACGTCTTAACAGGCACCGGAGCGCCGCGCTTCCGCAACTGCCGCTATGAAGACCTCGATTTCTTTTATAGAGCCTTCGAGCGCGCGGGAGAAATATGCGTCACCGATGCTGTGACATGCCTCTACCGCGACACCCCCGGCAGCTTCATGAACAGATGGAGCGACTCACGTCTCGATGTGCTTGATGTGACGGATCGCATCGAGCAGCATTTCAGCGGGCGCGGAGCCCGGTTGCTCAAGGCCGCGCGCGATCGCCGGTTTAGCGCTCACTACAATATGCTGGTGGAGATGATACGTCATGACGTAGATGCCCCCGGGCAGGCGGAACGCTGCATGAGTGTGATACGCGACCTGCGCAGCGACATATTGGCCGACCCCGAAGTGAGAATTAAGAATAAGCTCGGTGCCCTGATATCATATCTCGGAACGCCGGCTATCAGACTTATATCAAGGTTATCTCCAAAATAGCCTCCCACCCAAACACGATGCACATGGACGAAAGACTGCAGAACACGCTGAAAGGCGCCACCTTCGTAACCCTCGACCACACTCTTATAGATACCGATTCGATGCGCGTCTTCAGGCGGAAGCTTATTCCGACACTACTGAAGCGCTACGCACCCATCTCGGCATTCAGAGCCATCTGGTGTATGGCCATGGGCAGCATGCGCCTCACAAGCCGGCTGCGAATGAAATGGCAACTCACGAAAGAGGCGCGCGACAACTTCACGGAAGAAGACTGGGACGCCACAGCCGCCGATATCGCTGCAAAACTCAGCCCGCTCGTGAAGGCATACACCGATTCGCGCATCGGACGCGGATGCGACGTCTATATCGCCACGGCAGCCCCCGAGGAGTATGCCCTGCCGCTGAGCAGGAAACTGGGATATGACGGGGCTATCGCCACTGTATTTACCGATGATTTCGATGACTACAGCGAGATGAAGGGGCAGACAAAACTGGAAGAGATACAGAAAATGATGCAGGAAAACAATCTGCGGCTCGAATCATTCATCACAGACAACACCGACGATCTCCCCACAGCGATGGAATATCCGAAATTCACTATTCTGGCAAATCCGGCAAGAAAGACCGCCGAACTCTTCAGGCACATAGGCACCACACGCTATCTGGCATCGCCTGAGCCGTGAACGGCTTATTTTCCCTTGCGCGAATAACGGCGCGGGAAGAGAAATACTATGGAAAGGGTCAGCACGAAAGCGAGCGCCCAGGGATAATATAGATAAGGGAACGGAGCCGCCGGCGAAATCCCTGCGAGCGACGTGGCAAGCAGGGTCTGAGCGCCATACGGAATGAGACACTGCACCACGCACGATGCCGTGTCGAGCACCGAAGCGCCCTTGCGCGGATCGATGCCGAAGCGATGCGAGATGTCGCGTGCAAGGCCTCCTACGGTGATGATGGCTACGGTATTATTGGCAGTGCAAAGATTCACTATTCCCACAAGCAGGGCAAGAGTGGCCTGGGCTCCCCTGAGTCCGGAGATGCGGCCGGTGAGCACGCGCAGAAGAAAATCTATGCCCCCGCACGCCTTTATGACACCGAGCATTCCCGAAGCGAGCAATGTGATGATGATGAGGTCGCCCATCCCGTCGATGCCCATGCCCATATAGCCGGCGAGATCAAGAGCCCCCACTCCCCTGATTAGGCCGAGAACGAAGGCGGTGGCAATGCCCGCCGTCAGCACGAGCGTCACGTTGATGCCTATCACTGCGGTCACTATCACCACAAGATAAGGGAGCATCAGGAGGGGATCTCCCGACTCCTGAACAGAAACCACCGGAACTTCAGGCACTATGAAGATGTAGCAGAGCAGCGTTCCGAGCGCCGCAGGAAGGGCAATCCAGAGATTCACCCTGAACTTATCCTGCATCTTGCAACCTTGCGAGCGCGTAGCGGCTATGGTGGTGTCGGAGATAAACGACAGATTATCACCGAAAAAGGCTCCGCCCAGCACTATGGCCACGAAAAACGGCACATTGCCCCCTTCGGCGCTCGCCAACTGGGCGGCAAGCGGAGTGAGGGCTACCACCGTGCCAACCGAAGTGCCTATGCTGAACGAGATAAGGCATGCCGCCACAAAGAGCGTCGGCACTATATATTCGGCAGGAAATATGCCGAGTGTGAACTTCACAGTGGCATCCACAGCGCCTATCTCCTTGGCCACGGAAGCAAATGCTCCGGCAAGCACGAAAATCCATATCATATAGATTATGTCGCTGTCGGCTGCCGCCGAGGAGAAAGTCTCTATGCGCTGCCTGAGGCTTCTGCCCCTATAGATGAATATGGCCCAGAAAGAGGCCGCCAATAGCGCAACGGATATGGGAATCTTATAAAAATCTCCGATCAATGCGGAGATAAACACATAAAGCAGCAGAAACACCACCATGGGCGAGAGGGCCACGAGGCCTCTCAGCGTTGGAATCTTCTCAGGCATGTAATTCTGATTTTTTAGCCTCAAGCGATGAGCGGGGGAAGGCATCTATGAAACTTCCGGGCGTGCAGTTTACTATACGGGCACCTAACGAAGCCGCATATTCCGCTATGTGGTGATAAGAGCGGAACGCGATGGTGAGGCTGTTGAGGATATGATGCAAATGATAGCCGGCATATTCCTTGGCCACACGCTCATGCTCCTCCTTGTTGTCCTTATAGAAATGCGGCTGCACCGATATCACACGGTTCTCATCGTCAACCCAGAGGTCGCGGCTCCAGCTGTGATCGGCGCCCACTATCAATATATCGCGGTAGCCTTCGCGCAAGGCCACCATAATTGCGGCTATGAGCACATTGCGCGGACGGGGCATTGCAAGGCCACGGCGATAGAGCCAATGCACAAGTGCCGGCGTTCCCTCGCCCGGTGTGAGATTAAATCTTTTGATATTGATATGCTGATTTTCTTCGATGAAATCGGGGATTTTTGACTTGCAGGGCACAAAAAGCGTCATCGGCCAGGTCACCCCCGACAGATTATTCCACAGCCGCTCAACATTCGGATCGGTCTGCATACCATTGAAGAAATGAGGATCGGCAAGCACATACAGGCAAGGCTTCAGATCAAAAAATTCAGGCGCGTTTGCTGCGAAATTCACGGCCAATGACGCCGACGACCGCAGAAGGTCGCTGTGATCGGCTATAGCCTGCCTCAGCGACGGCCCGTTGCCCATAATTATAAGGCTCCCGTCCTTTACCTTTCCGGCTGCCGAAGGCTTGCCTGAACGAAGCATCACCTTACCAAAAGATGCGATTCCATCGATGAAATTCAATATGCTGTTCACCTCTGAGTCCAATATTTCTGATTCAACTTTAATCTTCGTAAGGATAATCCTTATCCGAGCGACGTATCACATCTACGGTGGGATAAGGCGTCCACTCCGGCAGAACATTCCTGAGTGCCTGCGATGAGAGCGTGAGGCTTTTTGATCGGCGTGAAAGGACGCCAGGCGAAAGCGATGCCTTTACAGCAGGAATCCATGGAGTGAACTTCCGGGCAGCATCAGCCCATTTCTCCGGGAGGAATGTCTGCCGCTTCATGGCCCCGCAGTTGGCACTCATAGCCTCGGCGAGATCAATCCACCGGGGCGGATTCATGTCGGCCACATTAAAAATTCCTCCGATGAAACCGAGATTTTTTATAGCCCGGGCCACATCAATGGCACACACCAGACTCAGACGGGCATCATTGCCGCGCACATGTATGTAGCGGTTGCCCACCACATCATTGAAGAGCGCGCGCATCTCTCCCTTCACACCCTTACCCATCATTCTGGCCGGGCGCAGTATGGTGAGCGTCACATCCCTGTCGGCACACCACTCGGTGAGCAACTGCTCGGCGCGAGCCTTCGACTGTCCAACTTTGGAAGATGCCCATGTCTGATGCGTCTCTTCCACATTCTCGCCAGCGTCCGGACTGTAGACCTCCCATGAGGATAGAAAGATTATCTGCCGTGGAGGTTGCTCCCGAAGCGCATCAAGCAGATGGGAGGTGCCATCATAGTTGACACGAAAAGCCTCGGATTCATCGGAAGATCCGGCAGCATGAATCACCATGTCGAAGCGCTCCTCACCAAATTGAGGAACGCTATCGGCCAGATCGCAGCAGATGTCGGCGCCGTGGCGCTGAAGAGTCTTCACTTCGCTGTCGGCGCTCAGCAGAGGCATGAGATATCTGCCAAGCAGACCGGACGCACCGGTAACCATTATCTTCATCTTCACACAGCGCCTCACTTATCTGACAAAGACGAGATATTCTCCGGACTCGAGGGAATCAGGAAGCTGTGCGGGCTCATCGCGGAAATAATCCTTCATACCCGCCACCGAGGGCTTATCGCCGAGCCATTCCACGGCTTTCTCCTCGTTGCCGAGATTGACCATCACCACAATTTCCGAGCCATCCTTCTCGCGCGAGAATGCGAGCAGATCGGGACTGGTGGTTTCATAGGCGGTCAGCTCTCCTCCGTCAACCCCGGCAGCCAGCGCCTTTTGGGAGTGTTTCAGGTTGTTGAGTTTCTGATAGAACGTGAAATAATCATTGCGTGGCTCCCACTGCGGAGCGCTGTCTTTCTCAAAGAATTGAAATGCACGGTTCATTCCGGTCTCCTGGCCGGTGTAGATCATCGGCATGCCCGGGAGAGTGTAGGAAATCACAGCGAAAGCGTCAGTCAGGTTTCCGAGCCTGTCAAATTCCGTACCCTCCCATGAATTGAGGTCGTGGTTGGTCACCATATTCATGAGATAAGTATCCTTCGGATAGTCTTTTGCCTGCTGCGCAACAAGTTCGGGGATTGCGACGGCATGTTTCTCAGGAAACTCCCTGACCTTTCCATCAGAGCCCTTAAACGTGTATTGCCCTGCAGTGGCAGCGATCTCGCTGAAGAGGTCTTTCATCGGCCAGTTATATCCCATATCGAAACCGTTCTTCTGAAGATCGGGTTCGCTTGCCTCGGCAAGCATGAACAGATCGGGCTTCACGGCCTCAAGCTGCGGACGAGCCTCATCCCAGAAATCTACCGGCACCTCCGCAGCCACATCGCAGCGGAAACCATCTACACCCACTTCCGTGAGCCAGAATTTCATGGCGTCGATCATCCCCGCCCGCATCTCCGGATTGGAATAATCAAACACATACACGTCTGTCCAGTCATAGACCCCTTTCATGTTGCCGAGCGAGTCAGTCTCATACCAGTCGGGATGCTCAGTCACCCACTTGTTGTCGCGGCCTGAATGGTTGGGCACCCAGTCGAGAATCACTTTCATTCCCTTGTCATGGGCATCTTTCACCATCTCCTTGAACTCATCGATCGTTCCGAATTCCGGATTAAATGCCTTGTAGTCAGCCACCGAATAGTAACTTCCGAGCGTTCCCTTGCGATCCTGCTTGCTGATGGGATGCACCGGCATCATCCATAGGATATCCACACCGAGCTCTTTCAGGCGCGGCAGATGTTTCTGAAAAGACGTCACCTTGCCGTCGTCGGAATATTGACGCAGATTCACTTCATAAATCACCGCGTTGCGGCTCCAGTCGGGATGATGCACATTGGTGAACGTGGAATCCCTCTCTTGAGAATCCGCAACTTTAGCGGCACCTTTCCCCGCACATGAGGAGAGGGCAAGCGCGCCGATCAATCCGAACGCAGACAGTATTCTTTTCATTTTATAAGATTTAAGTGAAGCAATAGTAAGATGTTTTGATATCGGAGTGCAAATATAGAAATAAAAAACGACATATCCAACTTCGTGGATGTCCGGATGAAAGAATTTACATTTTGGGATTCCGAATATTTTATATAAATTTGCATTTCAAACCATCCATGAAAATTTAAGATATATGGAATACAGAGAAATCGGGCGCACCGGGATGAAAGTGTCGCAGTTGAGTTTCGGAGCATCATCGCTCGGAGGCGTGTTCAGGACTATCGACGAGGGAGCGGCCATAGAGGCTGTGTATGCAGCCATCGACGGCGGAATCAATTTCATCGACGTGTCGCCGTATTATGGACACTATAAGGCTGAGACCGTGCTCGGAAAGGCCCTCCGCGGCATTCCGCGCGAGAAATACTACCTCTCCACCAAAGTGGGACGCTATGGCAAAGACGGAGTCAATACGTGGGACTACTCCGGCGAGCGTGCTCTCAGAAGCGTGGAGGAGAGCATGGAGCGCCTCGGCATTGAGCATATCGACCTCATCAACGTGCACGACATAGAATTTGCCGATCTGCAGCAGGTGGCCGAGGAGACCCTTCCCGCCCTTGTCTCGCTCCGCGACAAGGGCATCGTGAGCCACGTGGGCATCACCGACCTTCAGCTCGAGAACCTGAAATGGGTGGTGGAGAACACTGAGCCGGGCGTAGTGGAAAGCATACTGAATTTCTGCCACTATTCGCTCAACGACGACAAACTTCTCGATTTCCTTCCCTTCTTCGAGCAACGCGGCATAGGCGTGATCAATGCCTCCCCGCTCTCGATGGGCCTGCTCTCGAGCAGGGGCGTTCCCGACTGGCACCCCGCACCGGCCCCGCTCGTAGAAGCCTGCCGCAAGGCTGCCGAATACTGCCGCGAGGAGGGTTATCCCATCGAGAAGCTCGCACTTCAGTATTCAGTTGATAATCCCCGGATAGCCACTACCCTATTCAGTTCGGCTAATCCCGACAACGTAAGGCGCAACATCTCATACGTGGAGGAGAAAGCTCCGGAAGTCCTCGTGAAGAAAGTGCAGGAGATCATAGGCGACCAGCAGCGCGTAAGCTGGAAAAATTCCTGACGTGTATGGCCGAGTTTCAGATAATAGATGCCCACGCCCATCTCTGGCTGAGTCAGAACGCCGAGGTGCAGGGAGGGCGGGTGAGGCAACTCCCCAACGGCAGGGCCGAGTTTTTCGGCGAGATAAGGCAGATGCTTCCGCCGTTTATGATCGATGGCCGCAACAGCGCCGAGGTCTTTCTCTCCAACATGGACTATGCACAGGTGGCAGCGGCGGTTGTGACTCAGGAATTTATCGACGGAAATCAGAACGAATATCTCGAGACAGTGCAGCGTCAGTATCCCGGGCGCTTTCTCTGCTGCGGGATGTGCCACTACCTGAACCCCGGTTTTGCGGAGGAAGCCCGCCGCCTGCTCGACAGCGGATTCCGCGCGATAGCGATTCCCGCCCACAGGCTTCCGATGGAAGAGGGGCGGCGTGTATGGCTCAATTCGGGAGAAATGCTCGAGATGTTTGGCATCATGGAAAAGAAGGGGGCTATCCTTTCGGTCACTCTCGCTCCGGGCGATGTGCAGGTGAAAGAGATGGAAGACGTAATAGCGCGCTTTCCGGGCCTGAAGATAGCGATAGGACACTTCGGAATGGTGACCTGCGATGGCTGGCTTGAGCAGATAAGGCTCGCACGCCATGACAACGTCAGGATTGAATCGGGCGGCATCACATGGCTCTTCAATTCGGAGTTCTACCCCTTCCGGGGTGCGGTGGAGGCCATAAGGAAAGCAGCCGATATGGTGGGAATCGAAAAACTGATGTGGGGTTCCGACTATCCGCGCACCATCACAGCCATCACCTACAGGATGAGTTACGATTTCATCGTGAAAAGCGACTTGCTCGGCATGGACGAGAAGAGGGCTTTTCTTGGCGGAAACGCAAAGTCATTCTATGGCTTCGGAGAGCTCCCGGATCTGCCCTACATAAAGAACATGTCGGAATGACGTGCATTTTGAAATTATAGATTTGGAATTTGAACTTCAATAATAGCGAAGAATGAAGACAATATTGATTGAAGGCCCGGGCAAAGTCTCGGTCACCGAGCGCCCGATGCCTGAGCTAAAGGCCGATGAAGTGCTCGTGAAGATAGGCTATGTGGGATTCTGCGGGTCGGACCTGAATACGTATCTGGGCAAGAACCAGCTTGCCATCTCGCCGGTGGTGCCGGGCCACGAGATAGGAGGCGTAGTTGAGGAGATAGGGGCTGATGTGCCTGCCGGTCTCTTCAGGAAAGGCATGAGCGTGACCGTGAATCCTTATACCGCCTGCGGCAAATGTCCGCCGTGCCGGAAACGCCGCCCGAACACTTGCCGCGATAATCAGACACTGGGAGTGCAGCGCCACGGCGCCATGTCGGAATATATAGCAGTGCCCTGGCAGAAAATTGTGGCAGCCGAGGGTCTGAGCGTGAAAGAGTGCGCTCTCATCGAGCCGATGAGCGTGGGTTTCCATGCCGTCTCACGCGGCGAGGTCACCGATCTGGACACGGTGATGGTGATAGGATGCGGCATGATAGGCCTCGGAGCCATCGTGAGAGCTTCTCTGCGCGGAGCGCGTGTGATAGCCGTGGATATCGATGAAAAGAAACTTCAACTCGCCAAAAGCCTGGGGGCTGCCTACGGACTTGACTCTACGAAAGAAGACTTCCACGACAGATTGCAGCAGATCACTTGCGGCGATGGCCCCGATGTGGTGATAGAAGCGGTCGGATCTCCGTTCACCTACAATCTCGCCGTCAATGAAGTGTCGTTTGCCGGGCGTGTGGTATGTATCGGATATTCTTCGCAGCCGGTGACGTTCCAGACCAAACTGTTTGTGCAGAAGGAACTCGACATACGCGGCTCACGCAACGCTCTGCCTGAAGATTTTGAAGCCGCCAAGCGATATCTGATGCGAGGCGGGTGTCCGGTAGATTCTCTTGTCTCGGCCATAGTCCGCCCTGAGGGCGCGGCCGAGATTCTGGAATACTGGAACTCACACCGTGGCGACGTATTTCGCATACTCGTGGATTTCAACTGATTGATTCTCATTATTAATCAAGACAATCATAACTAACCGACAATATATTTTTTATGGAAAAGACATGGCGTTGGTTCGGACCCAACGATAAGATCACCCTCGACATGCTCCGCCAGATAGGAGTGGAAGGAATCGTCACCGCTCTCCACCATATCCCCAACGGAGAGGTGTGGACAGAAGAGGAAGTGAATAAGATGAAGGATTATATCGAAAGCCACGGGCTGCGCTGGAGCGTAGTCGAGAGCCTCCCGGTGAGCGAGTCTATAAAATATGGCGGCCCTGACCGCGACCGGCTGATCGAGAACTACAAGATCAGCCTCGCCAATCTCGGAAAAGCCGGGGTGAAGACCATCTGCTACAACTTCATGCCGGTGCTCGACTGGGCCCGCACCGAACTGGAATATCCCAACCCGGACGGAACATCAAACCTCTACTTCAACCGCGCCGAATTCGCCTATTTCGACATCAACATCCTGAAGCGCGAGGGCGCCGAGAAGGACTATGACGAGGAGACACTGCGCCGCATGCGCGAGGAAGTGGCTCCGCGCATGGACGCGGAGGCGGAGAAGCGACTGGTAGACAACATCATAGTCAAGACTCAGGGATTTGTCAACGGCAACATTTCGGAAAAAGACCTGAAACCCGTGGAGAAATTCCGCTCTCTGCTCGACCTCTACAAAGGCATCGACGCCAAGAAGCTGCGCGAGAACATGGCTTATTTCCTCAATGCCATAATGCCGGTATGCGACGAATACGACATCAACATGTGCGTGCACCCCGACGACCCTCCGATGCCGATTCTGGGGCTGCCCCGCATCGTGACATGCGATGCCGACATCAGGGCATTTCTTGATGCTGTGCCCAACCCGCACAACGGCCTGACATTCTGCGCAGGAAGCCTCAGCGCCGGAGCTCACAACGACGTTCCCGCCCTTGCGAAGAAATACGCCGACCGCACTCATTTCGTGCATGCCCGCATCTGCCAGCCGCAGCCTAACGGCGACTTCAAGGAGTCGTCGCATCTTGATCCCCGCCTGATTGATGTGGTAAGGACTTTCGAGACATTGCGCCCCGAAGTGCCGATGCGCGTGGACCACGCTCCCCTCATGCTGGGCGATGAGAAGATGGGATATAACGCCGGCTACTCTTTCCATGGCCGCATGCTCGCCCTCGGCATGGTAGGGGGCATCATGGCAACTGTAAATGCTGAAAAAAATCAATAACGATGAAAAAGACTTTTTCAAAGGAAGAGGCTCAGGCATGGGTAGAGAGCCGCGAATGGGCTAAGGGACTGGAACTGAAAGCAGACTCCACCATCGACGCTGTGGAATTTGCCGAGCAATATGCCGCCAACCCCGATCTCTGGGACGCGCTTTTCGCATGGCTCAAAAATACTGACCTGAAGACCGTGGCTGCCGGCAAGCACGACATTGTGCCCGGACGCCTATGGGTCAATATCCTGGAATACACTCCCAAAAGCGCCGAAGACACCAAGATCGAGAGCCATGAGAATTTCATCGACCTGCAATACACCTTTGAAGGCGACGAACTCATGGGACTTGCCGGCCACGTCATCCCCACGGGGCCATACGACGCGGTGAAAGACAAGACCAACTACACCACCGACGAGCCTATCTCATACGTGCCGGCTCCTAACGACACATTCTTCCTCTACTTCCCGAAAGACATGCACCAGCCCTCGGTGCGCGCCCGCGAGGACGCCGGCCCGAGCCGCAAGGCTGTAGGCAAGATAGAATACGCTAAATAAGGACTCTGAGGAGATTATGTAAAAGGTTTTTACATGTGCTGCTGATGTGTAAAAAAAATCGCGATTTCTTTACACGTCGATGGTTACATGTAAAGAATTTTGCGGATTCTTTACATATTGATGCTACAAAGGCCTCTTTCGGGAGGCCTTTTTCAGTTTCAGTCATCTTTTCAGTGGATTCCGGCTTCACACTGACTAAGAAGGGCAGCCGATATCGGATCGTCGGCCTTCTCAATCGTAGGCCGGAGCACACGCAGCACAGTTGTCTTGTCCATGGGAGTCACGTCGGGGAATTTGTCTATCTCCCGGACGAGATTGTATGCTTTTGTGGCAAGCGCTATGCGTGTTTTCTGCGGCGCACCTTTCATTCCGATAATACACGCCATCATCTGTTCAAACCATGAGTTACCGTTGGTGAGCACGGCCGACGTTCCTTCCCCCTTATCAATATCAGCAATCAACCCCAGTTGTTTGGCTCGCAGTTCTTTCTCACGATACTCCGCAGTGGTGGCATAACTTATCACCATTCGCCCCATGATCTTTCCATCTTTCTCCGTATAGTTGAAGGCGTAGGCATAACGGTGCGAGCCGTCAGGATCTTCCTGTTTCGAAGGTGCGAAAAATTCATATATGTAATCATAGCCGGGATCATCTATCGGTATACTACTTTCATCGTCACCTGCATAGAGATAAAACATGTTTTTCGTGCCGAGGTTTTTACCTGTCTTCACAACGTATGCCTTATCCTTGTCGGTGTCAAAAGCCCTGAGAACATTTTTTATCAGATTTGATTTTCCGGCGGGAAGCACAAATGTATATGAGTCATACTGCCCCGTCTTGATGTTTGTGTTCCTGTCCTTGTTCAGGCCATGACTCTCCTCGATCTCGGCCTCCGGACATTTTATGATGGCTTCGAAAGCCGACTTGATGATGGTCTGTGAGGCAGCCGCCACGGGACTGAGCAACGCCAGCAGGCATATAAGCCTGAATCCCATTGTCTTCATATCGTTGATAATTTATAGTATAATAATGTTTGCATCCTTTTCATCCGTGGCATCGCAATCGATATACTCGATGAAGTCCATCATGGCCTCATGCCTGTCGAGCAAGATCTCGGCATTGATCAGTGCGAATTCCTGGTCTATCTCAGCCTGCTGCAGACGTAGATATTCATCTATATCAATCTCAGGTTCGGCTTTCACATTGCGGGCCTTGCTGCGCGCGATCTTGACCGGAGCTTCCACAGCAGCCGCCTGAGTGTCAGCATCTGCCACAACGGGCACTGTGACTGCATCTTCAGCTGAATGGGTCTCCTCACCAGTAGCTCCAACCGTGGCACCGGCAGACTGCAATTCGGCTTCAGCAACAATATCCCGGCCACTTCCCTGCTCGCCAACACCGATAAATTTCAAGATGATTACCGCCGCCGATACCACTGCGAGGAAGACTGCCGCCACCTTCATCAGCCTGCTCAGCACGGGCTTCCGGCGCACGAGCCCGGGGCGAAATAATTTCCATTCTCGCCGGGCATCGATCTCGGCACACGACAGATATGCCCCCTTTACGGCTACGGAGCATTCATAGATATCTCTCAGCTCATCGTCGTGCAGAATAATGTCAAGTTCTGCATCTGAAAGAGATGAGGGAGCCTCGAGCATCTTTGCTATCAATATGTCTTTTTCCTTTTCTGTCATGATCTACCGGTCTTGAAGTGACTCCTCAATTTTTTCATGGCGGCAACAATGCTCTTGTTTACCACCGACACCGAAACTCCGAGGCTGGAGGCCGCCTCCTTATAGCTAAGGCCCTCGGAGTATATCTTATCCACCACCGCCCGCTCGCGAGCCGTGAGAAGTCGCTCCACAGCAGCCATAACCTCCTCATTGCGAGCCTCGTAGTCGAAATCGTCGGGTGGAGGCTCGAGCATAAGCTGCGACCTTATCCTGTCGCGCACCTCAAGCCTCCTTATCCTGCTCAGACACGCGTTCCTGACCGACCGGATTACGTAGGCGGCATGATTCTCGACCGCGACATCCGACTCCCATAGTTTGAGAAAAACCTCATGCACCACATCACTCGCCTCATCCTCCTCATGAAGCAGGCTGAGAGCCAACCGCATGGCGGGAGGGAAACATTCTATGTAGAGAGTCTCAAACTCTGTAGTGGAATACAGCATCGTGAAGTCGTTTATATTATTGACGATCCAAATGCCAAAACCATTACCGGAGAAAAATTTTCTTACACACAAGTGGCGGAGGAAGTGTCACGCCCCGGTCACACCTTCAGCGAATCAATGGCCACCGCACTCTTTCACATCACTGACCTTTGAGGACTTCGGCGGCGAATTTTCCCATCGCCTCGTAGCCGGAAGGATTAAGGTGCAGCCAGTCGTCGGAATATTCCTGACGCAATGCCGAAGGATCGGATGCATCCCTTACGGCCCGGTCGAAGTCAATCACTCCGTCTACATCCTTGTTTGAGCGAATCCAGTCGTTGAGAGTGAGACGAGCAGCCTCGCTGAAATGATTCTCATAGAAACTGTTCTTATAGGGAGTGATTGTAGCCAGATACACCTTCTTCCCCGCATCCTTGCACTTGGCGATGAACGAGGAGTAGGCATTGATGATATTGTCTACGATTGCCTGATGGTTAGGACGTTTACCCCCGATGTCGTTCACACCCTCGAATATCACCACAGACGTGACGCCCGATTGCCCGAGCACATCGCGGTCGAAACGCACCACGGCCGGCTCGCTCAGACCACCGCTCACCACAGCGTTGCCTCCGATGCCGAGATTGAGGACACCCACCTTGCCGTCGAGAGCCTTCGCAAGGAAGTCGGTCCAGCGGTTCTGCATATTGGTGGTGCTTCCGCGGCCATCTGTGATTGAGTTTCCTATTATCGCCACGCATTCAGCAGGCTCATCTGTGAGCACATCTATGCAGGATATATTATACCAATGGTCTACTTTCTCCGCATCAACGAATCTCGTTTTAGGTTTCGCTTCTCCGTCGATGATATATGAAGTGGTACGCGATCCTCTGTGTGAGGAGGCATTCACCGGTGTGGTCTCGCCGTAATTCACCGTAATCGCCAGTTTCTGCAGTGGCTGAAGTGAGAACTTCGTGTCATCGCAGAATATAGCCTCACCCGGGGCTATGGTGACTGATTTCTTACCATTGAACGTGAGATATTTCGCCGATTTCACATCAATGTCGCAAGAGTCGGCGGCATTGGCGATAAATACCGATTTAATCTCCACCGGCTCCTTGCTGTGGATGTTGCTCAGCTGCAGGCGCAATGTCTCGCCGGGCAGCGACACCTGCACTATCTCACGCAGTGAGCGGCCTGACAGACTCGTTTTTGGCATATCGCCCTGCCCTGTAAACTCAACGGCAGTGGCCCATGTTCCTGTCCATGATTTTTCCGGAGCCTGCGCCATGCATCCCACGACGCCCAGAAATGAAAGTATTGAAAAAACTATGCGTTTCATATATGTAAGAAATATGGTTGATTTTGCACTTGTGAGGCTACTGCGCGCTGCGGAAACAGAACTCCGACATAGCGCATTCACATTTTGTCTTGCAAAAATAACGATTTATTCTGAATTATCCAACCATCACGTCATTATGCCACCGTTCTTTCTCGCCTTCAGCATGTAGCCCCCTACCCGCACCGCACATCAGAAATTCTCAGAGCTTTCCTTTGCTCGCACCGTCAAATCCACAACCCCCGCCCTTCGATAAATAATTTTTTTGAAAAATAAACATGATAAATTTGCATATATCACGAAAATGTTATATCTTTGCATTATGATAATAAAACAAGCTCCATGAAATGGAACGAAATGAAGCGACTCGCAGTCGCTAACGGTTTCCGATACGTGACTTCACGAGGGAAACATGATGAGTACTTCAATCCTGACACCGGTATCACGATACTTCTCGAAAGGCACTGGTCGCAGGAAGTCAGGCCGGGACTCATGAACCGCCTGCTGAAACAGATCAAAGGTTAAGAGAAGGAGAATCACCCTATTCTCTGACCACCAATAATCTAACTACTAATATGGAAGTAAGAATTGAGAAACAATCAGACGGCACATATATCGCCTACAATACCACCGGGGATCATGTCACACTTCTCGGAACAGGCGATACAGTGTCTGAGGCAAAAAAAGACTTTCGTGATTCCTATGAAGGAGTTAAAGAGAGTTATGAGTCACGTGGCAATTTCATGCCGGCTGAACTCACTGAGGAAATATCCTTTCACTTCGACATATCATCCCTCTTTGAGTATTACAGCATGATCAATGTGTCGGCACTTGGCAGATATCTCGGTATCAATCCAAGCCTTATGCGCCAGTATAAGAAAGGCGACACATATATATCCGAAGCCCAACTCGAGAAGATCGAACAGGGTATTCATCGCCTCGGATCAGAACTACAGGCTCTAAAACTCGTTTGATTCACAACATTACACTTTATAAGCCTAAGCTCCCGCTCACTTCAGCAAAGACCTCCTTGCTACGGATTTCACGAGTCGAAAGACGCGCCCCCGTAGTTCCAATAACTATCTGCCGCCACTGACCGCATGGACATGGTGGATATATATAATCAGGCATGGATAAGAAAACAATCAAAGTAGACGTAAGCTGGACCGACGACAATTTCTGTTGCTCCTGGAGTGATGAAGATGCCGGCACCGTACTTGTGACTGCAAAAACGATAGATAAACTTAAAAAGAATTTCGAGGAATCCCTTCGCTTGCACATTAAAGGATGCCTCGAAGACGGGGATGAAATGCCGGATTATCTGATAAACGGCAATTATGTTCCCGAATACGTGCTCGATACTGCTGCCCTTCTACGCGACGCAGAAGAATACACCACAATGGCAGCCATCAGCCGTGCGTCCGGAATAAATCAGAAGCAACTATCCCACTATGCAAGCGGGCTCAAACACCCCCGTCAAGCCCAGATCGACAGGATCAAATCCGGCATCCATCGCATCGGCTCGCAGCTCCTGTCACTTGGCTGACGCATATCCTTCTGTCATCTTAGATCTCTTTTTTCGACATTGCACTCCCGGGCTTCCCCCCGGAGTGCTTTTTGTTTGGATATTTACAAAATTGTATGTATTTTTGCGGTGTACTTTTTTGTAAATATCATTTTATTAACATCTGCCGTTATCATTTATGAATCGAAAAATCATATTTCTTGTGCCATCAATGTTGATTACATTGACTTCCTGCACTATCGACGACAATGGCGACTTCCATCTGACATGGCTATTCTGGTTCCTTCTGATAGCATTCATAATTGCAATGCTATTTGGCGCAGTGGCCGCCCAGGATGAAGAAAAGAAACAGAAACAGATCAAGGACGAACTAATCCAGGCCGCCAAAGCTTATCATGGATCTGCTACAGTAACAGGAATCCAACACCGATTCAAGATGATTTTTGATGATGAGCAAAAAAGAATTGTAATTGTATATCCAGGGTCTAAAGTAAAGATTATAAAGTTTTCGGATATTCGAGGTGTGGAACTTGTCGAAGACGGAACAATTCTCCAATCTAAATCAATGATGAGAGCTGTTGGAGGAGCCATTGTCGGAAAGATGGTGGCGGGAGGAGCCGGAGCTATTATAGGAGGTCTATCCGGCGATTCGAAGCAGAAGAAAAAAATATCTTCCATCGATGTGATAATTAAGCTTCGCGGACTTTCCGAACCTACATTCGCCATAAATTGCTTTGATGCCCAGACACTTTGCGCTAAGAAAGAAGTTAACTCGGATGACTCTTTTTATGGCAATATGATCAAGACAGCATTCAATGATGCGAATCGCATTGTGGAGCTTGTTAGCGTAGTCATTGACGCTAATGACCGGGAGCAAAAGGAAGAAGACTCCAAAGCTTCTGTCCCTGCTTCGTCTATTTCTGATATTGAAGCTCTTGAGAAACTCGTCTCGATGAAAGAAAAAGGACTGCTGACAGATCAGGAGTTTGAATCGATGAAGTCAAGAATTATATCTAAAAATTAAAATGCATATCACCTCCTGCACATCCCAAATCTAATAACTTATACCATAAGGGCGAGACCGTTGGCGGATGTAAAGTTGTTGTGAAACAATAGCGGTTCTGCCATAAACTTATTTTGATTTTTTTGCCTGAAAATTTTGCTAAATCAAAATTTAGCATTATCTTTGCAGTGAAATCAAACGAGAGTACGATGAAATATAACGAACTTCACAGGAAACTACGGAAAGCCGGATGTTATCCTACCGGAAATGCTCGAGCCGGTCATCCTGAGTGGTATTCGCCCATCACAGGTAGGATGTTCACCACAAGCAACCACGAATCTCAGGAAGTCAAGAACGGAACTCTGAGATCCATTCTCCGAGATGCAGGAATCAAGTAAGGAAGGAGTACAGCCCTTTATTTCTTCACCCCTGCTCAAGCAAGTTTGTTAAATAACCATAAAGCATTACGACAATGAAAACAGTAAGAGTGTTTATCGAGCGAGGCAAGGATGGCTCATACGGAGCCTATATGCCGGACGAAAACAATCTCTCCTATGGAGTGATTGGAGACGGTGATACAGCTGCGGCGGCTATCGCGGATTTCAAGGCTGTATATCAGGACATGAAGGAGTCTTATCAGAAAGAGGGTCGTCCTTTTGAAGAGGTCGATTTCATCTTCTCCTACGATCTCCCCTCGTTTCTGCTTTATTACGCCGATCTTATATCCTACAAGGGATTGTCGAAGCTTACAGGAATAGCTCCGGCTCAATTGTCCCAGTATATCTCCGGCTACCGGAACCCATCACCCAAGACGACACGGAAGATTCAGGATGCACTGAACTCTTTCGGCAACGAATTAAGTCAGCTTCAACTCGTTTGATTTATATGCTACTTACAGCCCGGGCTTTCCTCGGACAACAATACTTCAAAATATAAACCCAAGTTTATAAATAGCGCTCTCCAAGACGTTTTTCGGTTTTACAGTACTATTAATCCGATTTTTTACGTAATTTTGTAAAAATATTGGTATCAAACCATTGGAACTTAAAAACATGTAACTATTATGAGACTGCTTATATTTTTGATGACACTTGTCTTCAGCATGTCGGTGTATGCTAATGCAAATATTGAGATTTGGCATAATCCGGAAGCATCACAGAATATCGAAACATATTTCCCGGGACTAAGATTAAATATAAATGAGGTTGAGTTTCACCCGGATGAGACCATCATCAGATTGCATCTGAAAAGTCTGCGCCCGGGTATGACATGCAAAATACCTTCATCGACCACTCTCCGAGATGGTGAGAAGAATTATGCCCTGAGAAGTGTCGAGAGTCTTGACACGGATGTTATGTTTGAGCCTTCACTCTATACCGGGGAAAGTCTCGTTCTGCATTTTGAACCCTTATCTGCGGGCTGTGAGAGCTTTGACCTGCTTATGGGCGACAGACAGGCAGACCTCAAAATAAGCGGAATCAAACTGCGCACCACCCGGCTTGAAGAAAGCTGTTGGCGTGATGAGAAGACCGGAGACTGGATAATTGGGATTTTCCCCGAGGGTGTGGTATATGACAACGCAGTATGGAACTACATCAGCCGTGATGATCATTCAGGGAAATATATGGTCACGGATGGGAAGAATAGACTGACAATTGAAGCCGGGAAAGAGAAAAACGGCAAGCGGAAATTCAAAATCGGAAATCAACCCGCAGTGACTCTTTCCCGAATCATCGGCAATACCCTTCCTGCTTATCCCCACAAGGAATATAAGACCGCTTTTTACGACAGCGGGTATCAGAAAGAAGATTCGGTGATCATCTCCGGTTGGCTGAGAGGACTGCCTGAGATCGTAACTCAGCATAGAGGTAGAGACATCAATGTGTATTACAATAATATCTTTACAGGCAGACAGGAAAAGGTTTCTACTGAGATGGATTCCATCGGGCGTTTCCATCTCACTTTCCGGATACCTAACACCACACACATAATGCTTGATACAAAGAGCAACGATATTTCTTTCCCTATCGAGCCGGGCAAGAAATATTTTGTTCTGGATGACTTGGCAGGTCAGAAGCGCCTCTTAATGGGAGATGATGTGCGTGTGCAGAATGAGCTCGTTTCCTATGGCATTCCTTTCAGTGCACCACGGATTGAGGAGACGAATAATAATTATCTCGAAATTGTAGACAGTTGGCAGAATGAGGTAGATATGGCGATAGACGATATTTCGCGTAATAACCCTACGCTGTCGGAGCTATTTGTGGATTATTTGCACAAGAATGCCATGCTTGAGATGGCTTTCGTGTTAGCACAGAGCCGTTCACATTTCCCGGATGCTACGTTCCCACCTGAAGTGGAGACATACGTGACCGACAACTATTGGCAAAGACTTCCGAAACAGGTAAATGCTTATTCTGAATCGGGCGTGTCATTCATCAATAACATCGTAGAGGATGCATACTCCAAGTCTCACACTGTTCCTTTTAAAATGGCCGACGGCAGGAGGGCTTTTATAACCATTCCCGATGAACTGGCCGAGACATTGAGCGCTGATATCAAACTTCTTCAGAGCGGCAGCGAGGTCGCAACTGATCTGTCGGCTGATAGCGTTATGAATGCTTTCAAAAGGATATCTATGAAAGTCACCCAATTCCTTGACGAGAAAGGCCATGATTACTGGCATTTAAGCCGTATGAAGGAATATGAATCGGTGCTGAGAAATCTTGAAGCCACACCGGAGATTACCGACATTTTCATGTCGTCATTCTATGACGGAGTGATGAAAACCGAGATGGCACCATTGTCTGACGACATGGAAGCCCATATTGATTCAGTATTTTCCGGTCAGGTCTTCAAGAATTTTGCTATGCAAAACAATGACAGATACAAGGCATTGCTATCTTCTGCCAAGCAATCACAAATCAGTATAAATAACGGTAAGGATATAAAGGATCTTTCCAATGGAAAGGCATTGTTCAGAAAAATCGTCGAGCCTTATAAGGGCAGGCCTTTGCTCATTGATGTGTGGGGCACATGGTGTGGTCCCTGCCGGGAGGCAATGAAAGATTTTTCCACCGAACGAGATGCCCTTGCGCCATATAACGTCGTATTCGTATTCCTGGCAAACAATTCAAAAGATGAAGTAATTAAGGGTCTTGTAGAAGAGTACGGCATCGTTGGCGAAAATGTGGTGCATTATAATTTTCCGGTTGAGCAGCAACAGGCTTTAGAGAGATTCCTTAAAGTGAGCGCTTATCCCTGCTACAGACTTGTCGATCCTGACGGAAACCTTATTGATGCAGATGTCGACGCCCGAAACATTGAAGGCCTTATGAAATTACTGAATCGAATTGTCTCCAAACCTTAATACTCATAACCTGAAATAGCCGTGTAGGTTATTGCCTGACAAAGACATATAAATTTGCTGAATCAGAGATAATTTATTATCTTTGTGATATAAAATCATCTAAATCTCAACTCGTCATGATCTTTATATATCTTTTCATATATGTTCCGGCAGCATTCGTGATCTTTGTGGTGCTAAGAGGGATTTTCCGGAAGGATTGGACCCCAAGCCCTCCGCCGCGCAGACGCCGCCGGAGTTCCAAATCCGGGGAATGGCCTCAGTTGCCTTGGACATGGTGGCTTAATGATGAAGACTGAGATTTAGATATCCCAATACCAACAGTTACAAATTTTATGGATGTGGAGGGTGTATCATAAGTAATAATATGATGCGCCCTCCTCCAATTTCGGAGTCAC
>CAYPGW010000019.1:0-49447 GCA_964410515.1 uncultured Sangeribacter sp. | reverse complement strand
AGCGGAGCTGCAAGCGGAGCTGCAAGCACGCAAAGAACAATACGAGTATTATCGTAATCTCTTGCTTACCTTCAATCCCTCCGCCTGCGGCTTCGGGACCGATGATAAGCAAGAGATTAGAGGCGTAACTATGCCCCCCCCAGCAAGTTACAACGTTGAATGGAAAACTATGGGCGAAATTTGCAAAATTTCAGTTGGTCAAAAACCTGAAACCATATATAATATTCCTTGTGAACATTTGTATATTAACGCAGGTACAACACCATCAGGTTATACGGAAAACTCAAATTGTGAAGAAGACACCATAACAACACCATCAAGAGGACAAGGAGGTATTGGCTTTATCGGATACCAACAAAGACCGTTTTGGCTCGGTCCACTTTGTTATGGCATCAAATCTCACCACTTAAATATTAAAACCAAATATTTATATTATTATTTAAAGACATTCAATACAAAAGTTTTAGCTCTCAAGAAGGAAGGGGGCACTCCTGCTGTCAATCGAAGAGATCTTGCAACAATTCAAATCCCCATTCCTCCCATCGAACTTCAGGAGAAGATCGTTGCTATTCTTGATCGCTTTGAGACACTTGTAAATGACCTGACGCTGGGTCTTCCTGCCGAAATTGCAGCGGTAAAGGAGCAATATGAATATTATCGCAACAAACTTTTAACATTCAAAGAAATACGTGTATGAGCCGATTGATTCCCAATGTTGGGAACTGTCCGAAATACGCCGCAAAAAGAGAGGTTATTAAAGTCACTAATGACCTTAGAGCCTCTAAAGTCCTTAAAGTCTTAAAAATAAAAGCATGAACAGTTACGATTTAATTTCGGAGAATCCCGAGTCGACGGTTGTTGCTGAGTTTGAACCCGGCTATTACAGTGCCGCACAATATCAGAGCGAAGCGGAGATGGAGCAAGACTTCATAAATCGTCTCACACGTCAAGCCTACGATTATATCTCGATAAAAAATGAAAAGGAGTTAATTGACAATCTACGTAATCAACTTGAACGTCTAAACAATATCACATTCTCAGACGATGAATGGCAGCTGTTTTTCCATGAACATCTTGGGAACCCTCAGATGGGAATAGTGGAGAAAACTAAAACCATTCAGGAGGATCACATCAAGGCGTGGACACGTCCGGATGGCACCAAAGCTAATATTTATCTGATTGATAAAGATAATATCCATAACAATTCATTGCAGGTTATCAATCAGTATGTGCCGCAGGGCGGCGCGTTTGAGAACCGTTATGATGTTACAATTCTCGTCAACGGACTGCCTCTTGTCCATGTTGAACTGAAACGTCGGGGAATCAGCATCAAAGATGCTTTCAACCAAATCAACCGTTATCAGCGTGATTCTTTTTGGTCAGGGTGCGGCTTGTTTGAGTTTGTGCAGATATTCATTATCAGCAATGGAACCTTAACTAAATATTACAGCAATACAACTCGCGACGCCATTGCCCGCAGCAATCAAAACCCCGGCAAAGGGAAAGGGAAGAGGCAGACATCAAATTCATTTGAGTTTACCTCCTATTGGGCTAATAGAAATAACGAGCCAATCCTTGATCTCGTTGATTTCACCCAAACTTTCCTTTCCAAGCATACCATATTGAATATCCTCACTAAATATTGCGTATTTACTTCGGAAAATATGCTACTTGTGATGCGCCCATATCAGATTGCTGCAACAGAGGAAATAATCCGACGTATCAACGTCAGCTCAAACGCAAAAACCTGGGGTAAACGTGAAGGAGGTGGCTACATCTGGCATACCACGGGCTCGGGCAAAACCCTTACCTCGTTTAAAACTGCCCGACTTGCATCCGCGCTACCCGATATTGACAAAGTGCTTTTTGTGGTCGACCGCAAAGATCTTGACTATCAGACGATGAAAGAGTATGATCGTTTTGAGAAAGGGGCTGCCAACTCCAATGGCTCTACCGCCGTGCTGGCACGTCAGCTAAATGACCCCAATGCTCGTATTATCATTACTACCATACAGAAACTTACCAATTTTATCAGCCGCAATTCACAGCATAAGGTTTATGGTCTACACGTAGTGCTGATTTTTGACGAGTGCCACCGCTCTCAGTTTGGCGATATGCACAAAGCAATAGTAAGGAAGTTCAAGAAGTATCATTTGTTCGGCTTTACCGGCACCCCAATATTTCCTGAAAACTCCGGATCAATTCGCAATGTAGAGTTTACAACAACAGAGGGCGTATTTGGAGATCAACTGCACCTATATACAATCGTTGACGCTATCCGCGACGAGAACGTACTGCCATTCAAGGTTGATTATATCCGCACTATGCGAGAGGAAGACGATGTGATCGACGAGATGATTAACAACATCGACCGCGAACGCGCTCTTATGGCTCCCGAGCGTATTTCATTAGTCACAGAGTATATACTTGACCACTTTGCAAGGAAGACACGCCGCGATGCACGTAGCTATTCTTTTAACCGACTTATAAATGTCAAGGAGGTAGCCACAGCTCGTGACCGCAACACAGTGCAGGAAGAAAAACAGAAGACCCGATTAACGGGTTTCAACTCGATATTCGCAGTCGCTTCAATTCCATTTGTGAAACTCTATTACAATGAGTTTCACAGGCAGATGGAGCTGTTACCACCCGACAAGCGTCTGAAAATCGCCACGATTTACAGTTATTCACCCAATGTAAACATAGAAGACGAAACTCCCGAAGATACGGAAGGACTTGATGAAAACAGTCGTGAGTTTCTGGAAAAGTGCATCGACGACTACAACAAGATATTCGGCACGAGTTACGACACCAGTGCCGAAAAATTCCAGAACTACTACAAAGACCTGTCGCTCCGGATGAAAAACCGCGAGATTGACTTGCTTATAGTCGTAAATATGTTCTTGACAGGTTTTGACGCCACTACGCTCAACACTCTATGGGTAGACAAAAACCTGCGTATGCATGGACTTCTGCAAGCCTACTCCCGTACCAACCGTATACTTAACTCTGTCAAAGACCACGGCAACATAGTATGTTTCCGCAATCTCGAAAAAGCGACAAACGAATGCCTCCAACTATTTGGCAACAAGAATTCCGGCGGACTAATTCTATTGAAATCTTTTGAAGACTACTACAATGGATATAAGGATGAAAACGGAAAGGAATATCCCGGTTGGGTAAACTTAATAGGTGAACTTCTCGCCAAGTTCCCAATCAGTGAGTTTCCTCTTGTAAGTGAAACCTCCGAGAAGGAATTTATCAAACTTTTCGGCACGGTGCTTCGTGCACTGAATATCCTGCTCACTTTTGACGAGTTCACAGGACGCGAGATAATCGACCTCAATGGCGATTTTCTTGACTACCGCAGTGTCTACAATGAACTTCACGATAAATACCGCCCCAAGGGTAGCGACCTTACCAACATCAACGATGACCTTGTATTTGAGATGGAACTGATGAAGTCTATTGAAATAAATATTGACTACATACTATTCCTCGTGGGACAGCTCAACGGAGATGAAGGACACGACCGCGAAATCATCATTAAGGCCATGAAGTCTGTGCAAGCATCGCCCGACCTCCGCAACAAAGAGGAACTGATACGACAGTTTATCGAGAGCCACACTCCCGATACAGATGTGAATGATAAGTGGAGCGAGTTTGTGCGTTACAGCCAAAATAAAGAGATTGAAATCATCATTGAAGAAGAAAATCTCAATCGTGAAAAGGCACTCGATTTTGTAAGACAGTCATTTCGAAATGGAGAGATTCTTGAAAGCGGCACTGCAATAGTCGATATTCTTCCTCCGATGGGTTTATTCGGTAATGCCGGAGCCAAACGAGCGGAGAAAAAGAAAAATGTCATAAAGCGACTTAAAGAGTTCTTCGACCGCTTCTATGATATTTCCGGGGGATGCTTTTCAATTTGAAGCAATCATCAACCTTATGCAGCAAATTCAAATCGCCGGGTGAGTGACTCAGCGGGTAAGAAATGAATTGAGTATTTGCCAATAACAGCATAAAATAAAGATGAAATTTGGAAAACGGTGATTTTTTTTGTAATTTTGTGGAAATCCACTTTATTACGCAGTTATAGCTCCAAATATATGGCCGAAATCGATAATACCGACAACCTACAGGCATCAGAAACAGACTCACCGCTCAGCGACGAAGAACTCACCCGGAAAGGGAAGGCCGGCATCATAGAAACTTCTGACGACATACTGCTTGCCAAGGAAGCTGAAGCCGATATTCCTCAAGCACCCGTAGTTAATTATAAAGTTCCGGGAGCGGGCGACAAGAAGCACCAGTTATCGGGCATGTTCCGCAACTGGTATCTGG
This sequence comes from uncultured Sangeribacter sp., assembly GCA_964410515.1. Lineage (GTDB taxonomy): Bacteria > Bacteroidota > Bacteroidia > Bacteroidales > Muribaculaceae > Lepagella. The sequence continues at coordinate 45,103 of CAYPGW010000019.1, read as the reverse complement.
AGTATGCAAGTTACGTGATTCTGGAGCGTTCGGTGCCGCACATCGAAGATGGCCTGAAGCCTGTGCAGCGCCGCATCCTTCACACGATGCAGACACTCGACGACGGACGATTTAATAAAGTGGCCAACATCGTGGGCTCCACCATGAGCTACCACCCCCACGGCGATGCATCTATCGGCGATGCCCTGGTGCAACTCGGACAGAAGGAAATGCTGATCGACACGCAGGGAAACTGGGGCAACATACTCACCGGCGACCGGGCGGCAGCCCCGCGATATATCGAGGCGCGACTGAGCGAGCTCGCACTCGAGATTCTCTTCTCACCGAAAATCACCGAATGGACATCAAGTTATGACGGACGTAAAAAAGAGCCGATAACGCTACCCGTAAAGTTTCCGCTTCTTCTGGCACAGGGGGTGGAAGGCATCGCCGTAGGCCTCAACAGCAAGATACTCCCACACAATTTCTGCGAGATATGCGACGCCGCAGTAGCATATCTAAAGGGGGAGCATTTCCAGCTCGTTCCTGACTTCCAGACCGGCGCGCTTATGGACACGTCGCGTTATAACGACGGCGCCCGCGGCGGAATGGTGAAAGTAAGGGCGAAGATCGAGAAGATCGACAACAAAACCCTCGCCATACGCGAGCTTCCCTACGGAAAGACCACAGCCGGACTGATCGACACGATCCTGAAGGCGATGGAGAAAGGAAAAATCAAGGTGCGAAAGGTAGACGACAACACTTCCGCTACTGCCGAAATCATTGTGCATCTTGCTCCGGGCGCCTCGAGCGACAAGACTATCGACGCGCTCTACAGTTTCACAGACTGCGAAGTGTCGATCTCGCCCAACTGCTGCGTGATATGGGATAAGAAGCCCCGATTCCTCACGGTGAGCGAGGTGCTTCGCTTCTCGACCGACCGCACTAAGGAACTCCTGCACCGCGAACTTGAGATAATGCTCGGAGAGACGCTTGAAAGCCAGCTCTTCGCATCGCTCGAGAAGATATTCATTGAGGAGCGTATGTATAAGGATCCGAAGATAGAAAGTGCATCAGACATGGAGGCGGCCGTAGCGCGCCTGTCGGAACTCTTCGAGCCATATAAGCCCTCATTCTTCAGGGAAATCACCACAGACGACTATCTGCGCTTATGGGAAATACGCATGGGCAGGATATTGAAATTCAACGTGGAGAAAGCGGAAGAAAAGATAGCGGCCCTCGATGCGCGCATAGAGCAGCTGCGTCATGATCTCGACCATATCGTGGACTACACCATCAACTGGTATACCCACCTGAAGGAGAAATATGGCCATGCTTTCCCCCGACGCACGGTGGTGCGCGGCTTCGATTCCATTGTGGCCACAAAAGTGGCCGAGGCCAACAAACGCCTATACTACGATAAGGAAGGGGGATTTATCGGCACCGCGCTAAAGGACGCCGAGTTCAAGTTCACATGCTCCGATATCGACGATGTGCTCGTGGTCTACCGCGACGGCACATATAAGATCACAAAAGTGCAGGAAAAAATATATGTCGGAAAGAAGGTGATCCACATAGGACTCTTCAAGAAGAACGATAAGCGCACGATCTACAATGTGATCTACCGCAACGGCAAAGGAGGCATATACTATAAGAAGCGTTTCTTCATCTCGGGCCTGACGCGCGACAAGGAATATAACATGACTAAGGGCGAGCCCGGCAGCCGAATAGAATGGATGAGCGTGAACCCCAACGGTGAGGCTGAGACCGTGAAGGTGCTTCTCAAGGATGAACCGGGCCCCGACGGGCGCCGTCCGCGCAACCGTGAAGTGATGGTGGATTTCGCCACACTCGACATTAAGGGGAAGGAATCGCTCGGCAACCTCGTGACGAAATTCCAGATTCATTCTGCAAGTCTCGACAAGAAAGGCACATCCACTCTGGGTGGGCGCGAAGTGTGGTTTGACCGCGACGTGCTCCGCCTTAACTATGACGGCCGGGGTGAGAAGCTCGGAACATTTCTGGGCGAAGATCTCGTATTGGTCATCACGAACGACGGCCAGTATTACACCACGACATTCTCAGAAGAGAACCACTACGACGACAACATCCTGCGCATAGAGAAATTCCGTAAAGGCAAAGTCTGGACTCTGGCCCTGTACGATGCGGAACTCGGCTACCCCTATCTGAAAAGGTTTGAATTCGAGCCTTCAAGAAATCCGCAGCGTTTCGTAGGCAACTCTCCGGAATCAAGCATCCTGCTGCTGACCGACACCGCTTATCCGCGTCTGCAGGTCACTTTCGGAGGCAACGACTCGGTAAGACCTGAACTGGAAATTGACGCCGCTGACTTTATTGCCGTGAAAGGCTTCAAGGCAAAGGGCAAGAGAATCACCACTTATCTACTCGGCGCCATTACCGAACTCGAACCCCTGCGCCAGCCCGAGCCTGAGACAGAGGCCACAACCGAGACAGCCGAAAATCCGGAAGACGACGCGGAGACAGAAGACTCAGGCGCCATGGATAGAGGGGCGCAAGAAGAGCCCACAGCCGGAAAAGTTATTGAAGGAAATCTCTTTGATTATGAAGAAGATATCTGATATCAGGAGATTGCTCAGATGGCCGGCGGCAATGTTGGCGACCCTCGCGTGCATTGTGGCATCGTGTGTCGACGACCGTAATCAGGTGAACGATGCAATAGGAAATTTCAACTCGCTCTGGAAGACCATCGACACCCACTATTGCTTCTTCAAAGAAAAGGGGCTTGACTGGGATTCAATCTACAGGGTCTACCGTCCGCTGGTGTCTGAAGAGACAGAATATCCCGAACTCTACAATATATGCGCAGCAATGCTCGATGAACTGCGCGACGGGCATGTTAATCTGATATCGAGTTTCAACACCAGCTACTACAGAAAATGGTGGACTGACTATCCCCAGGATTTCAGGCTGCGCACCATTCAGGAAAATTATCTTGATTTCAACTATCTCCAGACTTCGGGAATATCATACAAGATGCTTCCCGACACCATAGGATATATGTATTATCCTTCGTTTTCCTATCAGGTGGGCAATCTCAATCTCGACTATATCCTTGCCATTCTGCACGATAGCAAAGGGCTTATAATCGACATCCGCGACAATGGAGGTGGCAACCTCACCAATATCAAGACCATAGTGTCGAGACTGATTAAGGAACGCGTGAAAGGAGGCACAATGCGCCATAAGACAGGGCCGGGGCATGAAGATTTCTCAGAACCATACGAAATATGGTATGACCCGTGCGACACAGTTCGGATCAGCTATCTCGACCGGCCGATAGCCGTGCTCACCAACCGGAGCTGTTTCAGCGCGGCCAACGACTTCGTGTCGGTGATGAAAACGCTGCCCAACGTGAAGATAATCGGTGCCCGCACGGGCGGAGGCGGCGGACTGCCCTTCAATTCGGAGATGCCCATAGGCTGGGGAGTAAGGTTTTCGGCATGCCCCATGACATCGCCCGGCGGGGAAATCACCGAATTCGGCATTGACCCCTCGCCAGGCTTCGAGATGCATTCGCCCGATTCCCTTCTCATACTCGGACAGGATCTGATTCTTGACTTCGCCGTGAGCCATCTTCTGGAAGAATATGATAAAAATTACAAGAAATAATCACGGGATATTGCATGTGACGGGATTTTTTCTTAATTTTGCGTCGTTAAAATGCGATAAAATGCAGTGATTTAAAAATTTAGTTTTTAAATCACTGATTACCAGTTTGTTACAAATCATTATCGTGACATTCACAGTCAATATAAAAAAAATATATGTATAGAGACGCAACATGCGGCGAGCTTCGTCTCGCCGACGTAGGCCGACGCGTCGAAATCGCCGGCTGGGTTCAGAAAGCACGTAAGATGGGAGGCATGACCTTTGTAGATGTCCGCGACCGCTATGGCATCACTCAGGTGGTGTTTGACAGCGAATCAAACCCCGAACTCTTTGAAACCGCCAACAAGCTCGGACGCGAGTATGTGGTGCGTATCGGAGGAAAGGTTGAGGAACGCTCCTCGAAGAACTCACACATCCCCACCGGCGACATCGAAATCATCGCCGACACGCTGACCGTGCTCAACAAGAGCAAAGTTCCCCCCTTCACCATTGAGGAGAACACCGACGGCGGCGACGACCTCCGCATGAAATACCGTTATCTCGATCTAAGGCGTCCGAACGTGAAGCGCAATCTGGAACTGCGCCACCGCATGGCTTTCGAGATAAGGCGCTATCTCGACTCAAAGGGCTTTCTCGAGATCGAGACTCCTATCCTGGTGAAATCCACGCCCGAAGGAGCACGCGACTTCGTAGTGCCCTCACGCATGAACCCGGGCGAGTTCTATGCCCTCCCCCAGAGCCCGCAGCTTTTCAAGCAGCTTCTGATGGTGTCTGGCTACGACCGCTACTTCCAGATTGCCAAATGCTTCCGCGATGAAGACCTCCGCGCCGACCGCCAGCCGGAATTCACACAGATAGACTGCGAGATGAGTTTCGTGGAGCAGGAAGACGTGATTGAAATGTTTGAAGGCCTCGTGAAGCACATCTTCAAATATGTGAAGGGCATCGACTTCACAGAGCCCTTCCCCCGCATGACCTGGAACGACGCCATGCGTCTCTATGGCAGCGACAAACCGGATATACGCTTCGGTATGCCGTTTGTGGAACTTACCGACGTGGCCAAAGGTCACGGTTTCTCAGTAGTAGACGATGCTGAACTCACAGTGGGCATCTGCGCTAAAGGCTGTGCAGGCTACAGCCGCAAGCAGATAGATGAGCTCACCGATTTTGTGAAGCGTCCGCAAGTCGGCGCTAAAGGCCTGATGTGGGTCAAGTTCGAGGCTGACGGCAGCATCAAGAGCAGCGTAGGAAAATTCTACAGCAACGAGCAACTTGCCGAATGGGGCAAACTCGCAGGCGCTGAGGCCGGCGATCTCCTCCTCGTCATGAGCGGCGAGACCATGAAGACCCGCAAGCAGCTCTGCGAACTTCGCCTTGAGATGGGCAATCGCCTCGGGCTGCGCGACAAGAACACATTTGCCTGCCTGTGGGTGGTGGATTTTCCGCTCTTCGAGTGGGATGAAGAGACACAGCGCTTCTACGCCATGCATCACCCCTTCACTTCGCCCAACCCTGAAGACATCCCGATGCTCCGCACCGACACCGGCAACGTAAGGGCCACAGCCTACGACATCATCGTTAACGGCACGGAACTCGGCGGCGGCTCCATCCGAATCCACGACTCAGAGCTGCAGAACGAAATGTTTGAACTGCTTGGCTTCACACCGGAGAAAGCTCAGGAACAATTCGGCTTCCTTATGAGCGCCTTCCAGTATGGAGCGCCTCCTCACGGAGGTCTGGCTCTCGGATTCGACCGCTTCGTATCGATTCTGGCCGGACTTGACAGCATCCGCGACACAATCGCTTTCCCGAAAAACAATTCGGGCCGCGACGTGATGAACGAATCTCCCTCACCTCTCGACCCGGCACAGCTCGAAGAGCTTGATCTGGAACTTAAAGTTAAGGAATGACAAAAGTCATAGATATAGCAAAGGCCATCGAAGAGTTTGCCCCGCTCTCCCTGCAGGAGAGTTGGGACAATCCCGGTCTGCAGATAGGCGATCCGGAGATGGAGGTGACAGGCGTGCTTCTGTGTCTGGATGTCACTGAGGAAATACTTGCGGAAGCGCGTAAGCGTGAATGCAACATGATAGTAAGTCATCACCCCCTCATTTTCGGAGGATTGAAAAGACTGACAGGGGCCACCCCCACCGAAAGGATAGCGGCGGCTGCCCTGAAGGGCGACATCGCCATCTATTCGGCCCACACCAATCTTGACTCTGCCTTCGAGGGTGTGAGCTACGAGATGGCGCATACGCTCGGCATGAAGGAATGCAAGCCGCTCGAGCCAAGCCGCACCGGAACCTCATGCGAGGGCCTCGGCATCGTCGGCATAGTGGAGCCTACTCCGAAACTGGAATTCCTGCGCAAGGTGAAAGAGGCATTTGCCGTGAAAGACCTCAGATATTCGGCGCAGACCCCGGGAATCGTAGTGCGAAAGGTTGCTCTCTGCGGAGGCTCAGGCGGCAGCCTGATAAAGACGGCACTCGCCTCAGGAGCCGACGTCTACCTCTGCGGCGACCTGAAATATCATGATTTCACGAGTTATGGCAGCGAGATTCTGCTTGCCGACATCGGACACTTCGAAAGCGAACTGTGCAGCCGAAAGATCCTATGCCGGGCCATACGCCAGAAATGCCCCGATTGCATCACATATTTCTCTGAATGCGAACACAATCCCATTCAGACTCTCATGTAAGAAGGCCGGGACTACTATATTGAGACAATACATAGCAAATATTTACAAATTGAGAATGTAGGATTATGGCTGTCAGAAATCTTTCCATCCGCGACGATTGACCACAGCAAAATTCGAGATTCCAAATTAAAACTATAATGGCTACAGACAAGAAACACGACAAAGAGCGTTCGGTGGAAGAACGCCTCACCGCACTCTACAAGCTTCAGACATGCCTGTCGGAGGTGGATCGCATCAAGAATGTGCGCGGCGAACTCCCCCTGGAAGTGAAGGATCTTGAAGACGACATCATACGTCTTCAAACCCGCATCCAGAACTATCAGGATGAGATAGACCGGCAGAACAGTCTTATCAACGTGAAAAAAGGCGACATCGAGCAGAGCAAGATAAAGATTGCCCGCTATGACGAGCAGATCGACAACGTGCGCAACAACCGCGAGTTTTCCTTCCTTGAGAAAGAAAAGGAGTTTGAGAGCCTCGAGATTGAACTCGCCGAGAAAAACATCCGTGAGGCCCAGGCCAAGATCAACGAGCGCCAGGAAGAGATCGTGAAGACTCAGGAAGAACTCACCGACCGCGAGCATAATCTCGAAGACAAGAAAAAGGAACTGGAAGAAATCATCTCAGAGACAAAGCAGGAAGAGGAAAAACTCCTAATCCAGGCAAAGGAACTCGAGAGCAAGATCGACGACTACACACTCAATGCTTTCAAACGCATACGCAAGAATGCCCGCAATGGTCTCGGAATAGTATGCGTGCAGAGAAACGCCTGCGGCGGCTGCTTCAACCGCATCCCGCCCCAGCGCCAGCTTGAGATTAAGATGCACAAGAAGGTGATCGTGTGCGAGTATTGCGGACGTATCCTCATCGACGGAGCACTCGCCGGCATTGAGGAGGTAGCAGCTGCTCCCGCACCCAAGCGCCGCAGCCGTCGCACCACCAGCTCAAACTCCTAAGAAAATCATGATACCGAGCTCGGTATGTGATTGAAGCACAATTTCCACCATAATAGGGACGCACGCCGCAAGTGCGTCCTATTTTTAATAAGCCATGAAGCAATTCCACTTTCTGAAATATCTGCTGTCGGCTGCATGCTGCATTCTCGCATGGGGATTCACCTTCGCCGAACAGAGGCTGGAACTGATGGCAGGACATCAGACCACACGCTGCACTTATCTCTCGCCGCTCACCTACACCGGGCCGGGCTACGGCCTGCATTACGAGTGGCGTCGGCCGGCATGGCGTGAAGGCACCGTGGGAATGCAGGCTATGGCAGACTTCAACTACGGCTACCTTCTGAGTCCGGCCAAAAACTCGAGAATGTATGATCTGACCCTTTCGCTGCAATGGGGAGTGGAACGACTATGGCACACTCAGTCAGGCTTCAATTTCGCCGCCGGCGCAGCGGTCGGTGCCGATGCCGGAGTGCTCTATCTGCCCAGAAACGGCAACAACCCGGCTCAGGCACTCATGTGGACAGGAATATCGCTCACGGCAAGAGGGAGTTATGACCGGCTGAAACTATGCGGCAAACCCCTGAGCATAAGCGAAAGCATCGAGTTGCCAACGGCAGGTTGCTTCTTCTGCCCTGCCTACGGAGAGACTTATTATGAGATTTATGTAGGCAATCACTCAGGACTGGCTCATTTCGGATGGTGGGGCAACCGCCCTCATCTCAAAAGCAGGCTCCGCGCAGACTGGCAGTTGGGCAGATATGCCCTTACCATCGGTTTCGACTATCGCTTTCAGGGTCTTGAATGCAACAGCATCACCACGCGCCTTGCTCAATGCTCGGGCGTAATCGGGCTCCGGTTCTGACATCAGCCGCTATTAGATTATAATATGAAGAACGCATTCCTCACGGAGTGCGTCTTTTTTAGGTTCATACCGGAATAATTGAGCAAATTGTAGGGATGTACCCCGGTGCATCCGTCACGGTGGAAGGATTTACCATTATCCGGGTGCTTATATGGTCGCGCTCGGAGATCGCGACAGACCTATCTTGCATTGTGAAATTCAGAACGCGGATTGCATTGTGACGTTCAGAACGCGGGATAAGTCCGCGAGCGATCTCCGAGCGCTCGGCCTCCGTGAGAATTGTGGCTTGCTTTTAGCTTGAGCGTAGCTAATCGTGAATCGCCCCGGTGGTCTGCTATAGTTAGGTCTTTACTGCTGACGTGGCACGCCACGTCCCTACTTTGAGATTGATCCACAGACATATACGTAGGGACATCGCGTGCGATGTCTGCTGTGGGATGCAGGGCGTGCACCATTCTTCCGGTTTCAAACGCTTTACTGCAGACGTGGCACGCCACGTCCCTACTTTAAGATTGATTCACAGATATATACGCAGCATTATCGCTGCGATGTCTGCTGTGGGATGCTGGTCGGACACCATTCTTCCGGTTTGAGCATAAAATAGTACTAAAAAATGGCTGATATTTCAAATAATAACTGAAAGACTTGCAAATATCAGAAATAGTTTATAACTTTGCGACCGCAGACCGTTAAGCAGAAGCCCCGGTCCGGGGCAAATGTGGGTGGGAATCTGCAAAAATACGCTGAGGTGTATTTTTAATTTATTGATTCAAAAGCGTTTATCCGCGCTAATTCTTGTCCATTGGGAATTCTCGCAAAATTCATACTTGTGACAAGGATTGAGCAACGGTAGATGCCCGTGGTGATGTAATACCCTGCTTTCGACATGATGTCTCGAGAGAGATATAGCCGAACGCATATATTGCATATACTGGCGTGGGCTTCTGCGTTGCCGTCCGACACAAGTAAGGCAATGCGAGAAGCCTCCAATGGTAGGACGGCAACAGATACAGATTCCTACGCTTTTTCATTTTCCAACCAAACGCCAACGAGGGGATGACCGCGGCATGAGAAATCAATATGTGTAAAGATTTACGTAAAGTTATCTTTTCGCTCGGCAGCTATGAATTTTATCCGGATAAGACACCGGATGAGCAGAAAGAGATGGAAGAACGCTGCAAAGAGCGACGCGGCTATTTCCACAGATGGGTTGAGGATGTGGATTGCAGCAAGGGAATTCCTTTCATAAAGCCTGTGGCTTTGGTGGAAGAAGCCGAGAGTGGAAAAATGTATGAAGTGGAACTCCACAATATAAGATTTACTCCTGATTGGCAATGAGTGCGATTCCCAAAATGACGGACAGTGATTTACCGGAAGAAGGGCTCCGCTTCTTTCATGGTCTTGCCAATTGGGTAGAAAATGTAAAATGGGAAAAAAACTCATAGAGTGGAAAAAAGGTCAAAAGGAGATATCCCTTCTTAACTGTTTTAAACCCAAACAGAAAGAACCTTTATCTGTGCCATCAATTTTACCGGGAAATACTCTTTATGTTCCTATACAAAGTTCCGGGAGAAATGTGATGCGTCAGTTAAGGAATGCCTTTTGTCATGGCAGTTTGGAATATGACAACCAGACAGGACAATATGTAATCAAATTTTCAGACAAAAAGAACATTGCGGGTAAATTCTCTATCGAAGCAATACGTGAATTTGTAGAGGTATATCTCCAACCCAAAGAACCAAAAAAGACAAAGAAAAAATGATAAGAATACTACAAAAGATAGGCATGCTGATAGCTGTGCTATTGGGCTCCTTTTCAACCTACGCCTACGATTTTGAGGCAGACGGCATGTACTATACAGTTATTTCAGTTCAGGATCTGACATGTAAGGTTTCTGAAGGAGACATCAAGTATGAAGGAGATATTGTAATTCCTTCAGAAGTTACTTATAATAATCGTAATTTATCAGTGGTAGCCATTGGGGAAGAGGCTTTCTCCAAATGCAGTTCCTTGACTTCGGTGACAATACCGAATTCGGTAACATCTATCGGAAAAAAAGCTTTCGCTGATTGCAGTTCCTTGACTTCTGTGACTATCCCGAATTCGGTTACTAAAATCGGACAGAGAGCTTTCTACGGATGCAGTTCCCTGACAGAGGTTACCATCCCGAATTCAGTAACAATAATAGAGTTGTGTGCTTTTTACGAATGCAGTTCCCTGACTTCGGTAACAATACCGAATTCGGTAACATCTATTGGAAATTATGCTTTCAAAGGATGCAGTTCCCTGACAGAGGTTACCATCCCGGATTCAGTAACCGAAATCGGCGAGAGTGCTTTCTACGGATGCAGCTCTCTGACAGAGGTGACTATCCCGAATTCGGTTACTGAAATCGGATCGGATGCTTTCTACAGATGCAGTGCTCTTACGTCGATGAAAATTCCTGATTCAGTAACTCAAATTGGTCGCAATGCTTTTTACGGATGCAGTTCCCTGACTTCGGTGACCATACCGAATTCGGTAACAAAAATTGGAGATTTTGCTTTCATCGAATGCAGTTCTCTTACGTCGGTGAAAATTCCTGATTCAGTAACTCAAATTGGTGACGGGGCTTTCGCTGATTGCAGTTCCATGACTTTGGTAACCATCGGTAATTCAGTAAAAAAAATCGGATCGGATGTTTTCTCCGGATGTAGTTCCCTGACTTCTGTAACAATCGGGAAGTCATTAACTAAATTAGGGGATATATTCGATGATTGTGATTCTCTTACAAAATTCAGTTTATTACATTCAGATTATAACATAACACTTGAAGGCGATTGGCTTAATAACATCAAGGAATTATACATAGATCGACCTCTTCAAGAAAGTATAAAATTTTCGAATCTTGAAAAACTTGAATTGGGGGAATCAATTACGAGGGTTCAAGTTAAGGATATGGATGGATTGGATAAACTTACAACTATCGAATCCCATGCATTAGTACCTCCAACGCTTCCGCGGCTGTCTAATTTGCAATATATGAATATCAATGTTTTTGTGCCTGAAGAAGCACTGGAGGCATATAAGGCAGATGAGAATTGGGGTAAATTCTGGAATCTTCAGGCATCAGGAATTGAGGATGTGAAGGCTGACTCCATACGGGAAGTAATAGGCTTATATGACATGAATGGACGGGCTGTTTCGGAAGACTATAAAGGAATGGTGATAGTGCGCTTCTCTGACGGAACGTGCAAGAAGATTATACAGAAATGACATACGAAGAGATGCAAATTATCTCTAATGAAGTAGACAAATACTTCAGAAGTCGGGTGATTGACAGATCATGGTTTTCACGCCACCTGAAACCGGATATCGAAATGCCAGACGATGGTTTTGGACCTCAGAAGATGTCAGGTATAAAAATCGATGAAGAGAGCATTATACAACTTAGTGATGACCTTTATGGTTTCTCAGGAAGTGGGAAGGTACTCTTCAAGGACAAGACGTCGGAAGTAGGGACTTCTGCAGAAGTAGAATTTGGAGGACAGGCAATAACCATTACCGCAGACGATCGCACCAGAGTCGAAGGCGTGTTGCTTACAAGGTTGCATAGGATTTCTGACATTCTTCCGAATTAGCAATAAACCCTTGTTGTTGATGATGTTACTTTGTCTCAGAAATAATATATCGAAATTTCTCCGTAAGACTGTTTTGATAGTCTTACGGAGATTATAAATACAAACAAGATTATACAATGAAACACAAACTTTTTCATCTACTGTCACTGTTCACGGTAGTTATGTGTGCGATTACGGCAACTTTTTTTACTGGATGTGATAATGATGAGCCAACTTCCAATAAGGTACCTGAAATTTGGGCATCTTGTGATGAGATTGAATTTGATTACAAAAGTGATGTAACCAAAAGTATTTGGATTTTTGGCGATATTGATGGTTGCCAAGTAACTGCTGGAGCTGATTGGTTAGCTAATTCCTACATAGACTATGATAAATTAGTAATAAAAGTTACCGAAAATACTTCCTCATCTTCTCGCGTTGGAAATCTATTTGTATTTAATCCCAACGGTGGTAATTCGCTAACAATAAAAGTAAAACAATCAGGGAATACTACTTCAGGAGATAATAACAATGGAGGTAATAATGGTGGAAACACCACTAAGAAGTTAGCAACTCCAACTGGTGTTAAAGCTGCTAATATTGGAACATCGAAAAATCCCGTTGTTCAAATTTCGTGGAATAGTGTGCCAAATGCAACTAAATATCGTGTAATTAAGACTTATCCCAAAAATGGTGGGTATGAAATAGATGGTCAATACTGTTCTACAAGTGTATTAGCAGACACTGGCAATGAGTATGTAACTGACAATCTAGTCGAAGCAGGCACAGCTTATGAGTATCAAGTTATGGCGGCTGGAAGCGGATATGAAAATAGTAATTGGAGTGCTATCGTAAGGATAAATCTATAGTCAGTCAGTTATTTATCTAAATATATTGTTAAAGAGAGAGTGAATAATCTTATTATTTACTCTCTTTTTTAAGTTTTATGTTTTTGAAAATTACAAATTGTGTAACGGTCTGTGGAGTGTGATTAGATGGGCACAAGCTGAATTTGCGGTGCATCGTATCTTCCTTTACTGCTGACGTGGCACGCCACGACCCTACTTTGAGTTTGATTCACAGATATATATGTAGGGACATCGCGTGCGATGTCTGCTGAAGGATGCAGGGGCTCTTCACAAATAGCCTCTCCGAGGCTGTTTGCTCTTTTCATCACTTCCCCCGCTTTGAAAAGCGGGGTTTCGTCACAATCCCGGCTCTCCGAGCCTCCAACCACTAAATTAATTTAGAATTTGGAATTAAGAATAATTGGGAATTGAGAATTGGGAATTGAGAATTGAGAATCATGACTTGCTTTAGCTTGAGCGTAGCTAATCGTGAATTGTCACGGTGCATCCGTCACGGCGGTCTGCAGGATGTAAGGTTTCTACACAAAGCACCCCAAAAGTTAGATACAAAACTTTTGGGGTGCTGTTGTGATGAATGCTTTCGTGCGCCCGGGGGGACTCGAACCCCCACGTCGTTAGACACTAGATCCTAAGTCTAGCGCGGCTACCAATTACGCCACAAGCGCTGATTTCAGTTGCAAAGTTAATGAATATTTTTCAAACGGCAAATTTTCACGCCATATTTTTCCTCACGATCAGTTCACTTTTATTCCTTGCTAATTCTTTTGCGGGGTGAAAGCCGCAGCAGAAGCAGATGGAGACGCGCTTTCAGGGGCAACGGCATCCCCCATTCCCGGCATCGCCGCTTGAGGTCGGAAGCGAGCGCCTTATTGCCTGAAAGACGTGCGAGCGAAGCCATATACAGGAATTTAGCCCTGAAGAAATCTATCTGATCCTGAGGTGTGAATCCGTAATACTCTCCCAGCCTCCTGACCATCGAAGACACCGACGCATAAAAACGGTATTGCTTTTCGTAGGAAAGATTGTTGGAGATAGATTCGCCGTCGATATAATACCGGTATCCCACAATAGGAAGCGAAAGCACGTCGCCCGCCTTCGCCAGCACGCATAAAAGTGGTATATCCTCAACTCCTCCGTCGTGGCATCGCAATATTCCCGGGCTTTCATCAAGCGTCCTTACCACAGGCTCTCTGCGATATAAAGCGCCCGAGAGAACGAAAGGAAGTCCGGCCACGCTATCGAGAGTACCCTTCAGCACATCCGGGCCCTCTGCCCTCAATGCTTTATCATCATCACCTTTGAAGACGCTGCCACGGCTGATGTCGCGGCGACCGTCTGCAGTATGGCAGACCTCCACCCCGCAAGTTACTGCGGAAAGCGTTTTATCAGCATCAAGAGCCTCAATCTGGAGCCGTAGCCTGCGGGAATCGAGCCATTCATCATCGCCTGCACAATCGGCCACATACGCTCCGCGGGCCGCTTTCACAGCATCGAAATAATTATCTATCAATCCCTTGTTTTTCTCGCGCGGAAGCATCCTGAAGATGTCGGGAAAGCGGGCGGCATATTCACGGCATATCTCCGTGGTGCCGTCTTCCGAACAGTCGTCGGCCACAAGAATCTCATACCGGTAGGGGCATTCCTGCCGCAGCAGACTTTCAATAGCCCTGGCCACAGTGTCTTTCTGATTATAGCAGAGCAGAATCACAGTGGCAACAACGGGAGATGCATCATTGGCCGTTTTCATGATCCGGTTCTATTTCTTCAATGAGAGTTCCGCAAATCGAGGAAGTCTTCGTCAGGTCAGCACGCAGATTTCTCAGGCATCGGCGTCCGTAGAGCCAAAGCGGAACGGAGACGGGAAGCATCACGAGCATCACATATCCGAGCCAACGCCGGGCTACGGGGGCATACACCCACAGAACCCTTATGGCAGGAATATCAGAGAGTTTAACCACCACGTGCGGATCGCGGCTGTCGGAAAGATAATCTACTGTACGGTTGATTTCATCGGCCACCTTGCGAATCTTGCTTTTGTCGGCGCCGTCAAGATAATAACGCAGATATGACTTCAGCGGGTTGCGAAGCGGTGCTATGTCTGACAGCAATGCTGACGAGTCTTCGATTACGATGCCGAGCATGGCAGCGGCACGCTCCCTGTCGATGTCGCGTATAATCACCTCCTTCAGCGGCACATGACGCGAAACCCTGAGCCCGAGCATACGCCTGAAGAAATTCTTATAGCGGTCGCCGTCGAAGACAGCAGAGTCATTCATCGCCTTCCACGTGACGTATGCACCGAGTGGTGCCAGCACAAATGTGGAGAGCCAGATGCCGGCAGCCACAGGCCAGCGGCCGTCGCGGGCCAATTTGAATCCAGTATTGTCGAAGATATAATAGATGAGGAAGAGGAATATCGAGACCACAAGAGGAGTGCCGAGGCCACCCTTACGTATGATCGCACCCAGCGGGGCACCGATGAAGAAGAAGATGATGCAGGCCACCGAGAGGGTATATTTCTTGATGAGTTCTATCTCGTGGCGCCTGATGCTTTTCTTTTCTTCCTCAATGGTGAGGGTGCGGAACTCGTTCATGTTCTGATACTCGCGCGACACGTTGAGTGCCTGTGCAAGCAGCTGCGAAGCCTGCGCCGGAGGCATGGAGCCGAGAAGGGAGTCGGTGGAAAAAGATTTTGTATTCGCCTCGAGTTCCGCATTCCGCTTCTTTAGTTCCTCTATGCGCTTGGCAGCATACTCGTTGATTCCCTCATCGGTGGTGACCGGAGGTATATAGACCGTAGGGAGCACATTTGAGGCTTCCCGTCTCAGATCTTTTGAGAAAATACTTCCGATCGAGTCTACCCTGAATCCGATTGAGTCGATGCTCTGACGCAGTTCGGCAATGTCCTTGCCTACGTATTGCTGCCTCATACCCTGCTCGTCAAGACGATTGAAATTGGCATCGAAAGGAATTAGTATCTGCTTATCCACGAATGTCTCCCGGCGGAAAGGTACGTTCCTGTCGTTGGTGCGCTGCTCGCGCAGATTCTCAAACTGCTCGCCTTCGTAGAGATGCAGATAGAGGTGGCTCATCTCGGGCGTCATGGCCATGCGGGCCGAATCGGCAAGCAGGATGGTGACGTTGTCGCCATGATTCACGTCGTAGATCATGACATCGTAGAGCATACCGGTATCCTTGTCTTTTTCTTTCACAAGAAGATTATAGCCGGGAATCTCGTCGTAGAATACATTCTCGGGAATTTCGACTTCGGGCGACTTCTGCTTCACCGAGAAGAAAAGAGTCCACATCTTGACCTGTGCTTTCGGAAGCACGTCGTTCTGGAAGAAAAACGCTCCTACGGCGATCATAAGCACCAGCACTATGAGAGGGGCCATAACCCGGATGAGCGAGATGCCGGACGCCTTCATGGCCGTGAGCTCAAACTTCTCGCCAAGATTACCGAATGTCATGAGCGAAGCCAGCAGGATGGCGAGGGGAAGTGCCATCGGCACCATAGTGAGCGCGGCGTAGAAAAAGAGCTCGGTAAGCACTCCCACACTCAGACCTTTCCCCACAAGCGTGTCGATCAATTTCCAGAGAAACTGCATCAGCACGATGAAGAGCACGATGAGGAATGTCATCGCAAAAAGCGGCAGAAAGGTCCGCAGCATGAAGAGATGGAGACGTTTTATTATTCTCATGTCGAAACAGAGTGCAAATTTACAAAAAATATTCCTCATAGAGTGGGCTTATTCCAATATTTTTTGCTAAATTTGCGTATCGGAAACGGAAAAAATCCATATTCCGCACCCAAAATCCCAGCCGCGGTCATAAAACCGAGACTTTAACTAAACCAAAATATTACCATGACACTTTTTGAACGACTGACAGCCAAAGCAAAAGAGAAGCCACAGCGTCTGGTGCTTCCCGAATCGCTCGAACCCCGCACGTTGAAGGCAGCCGACTATATTCTTTCAGAGAAGATAGCCGAAGTCTTCTTCCTCGGAAAATCGGCAGAAATTCTTTCCAAAGCAGACGAACTCGGACTCAAACATATATCCGAGGCGCATATCTTCAATCCGGACGACGTGGAATTCACCGAGAAATATGCCGAACTCTTCTGCGAGCTCCGCAAGAAAAAGGGCATGACCATCGACGATGCCCGCTATCAGGTGAAGAATCCTCTCTATCTCGGCTGCCTCATGATCAAGGCAGGAGACGCTGACTGCATGGTGGCAGGAGCGCTCAGCCCCACATCGAGCGTGCTCCGCGCGGCCTTCCAGGTGCTCAAGACAAAACCCGGAGTGACTTGCGTGAGCGGCGCATTCATCATGCTCCTACCCGAGAATGTGCCTTACGGCGATGACCACATGCTCGTCTTTGCCGACTGTGCGGTGGTGCCCGACCCCACAACTGAGGAACTGGCACAGATAGCGATAGAGACAGCTAAGACCACCAAGTATATCGCCGGCCTTGACCCTGTGATAGCGATGCTCAGTTTCTCAACCAAGGGCTCGGCCAGCCATGAGAGAGTTGACAAGGTGATCAACGCCACTGAACTCGTGCATAAGCTCGCACCTGAGCTGAAAGTAGACGGCGAGCTTCAGAGCGATGCTGCAATAGTAGCAAGCGTGGGTGCTCAGAAAGCCCCCGACAGCGAAGTGGCAGGCAAGGCCAACACCCTCATCTTCCCCTCGCTCGAGACGGGCAATATCGCCTACAAACTCGTGCAGCGTCTGGCCGGTGCCGGTGCCGTAGGCCCGATTCTGCAGGGACTCGCCGCCCCGGTCAATGACCTCAGCAGGGGCGCCACTGTAGAAGACATCATCAACACCATCATCGTGACCTGCAACCAGTCACTTTCCGAAAAGCAATAATTCAGCATCAACCTACGACACACATGAAAATATTAGTGCTTAACTGCGGCAGCAGCAGTGTGAAATACAAACTCATCGACAGCGTCTCCAAAGCAGTGCTTGCCGAAGGCGGCGTAGAGAAGATAGGCCTTCCCGATTCATTTCTGAAGTTTAAACGTCCCGACGGCTCGAAAGAGACCATCGAGGTAGTGATGCCCGATGCGAAGTCAGCCGTGGAGAATGTGATCAAGGTGCTCACAGACCCGAAAGACGGAGTAATCAAATCGTTTGACGAAATCGACGCTGTGGGTCATCGCGTGGTGCACGGCATGGATAAGTTCAACAAGTCTGTGCTCATCACTCCCGAAGTGATCGAGAAAGTGAAGGAGTGCTACACGGTGGCGCCGCTCCACAATCCGGCCAACATAGCAGGTATCGAGGCTGTGACGGAACTCATTCCGTCGGTGCCTCAGGTTGCAGTGTTCGACACCGCTTTCCACCAGACCATGCCTGATTATGCCTATATGTATGCCCTTCCTTACGAAGCATACGAGAAATATGGAGTGCGCCGCTATGGTTTCCACGGCACCAGCCACCGCTACGTGAGCCGCCGCGCATGCGAGTTTCTCGGTGTAGACTATGAAAAGCAGCGCATCATCACCTGCCATATCGGCAACGGAGGCAGCATCGCCGCCATCAAAGACGGCAAATGTGTCGACACCTCGATGGGCCTGACACCCACAGAAGGCCTCATGATGGGCACCCGTGTGGGAGATGTGGATCCCGGAGCGCTCGTCTACCTTATGAAAGAGATGAATCTTGACGCCGACGGCCTGATGAATCTCATCAACAAGAAGAGCGGAGTGGCCGGAGTGAGCGGCATCAGCAACGACATGCGCGACATTGAGGCAGGCATCAAGGAAGGCAACGACCGCGCTCGCCTGGCCCTCGAGATGTATGAATACCGCATCCTTAAATATATCGGCGCATACACTGCAGTGCTCGGCGGAGCCGACATCATTGTCTTCACCGGAGGCGTAGGTGAGAACCAGATTGCAACACGCGAAAAACTGTGCAGGAAACTCGCATATCTCGGCATCACCCTCAATGAAGAGTCCAACAAGGTGCGCGGCGAGGAAATCGAGATATCGACCCCCGACTCAAAAGTGAAAGTAGTAGTGATTCCTACCGATGAAGAGCTGATGATCGCACAAGACACAGCTGCCATCATCGGCAAGTAAATTTCAGCCTATGCTTGGATTCGTGACCTGGAACGTAGACCCGGTGCTCTTCTCATTCGGCCCGTTTGCCGTGAGATGGTACGGACTCATGTTCGTGATAGGATTCTTCGTCGGCTATCAGATAGTGGCCGCAATGTTCAAACATGAAGGAGCTCCCGAGAAATGGCTCGGGACTCTTCTCACCTATCTCGTGGTGAGCACGATTGTGGGCGCTCGTCTCGGGCACGTGCTCTTCTATGAATGGAGTTATTATTCAGCGCATCCGGCCGAAATCCTCAAAGTCTGGAACGGAGGCCTCGCCAGTCATGGCGGCACCATCGGCATTCTTATAGCCATGTGGATCTTCAGCCGCTTCGTCTCTCACAAGCCCATGAGCTGGGTGATAGACAAGATTGTGGCTCCTATCGCACTGACGGGGTGCCTGATTCGTCTGGGCAACCTCATGAACTCCGAGATATATGGCGGAGTGACCGAGAAGCCGTGGGGCTTCATCTTCGTGCGCAACGGCGAGACTCTCGCATGCCATCCCACCCAGATTTATGAGGCCTTGTGCTATCTGGTGCTATTCTTCATCCTGATGTGGATGTATTGGAAACGCAACGCTGAAGAGCGCCCCTGGCTGATGACAGGAGTATTCTTCGTGTGGACTTTCGGCACCCGTTTTCTCATTGAATACGTGAAGAACGTGCAGGTGCCCTGGGAGATACAGATGCGTGCAGACTGGGGCATCGATCAGGGCCAGCTGCTCAGCATCCCATTCATTCTGCTTGGTGCGGGACTCATAGCCTACGCCATGATGCACCCGAGGCAGAACTGGAAATTTCCCAACAGATTTGCCGATGCCGATGAAAAATGACAACCGATCGGAATAAACAAAAAAAGACCAATCTCACGATTGGTCTTTTTTTTGCAGATGATCTCTCGATCTTCTGAATGCGTTATGAACAAAAATCTATCTTCTTTATGTTTTTTAAACACTTGATGTTGCAAAAATGTTTCAATGCGAATATTTTTTAACACTTGTTAAGACTTCAGAAGATATTTTCCTCTCTTTTCAACTTGCTCAGTCAGCTCCGGTTCACACTCAACCCCTCAGTATAGGAAGGATCCTATTGAGCGCCGCAATAAAGGCATCCGCCTCCTCAACAGTGTTATACACAGCAAACGAGGCGCGTACCGTCCCTGGCACTCCGAGCCTGTCCATGAGGGGCTGTGCGCAGTGGTGACCGGTACGCACGGCAATGCCCAACTTGTCAAGGAGCATTCCGATGTCGTAGGGATGAATTCCATCCACATCAAACGAAATCACTGCGCTCTTATGTGGAGAATTTCCGAAAATGCGCAGGCCGGGAATCTCACGAAGCCTCTCCTCGGTGTGCTTCATCAGCTCCACCTCATGCTCCTCAATGTTGCCGAGACCTAATTCCTCAATGAAGTCAAGAGCCTTAGTGAATGCACCTATTCCTACGAAATCAGGCGTTCCCGCCTCAAACTTGAAAGGCAGGTCGGCAAAAGTAGTGCCGGAAAAACTTACATGCCCTATCATCTCTCCGCCTCCCTGATAGGGAGGCATCTTCTCGAGCAGCGCCTTCTTTCCGAAGAGCACTCCAATCCCTGTGGGGCCATACATCTTATGAGCCGAAAACGCATAGAAATCGCAGTCAAGATCGCTGACGTCGATCCGAATATGCGGCGAGGCCTGCGCTCCGTCGATCATTACCGGAACACCCCTCGAGTGTGCGAAGGCTATCATCTCTTTCACCGGATTAATCGTACCGAGCACGTTGGAGACGTGGCAGAAAGAGGCCATGCACGTTTTATCGTTGAAAAGTTCCTTATACATATCGAGACGGAGTTCTCCCCTATCGTCGATATCCACCACCTTTATCTTCAGGTCAGGCCTGACCGACTGGAGCAACTGCCACGGAACGATATTGGAGTGATGCTCCATCACCGTCAGTATTATCTCCCCATCAATGGGGAAAAGTCTTCCGAACGAGGTAGCCACAAGATTTATGGCCTCGGTGGTGCCTCGGGTGAATATCACTTCCTCAACCGACGAAGCGCCGATGAAAGAGCGCACCCTGCGCCGGCATTCCTCCATCATGTCGGTGGCCTCCTGCGAAATCGTGTGCACTCCACGGTGCACGTTGGCCTTATAGCGGGTGTAGCCCGCCTCTATCGCTTCCACCACTTCAAGGGGAGTTTGCGAGGTAGCCGTATTGTCAAGATATATAAGCGGTTTCTCGCCCACCTTGCGTGAGAGAATCGGAAAGCGTTTTCTTATTTCTGACGTATTAATGTTCATGGCTATCAGAAATTATTGGCAGGGAAGCGGACATGAGGCACATGCTGTCTCCTCGCCGGCGAAGCGCCGCTCAACCATAAGTTTCAACCTGTCGCGCAGCGGCTGCAGTGCAATGCCATCGATCACATCGCTCATAAACGCCTGCTTCAGAAGGAAGCGGGCAGACTGCTCCGAAATTCCACGCGTCATCATATAGAACAGCTGCTTCTCGTCGAGCTGGCCTATGGCAGTGCCGTGCGAGCACTTCACATCATCATTGTAGATTTCAAGCTGCGGTTTGGAGTGCATACGGGCTTCCTCGCTGCCGAGCAGGTTGCGGTTTGACTGATATGCCTCGGTGCCCGACGCACCTTCGGCTACATATATCAGGCCGGCAAATGCCCCTACTGATTCACCCTCCACCACATATTTGAACAACTCATCGGTCTTGCAATCAGGCACATCGTGAGAGATGCGCGAGAGTGTATCAAGGCGACGCTGCTTGTCTTCAATACCCATTCCGAGCATCTTCAGCCGTGCGCGTGGGCCGGCGAAGCGGGTCAGCAACTCGTTGCGAGTAACGCCATTGTAGAGCGTCATCTCATCTATCAGCACCTCCGACTCCTCATCCTGACGCAGCCAAAGCGAGGAGAGACGTGTAGTGGACACTGTAGACTCTTCGAGGTCATAGAAATCAAGGCGGCTGCGTTTCCCGGCAAAGATTTCCACCACCTGCAGGTTGCAGAAAGCCACATCACGGGTCTGAGTATGATCGCAGGCGAGAATACGGGCCTCTGCGCACTCCTCCATCACTATCAGTACACGCCGGCAGGCCATCAGCGGAGCGGTGTGGTTAAAGATATTCACCAACTGTATGGTTGATTCCACCTTAACCCCCTCTCTCACACGGATCACGATGCCATCCTGACAGAAGAGCGTGTTAAGCGCCACTATCGGATTGGCAATATCGGCAAGTGCCCCATAATACTTTGAAACAAAATCAGGATTTATGGTGGCATATCGTGCGAGCGACATCACATCGACACCCTCAGGAAGATTATCCCTGCATCCGGCAGTCTCGGCAAAAGCGTCGTTCACTATAAGGAAGAGCGAAGTGGACAGATGAGGCACATCGCACCTGAATGATTCATTAGGATTCACAGTCATTGGCACCCGGCCCACATTGATACCATAATCGGGCGCCAACAAAGCCTCCAGATAGGTGTGACGGTAATCCTCCGCCTTCTGAGACGGGAGCCCCGTAGAGCGCAGCGACTCGGCGGCTTTCTGCCTGAGCGCATTGAGAGGCGCCGGCGACTTCGATTCAATCAGGATCCGGTGCTCGTCGTAAAGAGCCAGATATTGATCAAGCGCAGCCATGACTTATGCCTCCCCTTTTATATCATTGCGCGCGTCTACGTCTGCCTTTATCCAGTCGTAGCCGTTCTTTTCAATCTCAAGCGCAAGTTCCGGGCCTCCGGTATACACGATCCTGCCCTTGTAGAGCACATGGATCACATCAGGCTTTATATAGTCGAGCAGTCGCTGATAGTGAGTGATGACTATTGCTGAATTGTCGGGAGTGCGCAATTTATTGACGCCTTCGGCCACGATTCTGAGCGCATCCACATCAAGGCCGGAGTCAGTCTCGTCGAGAATGGAGAGCACCGGCTCCAACACAGCCATCTGAAAAATCTCGTTGCGCTTCTTCTCGCCTCCCGAGAAGCCTTCGTTCACACTTCTCGAAGCAAGTTTATTGTCGAGCTCCACTATTGCCCTCTTCTCCCTCATCATCTTGAGAAAATCGGTGGCACCCATAGGAGGTTCGCCGAAATATTTACGCTTTGCATTGACGGCGGCCCGCATGAAATTCACCATCGAGACGCCCGGAATCTCCACCGGATATTGAAAACCGAGGAAGAGTCCCTCATGGCTCCTGACGTCGGGAGTCATGGCGAGAAGGTCTTTACCCCGGAAAGTGACCTCTCCGGAAGTGACGGTATAGGCGGGATTACCGGCAAGCACCATCGAAAGTGTGGATTTTCCTGAACCGTTTGGCCCCATCACTGCATGAACCTCGCCCGGCTTGACCTCAAGGTTGATGCCACGGAGTATTTCCTTACCGTCGATTTCTGCATGAAGGTCTCTTACTGATAGCATATCTGTTGATTTTTAATGGAATTTTCTAAAATTATTGATTCCGTCAGCTGATTTTTTTCGCTTCCCAAAGCTGCACCTGATGAATATATTCGTCGGCCGACATGAAGCCAAGCACTGCCGGAGCGAGTCGAATCACGGCATCCACAAGATTGCCGTCGTCGTGTCGGGCACAGTGCATCAGCGGCGTCTGAGAAGGGCGGCAGATGGCAAGGTCGAAAAGGAGCGACAGGAATATAAGATATTTCAATATTGAAAACATCGCACCGGCCAGAGAGTTCACAATGCCTGCAGGGATAAGGCCCAGCACGGCGTTGATGACAGATGCGAGCATGGAAAAGAGAAACACAGATGCGCTCCATATAATGCCGTAGGCGAGCACCGAGAAGAAAAATGTCTTGGCCACCGGATCGCAGATGAGAGGCATCCACCCCATGAGCCATGAAGCGAAATCGGGGCCTACGGCGCGGGCTGCCACGATCCCGAACATAAATCCGAGTATGCCCGAAGTCTGGCGAATCAGCCCTTTATGAAACCCCCTCACCATTCCGGTGAGAGCCACAGCAATCACTAAGATATGATATATCGCTTCTCCCATAATCAAATGCAAAATTAATAAAAATTTCGGAAAAAAACCTTATTTTTCGGCGGCGGCATTTGGATTCACCACAAAATAATATTAATTTTGTAGAGAGAATGAAGATACTGGCCGACATCAATACCCGCAAGAACGATATTATCATCTTCCTCTGCTTCTTGGCAGCCGCCGTGCTACTGGCATGGGCAGCCCGTGCCGCGTGGGTAAGTTTCAGCACCACTCCGCCGCAGATCGACCCTGCGCGCTATCCGGTGCAAGGTATCGACATCTCGAGCCACAACGGCACCCCCGATTTCCGGAAAGCAGCCTCCGACGGCGTTGAATTCGTATGGATGAAGGCCTCGGAAGGAGCATCATTCCGCGACAAGAAATTCAGCGACAACCACCATCAGGCGGGAGCCGCCGGACTAAAGCGTGGAGCCTACCACTTCTTCAGGTTTGACAAAGACGGAGTGGAGCAGGCCATCAATCTCCTTGAAGCCATCGGCAACAGAAACCTCGAGATGGGAATGGCCATCGACGTGGAGTCGTCGGGCAATCCGGAAGGAATTTCGGAAGACGTCATCAGGGAGCGCCTCGCCGCCATGGTGGATTACCTCAATCTCCGCGGCATAGCCCCCACCCTCTACTGCAACAGAAAAGATTACTTCAATTATATGGAAGACACTTTTCCCGGACATTACCTGTGGGTATGCTCCCTCTCTGAAGAACCCTCGCGCGGAGCCTGCACTTTCTGGCAGTTCAGCCACACAGGAAATGTGAAAGGCATCGAGGGGGAAGTAGACATGAACGTCTTCGGAGGCTCCAGATCGGAATGGGAAGACTTTATCAATGCGCAACAATATCAGTCAGCAAAATACGTTAATTAAACGTGAAACTATATAACAAACTATCCGGAATATATCATAGAGGCAGGCTATCTGCGTGGATCGCAGCCTTCCTGCTCATGTTCATTCACCCGGATGCCACGGCTGCGTCATACCAAGAGAAATCGATGCTGGCCGAGGGCAACTGGGTGAAGGTGAACGTCACTACCCGCGGACTGCAGACAATCAGCCGGCAGACTCTGCGCAACTTCGGATTTGCCGATCCGGAGAAAGTCTATGTGTATGGATATGGCGGACGCATGATCTCCGAAACCCTCTCGTCTGATCATCCGGACGATCTCCCACCCGTGCCGGTGATGCGCGGTAGCGACGGAAGCATCAGTTTCTACGCTACCGACAACATGACCATTCGCCCCTCCGCCGTGAAAGGCGCTTTGGATTTCGACCATATCATCAACCCCTACAGCGACGACTCGTATTATTTTATAAGTGACAGGGCTCCATCAGCTGAATTATCATCAACCGACCTCAGCGACACGGCAGGGATGAAAGCGGCCACAACCGCCACTCATCTCCTCGTGCATGAGAAAGACCTCATGCAGTGTGCCACATCAGGCCGCGACTATCTCGGTGAGGACTTCAGGAGCACAAAATTACAGACTTTCAATTTCGATCTCACCGACAATGCCACCGACAAAGTAAAGATACGTGTCAGATTCGGGGCTAACTCCACAGCCGAGAGCAGCTTCATGGTGAGCGCTAACGGCGAGCGTCTTCCCGCCACGAGCAGCGACAAGATTGCGCGCGTGACTTCAAGTTCGCAATATTACTGCGTCGCCACGAGCCTGAAGAACGCCACGGTAGCCGGAAATTCACTTGCCGTAGGAATAGAATATTCACAGGCCGGGGTCGTCAGTACCGCGCGCCTTGACTGGATAGAAGTGGAATACACCCGGCAGCTTGCCATGCGCAACTCACAGCTTCTTTTCCACGTGAACCCTACCTCTGCAACTGCCTACACCATAAGTGGCGTGGGGAGTGATGCCATAGTGTGGGACGTGACCCGGCCTTGGGACATCAAGACCGTCACCGGCCAATACGACTCACAGGCGCGCACCCTAACCATAGGAGTGCGCACAGCCGGATTCAGGGAGTTTCTCGTGGTAGAGCCTTCGGCCAAGGGAACAGCAATCACGGGAAGGATGAAGGTTGCAAATCAGGACATCCACGGAATGCAGACCCCCGACATGGTGATAATCACTCCCGAGCAGTATCTCGCCACAGCCGAGCGCATAGCCGACATTCACCGCAGGGCTGACGGCATGGAGGTGTGCATACTCACGCCCGAGAAAATCTTCAATGAATTTTCGAGCGGAACGCCTGACGTGTCCGCATTCAGGAAACTTCACAAGATGTGGTATGAGCGCAGCCTCGCCGACCCGACAGGCACACGGTTTGGCTACAGTCTCCTGCTCGGGCGCCCTACCTACGATCAGAAACGTAAAAATCCGGAAGTAGTGAAACTCGGCTATCCCACGACCCTGATATGGCAGTCGGGCGACGCTTATTCCGAAACCACTTCATACTGCACAGACGATTTCATAGCCATGCTCGAGGATGAGACGACTGAAGGGAAGATGTGGAAAAGGACGCAAAACATCGCTGTGGGCCGATATCCGATAACGTCTGCCATGGAGGGCTCGGTGATAGCCGATAAACTCGAGGCATACATTTTCTCTCCGGAATATGGCACCTGGCGCACCAATGTGATGACCATTGCCGACGACGGCGACAATTCCGATCATTTCAAGCAGGCTCAGAAATGTGTGGAGCGAATGAAAGCCACTGAAGCGGGATCTCATCTCGCTCACGAGAGACTATATCTCGACGCCTTTGAACTGAAACAGACCGGAAGCGGCCTCATTTTCCCCGATGCCAAGGAGCGGATGCTCCGCAAATGGCAAAAGGAGGGAGTGGCGCTCATCAATTATATCGGCCACGCCAATCCTAAAGAATGGGGGCATGAGAAACTGCTGACATGGAACGACATCACCGATATGGCCAACCAGCGGCTGCCTATTCTCTACGCTGCCACCTGCAGCTTCGGGAAATGGGATGCGGAAAGCGTGAGCGGAGGTGAATATGTGCTCAGCAATCCCGTAGGGGGTGCGATAGCAGTGATCACGCCCAGCCGCACTGTGTATATAACACCCAACGAGTATATCACCAATGCAGTAGCCGACCATTTCTTCCTTAGGGATGCCGATGGCCGGGGAATGCGCATCGGCGACGTGCTGCGTATGGGCAAGAACACCGCCAGAGATATCACCGACGCCAATATGAACCGCTATCATCTTTTCGGCGATCCGGCCCTCAGGATGCCCACCGCGCGATATAATATAGCAGTGGACTCGATTGCAGGCAGTCCGGTGGTGGCCGACGTGGCGGATGCTCCCAGTGTCAAGGCACGGTCGAGCTTCACCATCTCCGGAAGGGTGACTGACACGGAGGGAAACACCGTAGACTTCAACGGCCCTGTTCAATACACCTTATTTGATGCGGAAAAGAGCATCACCACACATGGATGGGGAGAGAAAGGCAAGTCCGAAGTGTATCAGGATCAGTCGAGCAAGCTTGCCACCGGGCGTGCCACAGCCGCCGGCGGCAAATGGAGCGCCACCATCCTTATGCCTGCGGAGACCTCAAACAATTACTCGCCTGCGTTCCTGACCCTTTATGCCTATGATACGGATTTGAAGGCCGAGGCGTCGGGCTCCACAGATAAACTCTACGTCTATGGATATGACGAAGATGCCTCTGAAGACTCGGAAGGCCCCGTAATAGAAAGTTTCGGAATCAACACATCGGAATCAGGAGCCAACGTAATGACGGATCCCAATCCCACAGTGCTTGCGGTATTCAGCGACGACAGCGGCATCAATATCTCGGATGCGGGCATCGGACACCAGATGACTCTGATACTCGACTCCGACAAAGAATATGAAGATCTGAGCAATTTCTTCACGCCTGACCCCGAGACCTCGGGAAAAGGCAGCATAGCCTATCCCCTCACGAATCTTGAGCCGGGCGAGCATACCCTCAGGCTGACGGTGTGGGACAACGCCAACAACTCCACGTCGGCTGAGCTCGCCTTCAGCGTGGGTATCAACCTGCAGCCGGATCTGACCGACCTCTCACTGCTCTATCACAGGGAAAGCGATCAGCTTTCGATAAAGGCAAGTGTAGACCGCGCCATGACTAAGATGGGATATAGCATCGAATGCTTCGACCTGAGCGGACGCGAAGTGTGGAAAGTGAACAGCACTTCCAACACCGGAAGCGGAAGCTGCGTGCAGCATACATGGGATCTGCGCGACTCCAACGGCGACCGAGTGCCGCGAGGAATCTACATCATCAAGGCTACAGTCGAGACCGAAGAGGGAATCAAATCTTCAGAGAGAAAGAAAATAGCAATCCCGGCAAAATGACAATCTACGCAATAATCAACGGACTCACCGGCTGCGCCGGACAGGAGGCAACGCTTCCTGAATGGACTTTGATATCCGGCTCAAGCATACTTCAGGGCGGAAATCCTTATTTCGTTCCTGATTTCGCCGGAAGATTTACGGCAACCCCGGCCCTGGCCGTCAAAATCGGGAAACTCGGCAAAGGCATTGCGCCAAGATTTGCCGGGCGATATGTAGACTCCGTGGCGCCCGCATTGCTCTTCGTGGCGGAAGATCTGCTTCAGAATCTCCGCAGCCGGGGGCTTCCATGGACTCGGGCCGTGAGCTATGACAGATGCCTCGCGCTCGGAGCATTTGAAAGCAGACCTTTGGACTCACTTGAAGAATGCTCCGTGGAAATCAGACTCACAGAAGGAGACCATACCGAGACTTCGACCCTCCGGCTCTCTGAAGGAGTCAGCTCCATAGCCGCGACAATATCAGCGATAAGCCGCGACAATACGCTCAAGACGGGCGACATCATCCTCACAGGCCTATCTCACGAGGGGCTTGCGGTGAGCCCCGGAGCTTCGGCATCACTGCTTCTCGACGGGAAAGAGACACTTCATTTCAATATCAGATGATTATTCCAGGAGTGAAAATCTGCCGGCAATAATAAAACGCATCCGAATTTCGTTAAATAGTCATGACTACATCAAGACTTATCTGCCTGCTTGCATCAGCGGCGACATCGATATCGCTCTTCGCCGACAGTGGCGACGAAATTAAGAACGAGCAATTCAACCCGATTCAGACCGGTGTCACCACACTCAGCATCACTCCTGATGCGAGGGGCAGTTCCATGGGTAACCTCGGAGCCGCCACCGACCCTGACATCAACGCGCAATTCTGGAACCCGTCGAAATATGCCTTTGCATATTCGGCCGGCGGCATCGGACTGAGCTACACTCCGTGGCTGCGAAAGATCGTCAATGATATTTTTCTGGCCGACGTGAGCGGTTATCTCAAGTTAGGCAGCAGCGACAATCAGGCCATAAGCGCCTCATTGCGTTATTTCTCGCTTGGCGAGGTCATCGTCAACGACGCCTCGTCGCAGACTATCAATCCCTACGAGTTTGCACTTGACTTCGGATATTCACGCAAACTAAGCGAGAAATTTGGCATGGGCGTCGTGCTTCGCTATATCCTTTCGGATCTCGCTTATGAAGATTCATATTCAGGAGAAATCAATACCGCCGGCTCGGCCTTTGCCGTAGACCTGAGCGGCTATTACACCTCCTACCCCATGATAGGCAGAAGCGAGTGCCAGTGGAGCTGGGGATTCGACATCAGTAATATCGGCTCGAAAGTGAGCTACGACCACGGTGCCAATTACTATTACCTGCCGACCAATCTGCGCCTCGGCACTAATTTCACTTTCCCGCTCGCCGACTTCAACCTCCTCTCGATAGGACTTGACCTAAACAAACTTCTCGTGCCCTCCAAGCCTCGTGAGCAAGACTATATCAACCCCGGAGGTGCCTATTACGATCCGGACAAGACGGAGGGAGAGAACGCCATGGCATATAACGACGCACTCAACAACTGGGAAAACATGTCGCCTATCTCAGGCATCTTCAAGAGTTTCAGCGACGCTCCCGGCGGCCTCTCGGAAGAACTGAAGGAAATCAACATCTCAATAGGCGGAGAATATTCCTACAACGACCAATTCTTCGTGCGAATGGGCTACAACTATGAGAACGCCATGAAGGGCGGACGCAGTTACTTCGGCTTCGGAGCAGGTTTCTCGCTCAATGTGGTGCGTCTGGATGCCTCCTACATTCTTGCCACGGCCCAGAATTCACCTCTTGACCAGACCATGCGTTTCACTCTCAGTTTCGATATGGATGGCATCCGCGACCTTCTCGGCAAGCGCCGTCGCTGATTCCACGTGACCGGATAAGGAAGTAAGATAATATATGAAAGATATCAGAATAGGACAGGGATTTGACGTGCACCGCCTTGTGGAGGGGCGCGAACTCTGGATATGTGGAGTCAGGATTCCCCACACCACCGGACTTCTCGGCCACAGCGACGCTGACGTAGCCATACACGCACTTTGCGATGCGATGCTCGGGGCCCTTGCACTGGGCGACATCGGCAAGCACTTCCCTGACAGCGATCCGCGCTACAAGGGCATCGACAGCAAACTGCTGTTGCGACACGTGACGGCTCTTATACGCGACAAGGGATATGAACCCGGCAACTGCGACATAACCATCTGCGCAGAGCAGCCTAAGTTCCGCCCGCATATCGACACCATGCGCCTGACGCTGGCAGATGTGATGGGAGTGGATGCCGACACGGTTTCGGTGAAAGCTACCACTACCGAGAAATTGGGCTACACCGGCAGAGAGGAAGGAATCTCAGCCATGGCCGTCTGCCTGCTATTCAAAAAAGACTTGTCGTGAACCTCAACCGACGACAGACCGAGGCGGTAGAGGCCACCGAAGGGCGTGTGCGCGTAGTGGCCGGAGCAGGCTCCGGAAAGACACGGGTGCTCGCCCACCGATTCGCGTTTCTCGTGAACGAACTTGGCATCTCGCCCGGCAACGTGCTGTGTCTGACATTCACCAACAAGGCGGCGCATGAAATGAAACACCGCATAGCCGGAATGGTAGACAGAGGAAACGTCAACGACCTGATATGCACTATCCACAGTTTCTGCGTAAAACTCCTGCGCCGTGAGATCTACAAGATAGGCTATCCGAAAAATTTCATCATTCTCGACGAGACAGATGCCAAAGATCTCGCCAGAGACGCGATGCAGGAATTCGGCATCGACAGGAAGAAGACCACTGCAGAGCGCCTGCTTAAAGACGTGGCCGCACTGAAAGGCTACGATCCTGACGGCTACATAGCAAAATACCTGATGCCGGGAGCTGCCGAAGGCGCTCCCGATGCAAAGATTCGCTACATACAGCTTCAGCGCAAGCAGTTTGCGCTCGATTATGACGATATCATCTACATAGCCACTTATATACTCACACATTTCAAAGACGCAAGAGAATATTGGTGTGAGAAACTCAACTATGTGATGGTTGACGAGGTGCAAGACTGCAGCGGCGACGACTGGAAACTGATAGAGATTCTGGCCTCGCACCACGGCAACCTCTTCGTGGTGGGCGACCCCGATCAGGCCATCTATGAGTGGAGAGGTGCCTCCCCAAAGACTTTCGTGAATTTCAGAGCAGACACCGACGTGATTCTTGATCTGAACTACCGCAGCACTCCCGACGTGCTGGCAGTGGCCAACAGCATCATATCAAACAATAAGAACCGTGTGCGCAAGGAATTGACAGCCGTGCGCCTCAACGAGCGTCTCCCCGTCTGGAACCACTACAGAAGCGAGACAGATGAGGCTGAAGGCATCGCTAACGCGATTGAGGCCGGCATACTTGAGGGAAATCCATTTTCAGCTTTCGCCGTGCTCTATCGCAGTTCGTTTCTCTCCCGCCGCATGGAGCAGGCGCTTCTGAAGAGGAAGATACCCTACACGGTGTGGGGAGGAGTCCGCTTCTTCGAGCGCAAGGAAATAAAAGACATCATCAGCTACCTGCGGCTCACCGCCAATGAGAACGACGACATGGCGTTTACACGGATCGTAAATGTCCCGGCGCGCAAATTCGGCTCAGTCACACTCGGGAAACTGAAGCAGATAGCCGAAGAAGAAGGAGATGCCCTATATCCTACACTCCGCCGCCATATTTCGGATGCCCCGTTCGGCAAGAAGCCCATCAGGGATTTCGTCACATTGATAGAGGAGGCACGGGCAATAGCGGAGGGGCTGAAAGTTTCAGACCTCACGGAGAAACTTATGGCGCGCAGCGGACTCGACACGATGTATCGCACCGATGAGGAAGAGGAGCGGCTGGAAAATGTGGCGGAACTCGTAAGCTCCATGATTGAATTCGAGTCATCACGCTTTGAAGACAGCGAAGCCGACCTCTACCATTACCTACAGGACATAGCGCTCTACGTCAATACTGACCATAAAGAGGAGAAAGACAAGGTTCGGCTCATGACTATCCATCAGTCGAAAGGTCTGGAGTTTCCGTATGTCTTCATCATGGGCCTTACTGAAGGCATATTCCCAAACCATAGATCCATCCGCGAGCGGAGGTCAGACGGAGAGGAAGAGGAACGGAGATTGATGTATGTGGCCGTGACGCGAGCCAAAGACATGCTTTATATGTCAGATTCAGAAGGGTATCTCAACGAGAACGGAGCCATGAAATATCCCTCGCGCTTTATCTCTGAGATAGATGACGGACTTATTGAAATCACCGGCAATCCCGATCCGGCACTGCTCGAGGGCACACGCAACATGGTGCGAGGCCTTGACGATGAACTGGGAGGGGGAGACAACGCAGTGATGACCGCCGGCACCCGAGTGTCACACCGCATCTTCGGAGAAGGCGTAGTGGAAAGCTACGATTCCATATCGAAGTCTTACAAAGTGCGTTTCGGCGAAAAAGTGCGCCAGCTTATTCCGGCTGTCATAAAGCCGGTGTAAGAAGGATGCGCAAAAAAAGCCTGACGGAGCATTCCGACAGACTTTCTTGCATTTCAATAATCACACTCAAGCGAGAAGCGACTTCACGAATTCATAATCGGGTTCGTGGGTCTGTTCCTCCACTATCTTTGAGCCCAATACCTTTCCGTCACGATCTATCACGACGACTGATCTTGCCATCAGACCCCGGAACGGATCATCGACAAAACGGACTCCATACTTCTCGCCGAAGTCACTGCGGAAAGTGCTGCCCGTGATGACATTTTCAATGCCGTTGGCGGTGCAGAAATCTTTTGCAGCAAACGGGAGATCGGCAGAAACACACACCACTACCGTATCGGGAAGCGATGAAGCCTCAACGTTGAATTTCCTCACTGAAGCCGCGCACACCTCGGTGTCGAGACTCGGAAAAATATTAAGCACTACGCGCTTGCCTCTCAAAGACTCAATAGTGAAGTCTGAAAGATCCTGCGCTGTCAAACTTGAATCAGGGGCCATTACGCCTGCCTGGGGAAGCTCACCGACAGTCTTGACGGGAGCACCGAAAAAATTTACTGTAGTCATGTCAATACAACGACTGAACCCGCCCTGCGGTTCACACACCGCAATGCCTGAAATCATCTAAAAATGAAAACTGTTGCAGTTTTGCTTTTTTTTTAGTAATTTTGTGAATTGGAAATAGTAAAGGCTTATTCTTATGAAAATGTTACGATATCTGATGGCATTCTGCTTCATTACGGCAAGCCTGAGCGCGATGGCTCAGAAGAAAACAGAGATTCTAATCTGGGATGAGAATCCACTCGAAATCACTGAAGCGAAGCAAGCGGCTGTAAGAGCCCGAGACTTCACCAAAGACCCTGCCATCACGGTGTATACACCGAAACGCCCCACCGGAAAGACCATAGTGATGTGTCCCGGAGGGGGCTACACCCACGAGGCCGACGCCCATGAGGGTCACGACATGGCCGAATGGTTCAACAGCCAGGGAATCACCTACGTGGTGCTGAAATATCGACTTCCCAACGGCGACTGCACCATTCCGCTGGCCGATGCAGAGCAGGCCATGAGGGTGGTGCGCAAATATGCCGCTGAACTCGGCGTAGACCCCGGAAAAGTGGGCATCGCGGGGGCTTCAGCCGGCGGCCATCTCGCCTCCACCCTCGCCACACACTACTCATCGGCCGAGACACGCCCCGACTTTCAGGTGCTTTTCTATCCTGTGGTGTCGATGGAGAAAGGCAAGACCCATTGGGGCTCGCGCGAGAATCTTCTTGGAAAAGACGCAACAGATGCTCTCGTGAACGCCTACTGCAACGAAAAGCATGTCACCTCAGACACTCCGAAGGCTTTCATAATGCTGTCGTCAGACGACGGAGCCGTGCCGCCGGTGAACAGCATCGCATATTATCAGGCACTCGTAGACAATAAAGTGCCGGCGTCGCTTCACGCTTATCCCACCGGAGGACACGGATGGGGCTTCCGCGACAGATTTCCCTACAAAAGCCAGTGGACTCAGGAACTTGAGAAATGGCTGAGAGATGAAGTGCGGTAATACCAACCGACAACGTCAATAACAATGACCCCTAATATGGCTGACAACACTGCAAACGACAACATATTCGACGAAATAGAGGCTTTTCCCCTGCCCCACACTTCAGAGCCCGGCAATGAGGAGGAAGCTTCTGAGATTGAGTTTGAGCTCGACACTCCGGCCCGTGTGGAGGATTCGGGGTATGGCGACGATGCCATACAGACCCTCGAATGGAATGAGCATATCCGCAGGCGCCCGGGCATGTATATCGGAAAGCTGGGCGACGGATCACATGCCGAAGACGGCATATATGTGCTCATTAAGGAGGTGATCGACAACTCAATCGACGAGTTCAACATGGGTGCCGGAAAGCGCATCGACATAAGCGTGGACGCCGAAACCGGCGAGGTCAAGATACGCGACTACGGACGCGGAATACCGTTGGGAAAAGTGAAGGAAGTGGCTTCCGACATCAACACCGGCGGCAAATTTGACGACAAGAACTTCAAGAAGTCGGTCGGCCTCAACGGTGTAGGTCTGAAAGCCGTAAACGCCCTGTCAACACACTGCACGGTGGTGAGCTACCGCGACGGAGAGTGCGTAAGAGTTACATTCGACCGCGGACGCCTCACGGAACATACCGAAAAGACCCCCACCCGCGAAGAAAACGGAACCCTGGTGGAATTCCGGCCGGACGAGACACTATTCCGTGACTATCATTTCGATCCGGAGACCATCGAGACCATGGTGAACAACTACACCTATCTCAACACAGGTCTTCATATCTATTACAACGGCAAACGCTATCTTTCACGCCATGGTCTTCTCGACCTTCTCGCCGAAAGAATGACGGCCGAGCCGCTCTACCCCATCATACACCTGAAGGGTGAAGACATTGAGGTTGTGATCACTCACACCGATCAGAACGGTGAGGAATACTATTCTTTCGTCAACGGGCAGCACACAACTCAGGGAGGAACCCACCTTGCTGCTTTCAAGGAGCACATAGGCAAGACCATTAAGGCATTCTCAGGCAAAAACTACGAATATTCCGATATCCGCAACGGCATCGTGGCCGCCGTGAGCGTGCGCATTCAGGAGCCTGTGTTTGAATCGCAGACAAAGACACGTCTTGGCAGCAAGGAGATAGCACCCGACAGCCCGGTGACAGTAAATAAGTTCGTGGGCGACTTCCTGAAGAAGGAACTTGACGATTATCTGCACAGAAACCCTGACACCGCCAATGCGATGCTGAAGAAAATCGCCGCAAGCGAGAAGGAGCGCAAGGCGCTGGCGGGAGTGGCTAAAATTGCAAGGGAAAAGGCTAAGAAAGTGAGCCTGCACAATCCAAAATTGCGCGACTGCCGGATTCACTACAACGACTCGATCAGGGCAAATGCCAAAGAAGACCGACGCGACGAGTCGGCCATCTTCATCACCGAGGGTGACTCAGCGAGCGGCACCATTACAAAGGTGCGCAATGCGGAAAATCAAGCCGTGTTCTCGCTGCGAGGTAAACCGCTCAACAGTTTCGGTCTGACTCAGGAAGTAGTCTACAAAAATGATGAGTTCAATCTCATGCAGGCCGCGCTCAATATCGAAGACGGAATTGAGGGGCTGCGCTACAACAAGATCATCATAGCCACTGATGCCGACGTAGACGGTATGCACATCAGGCTGCTCTGCATCACTTTCTTCCTGACTTTCTTCCCCGACCTCGTGAAGAAGGGACATGTCTACATTCTTCAGACACCCCTCTTCCGCGTGCGAAATAAGGCCGCGATACAGCGCAAGAAGGGAAAGAAAAAGAAGGAGGCCGCAGACGGAGAGAGAGATACATATTACTGCTATACCGATGAAGAGCGGAAAGCCGCAATAGAGAAATTCGGCAAGAATGCGGAAATAACCCGGTTCAAAGGTCTCGGAGAGATCAATGCCGATGAATTTGCAGAATTTATCGGCCCGGACATGAGGCTTGACCCTGTGGTGGTGAAAAAAGAAGATAAATATGATCAGCTTCTGGAATTCTATATGGGCAAGAACACCATGGATCGCCAGAATTTCATCATCGACAATCTGATAATCGAGGAGGAGGAGCCATGAGGACATGTGTGTTTCCGGGTACGTTCGACCCCTTCACCATCGGCCACAAGGACATAGCCGACAGGGCGCTGGGCTGCTTTGACCGGCTCGTGATAGGAGTAGGTTTCAATCAGGCCAAACCGGAAGCCGGAGAAGCCGCCTCCAGACGTGCCCAGACCATCAGGCGTTTTTTCGCAGGTGATGAGAGAGTGACCGTGGAAGCATACACGGGCCTGACTGTAGATTTCGCGCGGCGCCACGGCGCCACTCATATAGTGCGGGGACTGAGAGAGGTGAAAGACTTTGAATATGAACGCAATCTGGCCGACTGCAACTCCGCCATCTCAGACATAGAGACAGTGTTTCTGATAGCACGGCCGGAATACGGATATGTCTCAAGCAGCATGGTGCGCGAACTGATAGCCAACGGTTACGACGCCGGCAGATTTCTCCCTAAAGAAGAATCTTAAAGCAATGAAAAAGTTACTTTACGCAATAATCACACTGGCGGCAGTGGCCGCTTACGCGCAGCAGCAGTTCGCGCCGGCGCATAAACTTCAATATGCCGAGCAGGCCATAGCAAGACTCTATGTAGACTCGGTTGACGAAGAGAAACTGGTGGAGGACGCCATCGTAGGAATGCTGAAGAATCTTGATCCGCATTCCTCTTATTCCAACGCCAAGGAAACCAAGGAACTAAACGAGCCTCTGGAAGGATCATTCAGCGGCATCGGCATATCTTTCAATATGGCCACTGACACGCTCTATATCATTGAGACCATTGGCGGAGGCCCGTCTGAAAGAGTCGGAATCCTGCCCGGCGACAGGATACTGAAGGTGAATGACACGGTGATAGCAGGCGTGAAGATGCTCAATTCCGACATCATGCGCAGGCTGAGAGGCCCGAAGGGCACTACGGTAGACGTGCAGGTGCTCAGGCAGGATGCCGGGAGACCCGACACTATCGATTTCCGCATCGAACGCGACGATATTCCTATCTTCAGCGTTGATGCCGCCTATATGGTGGAACCCGGTATCGGCTATATCCGCCTCAACAAATTTGGAGGTGAGACCCATAAGGAGTTTGCCGAAGCAACAGAGCGCCTAAAGAAAGAAGGCATGAAAAACCTCATTCTTGACCTAACCGACAACGGGGGCGGATATCTCAAGGCTTCGGTTGACATAGTTGGAGAACTGCTGCCCTCGGGAAGCCTTACAGTCTTTACAGAAGGCAACAACAATCCCCGATATGATTACTACTCATTTCCGTCGCGGAAGAAACCGCTTCTTGAGGATGGACGCATTGTGGTGATGATAAATCAGTTTTCCGCTTCTGCTGCTGAAATCACAGCCGGAGCGGTGCAAGACTGGGACAGGGGCGTACTTGTGGGGCGACGCAGTTATGGCAAGGGACTCGTTCAGAGGCCGGTGCCATTCCCCGACGGGTCGATGATTAGGCTTACGGTGTCGCACTATTACACGCCCACCGGGAGAGACATTCAGAAACCATACACCAAAGGGAACGCTGACGCGTATGCCCATGACATCATCGACCGCCTAAACCGCGGCGAACTGATGCACGCCGACTCAATCAAATATGTGGACTCTCTCAAAGTGAAGACTTTGAGGCTCAACCGTCCTATCTATGGAGGCGGAGGCATATCGCCTGATGTGTTTGTGGGTATCGACACAACTGAAAACACAAAGTATTATCGCCAGGTGATGGCTAAAGGACTGATCAACAGATTTGCCATCAAGACAGTAGACAAAGACCGTCGTGAGATTCTCAAGGCATATCCCACGGATGATGACTTCGTGAAAGGATACTCCATCACGGATGCGCAGCTCAACGAGCTCTTCGAAATGGCCACCGCAGAGAAAATTGAATTCAACAAAGAAGAGGCCGACCTTAGCACTCCCCTCTTCAGAATGGTGCTCAAAGGATTGATAGGCCGAGACATCTACGATTCATCTACCTACTTCAAGGTCTACAACGAGCGCGATCCGATGTTTGGGAAGGCTCTCGAAATAATCAAGACCAAACAATATGACGACATTCTGAAGGCACCTAAATGATAGGCTTTGCCGCAATCTGATTCCCAATCCAAATAAAAAAGACCCAAAATATATGAGACATTTTAGCTTAGCACTCTTCACCTGCCTCTCTCTCGCCGCGGGCGCACAGAATACAAGCATCTTTGACGACAACGGAGGCCTTAATAATGAACCGGCACAAGAGATATTCACTCCGGACTCTCTCTACGTATATGAGCCGCTTGCAAACGACAGCGCCTATCAGGCGCTGCTCAACAGGCCGGTCATAGTGCGTGATCTCGATCAGATTCTGGCAGAACTCCCGGATGCATCCGGCATTCTGACCTTAACTCCTTACAAGGGGCCAAGAATCTTTTCCGGCTACCGCAGCATCAAGTCAAGATCGTTTGACGTAAATTCCGCCGTCAGCAATCCTATGACCGAAGAGGCGGCGGGCTTGATTACGGAACAGTTCACTCCAAGCTGGCTCCACGACGCGCTGACACAGTCGCGCATAAGTCAGGATTATATGTATCTCTCCATGATTAATAATCCGTATTCGATAGAATATACCTATTGGGATCTGCCAGTGCCTCCGCGCTTGCCCGAGGATGACGTGACATTGGGCACGTATATCCGCAGCCTCAATCTTCCGGAGGTGACTACCGACGATGCGATAATCCCGGAATTCGAGCAGCAAAAAAAGCATTGGCTCCACAAATTCAGCACCGGACTCCAGTTCTCGCAGGCATACGTGTCGAAAAACTGGTATCAGGGCGGCAACAATTATCTGCAGCTGCTATTCAATTTCTACTGGGATGTGCAACTCAACCCCACATATCATGAGAATCAGATTTTTCAGAGCACGGTCAATTATAAACTCGGTGTAAACTCAGTGGAGCAAAGTGCCGTGGGAAGGAAATATTCACTTTCAGAAGATCTTTTCCAATATAATGTGAAATATGGTTTCAAAGCCTTGAAAAAATGGTTCTATACCTTAACCGGGCAGTTCAAGACCCAGTTTTTCAAGAACTACAAGACCAATACCGACATCCGCACGGCATCCTTCCTTTCTCCTGCCGACCTGAACCTCGGTATAGGTATGACCTACAGCACACAGAACAAGAAAAAGACCTTCTCGATGTCGGCATCCATCGCTCCCCTCTCATATAACCTTAAGATATGTCTTGACGACGAGATAGACCATGCACAATTCAACATAAAGCCGGGTCACAAGTCGCACAGCGAGATAGGTTCGAGCGGCGAACTCAACATGACATGGCAGGCGTCGTCAAACGTTTCGATGAGAACAAGATGCTTTGCCTTCACCGACTATACATATTTCCAGGGCAACGTAGAGACTACATGGGATTTTGCCATCAATAAATTCCTTAGCACCCAGATCTACGCTAACCTGCGCTATGATTCAAGTTCGGATTTCAACATGTCGAAATGGCATCATTGGATGTTGAAGGAAATACTCAGCTTCGGCCTGACGTATAATTTCTCCACCAAATAAGCCGAATAAGTGAGGACTGTATTCTTTCTCCTGACTCTATTCGCATCCCTGCTAACCCACCGGGCCGGGGCCTTCTTCCCAAGCGAGGAGGAGGCCCGGCGATGGTGTGACGACAACATGCTCGATCAGGTTGAAGGAATATGGGAATATCCGGAAGACGGCGCAAGGGTTCTCATTCAATCCGACCCTGCTATTCCGGGAAGTTTCACCCTGACATTGCTCTCCACACCCGACTGCCGACTGGAGCCGGGTGACATCATCGGACGGCTCTACAGCTCGGTTGATCCAAAGCAATTCCGGCTCAATCAGTCAACTCGCAAAGACAAATCAGCGCTCACACGCTTCTGCGACTGCGTGGCGGTGTTATCGGCCGATGGCGAAACACTGAAAGTGAAATCTCCAAAAGTCAAATTCAAGATAAACCTCAACACCCTCTTGCCGAGATTCTGGAGAGTGGTGCGGCTATCGGTCAGCAATCCGGCCTCCGATCTTCCGGCAGGCCTCATCAAGGTCTATCCCGGATATGACCACAACGGCTCCATGCGCCGGCATAAGAGAGTGTTATGAAGAGGCGTCACATCATAATTTTCACACTGGCCTCAATCATAGGGGCACTTCTTTCGGGACAGATGGAAGCCCGAAAGATCAGGACAAAACTTCCGGCAGTTAAGGTGAGAACCACCGAAGAAAAGACACTGGAAGCTGATGGCAAGGTGATTGTGAGGCGCGACAGCTCCTCAACTTGGGAAAGCATGGAGAAGGCTATTCGCTTCTATGGGTTTGACAAGACTGCATCAAGCGGAATAGAGAGTTTCTTCATCATCAACGGGCTTGACTCGACTTTGACGAGAGTGGGAGTAGATATCATGTATCTCGACATGAAAGGGAGGGAACTTCATCGCCGGGAGTGCCGGATCGACTGCACAATACCGGCACAGGAAACGAGGCGCGTAGACGTAAAGACATGGGACACACAGAAATCGTTCTACTATCACAAGTCGGCTAAACCTAAACGTCAGGCCACACCCTTCGATGTGAAGATAGAACTTACCTCGCTGGAGTTTTAGATCACTTGCAGGTCATGATGTCGAGCACCATGCGGTCGGTAGCTTTCATGGCCTCTCTTCCTATGGAGGTGAGATTGCGGATTGTGCGGTCTACGTCATCGGCAATTATACCCTCGGCTGAAGTGACTGAATAACCTTTCATGGCCAGCATGGCCGACATCATCGCGGTGCTGACTCCGCTTGAAATCTTCATTGAGCACGATGGTTTGGCTCCGTCACAAATCATACCGGTGAGATTTGCTATCATATTTTTCACAGCATCACACACCTGATCATAGTTACCCCCCATGAGATAGACCAGAGCACTGGAAGCACCCGTTGAGGCTACCACGCAGCCGCAGAGCGCAGAGAGGCGTCCGAGCGACTGCTTTATATATATAGAGGTGAGATGGCTGAGTATGAGAGCCCGCGCGGTAGTTTCTTCAGAAGCGTTTATATCCATGGCATACGCCACTACAGGCATGGTGGCCGTGATGCCCTGATTGCCCGATCCGCTGTTGCTCATCACCGCTACCGGGGCTCCTCCCATGCGGGCATCGCATGCTGCCGAAGTGAGCGTGATGGCATGCGCCACCGGCGAATCACCGAAGAATTTCTCTCCGAAATGCAGCACCGTAGACCCGAGATTATGTCCGAAATCGCCGTCGAGCGCATAGCGCGCAGCAGCCATATTAAGCCTGCGCGCTTCCATGATAAAGGAGATTTCATGAAGAGGGGCTTCCATGGCGAAATTATAGACAGTGCGCATATCGAGCGCAGGATCTTCCGAGACATCAGAATCGGCATCGGCTCCTGCACTTTCTTTCAGCAGGACTTCGCCGTTTTTCTCTTCAAGAATGAAATGCGTATGCGAGCCGGAAATCACACATCTGGCATGGTCATCACCCGCAGAGACTTCAACATCTATGTGCAAGTTTGACGGGGCATCCGGCTCAAGAGAAATGCTGATGCGGTCTTCACTGATATATTTTTTTCCCGTTTCTACAGCTTCAGGGGTGACATCGCGCAGCACCTCGAGCGCATATTCCGATTTACCCACGATGGCTCCGAGAGCGACGGCAATAGGAAGTCCGATCATTCCCGTTCCGGGTATGCCGACTCCCATGGCGTTCTTGATGATATTTCCGCTCAGACGCAGAGTTATTCTTTCGGGGCGCACGCCAAGAATCTCCGTAGCTTTTGCCACGCAAAGTGCAACAGCCACAGGCTCGGTGCATCCCACAGCAGGCACTACCTCACGCTTTATCAGCTTTATTATTCGCTCTCTTGATAACTTATCCATAGTTATAAATTTTCCGGAAGTTGCAATCAGTCAATTATCAGTCTTCAAACGGAAGGGTATCGCGGTGAGCCATCTCTATGCGCTTGTTGCGCCAACATTTGCGGCATACAGCCATATACTTGTCGTTGCCACCGATCTCAACCTGTTCTCCTTCGGTAATTATCTCGCCGTTGCCGGCGATTCTGGCATTCACAATAGTCTTCCGTCCGCATCCGCATGTGGATTTCACCTCCTCTATTGAGTCGGCTATCTCGAAAAGACGCCTCGAACCCTCGAAAAGATGAGTCTGGAAATCGGTGCGCAGACCATAGCAGACTATATTTATTCCATAGTCATCCACAACACGCGCTAATTGATCTACCTGCTCCTCAGATAGAAACTGAGCCTCATCCACAAGAATCCAGTCAGGCACGTCGAGAGTCTGCTCAAAGGCATCTTTCACGAAATCGTAAAGATCGGTTTCCGGATAAATCCAGCGGCACTCCCTCTCTATCCCTATACGCGAATGAATCACGTTTTTCTTCTCGCGCGTATCAACAACGGGCTTCATGCACACGTATGCCAGACCCCGCTCTTCAAAATTATAAGCTGTAGTGAGGAGCAAGGCCGTCTTTGCCGAACCCATCGTCCCATAACGAAAATATAGTTTGCCGATTCTATTCATAACGCAAATTTACAACGGAATCGGCAAATATGCAAATGTAGCGAAGTTAAAAATTCACCCTCACGCGTAGGAAAAAGCAATAAAGAAGTAAGACTCACACCATAAGTTGCAGAATTAAAAAAAATACATTAACTTTGCATGCTCTTTTGAAAACAAAGACCGTATGCAAATCTACCATTCACCACATCCCTTCCATCTCGAATCGGGCGAGATTTTGCCCGAACTGGATATAGCCTATCATACGTATGGCACACTCAATGCAACGAAAAGCAATGTGGTATGGGTATGCCATGCACTCACCGCCAACAGCGATGTTGCTGATTGGTGGCCGCATACGGTAGAG
Organism: uncultured Sangeribacter sp.; assembly: GCA_964410515.1. GTDB lineage: Bacteria > Bacteroidota > Bacteroidia > Bacteroidales > Muribaculaceae > Lepagella. The sequence goes on along the minus strand of CAYPGW010000019.1, from coordinate 1,979 downwards.
AGTGGCTGCTTTCTTGATCCGGATAAACGATTTGTGGTGTGCGCCAACATCTTAGGGTCATGCTATGGCTCCACCGGACCCACATCTATCAACCCCGCAACAGGAGAACCATATTATGATGAGTTTCCGAAACTTACCATACGAGATATGGTGCGCGCCCATCTGCTGCTTGCCGATGCACTCGGAATAAAACAGATTCACACACTTGTAGGATGTTCAGTAGGCGGATTTCAGGCCATAGAATGGGCAGCCATGCAGCCGGAACGTTTCGATAACCTTGTCTTCCTTGCCACATCGGCCAAAGCATCTCCCTGGAGCATTGCCATCGACGAGACTCAACGCATGGCTATCCTCAGCGACAAGACTTATGGAGAAAAACGCCCCGACGCTGCCCGCGACGGGCTTGCAGCCGCCAGAGCCATAGGACTTCTCACCTACAGGGGCCCTTGTGGATACAATCAGACGCAGCAGGATCCACCTTCCGATTCCATTCCCGAATCTCATAGGGCCTGCACATATCAGCGATATCAGGGAGAGAAACTTTGCAGACGATTCGATGCGTATTCCTACATGGCTATTCTTGACGCATTCGACACTCACGACATAGGCCGAGGACGCGGTGGCGTGACTGAAGTGCTGTCTAAGATCAAAGCTCCGGCCACAGTTATTGGAATCACCACCGACATTATTTTCACACCTAACGAAATGCGACAGCTCACCGCAATGCTACCCAATGCGGAATATTTCGAACTTCAATCAGAATTCGGACACGACGGATTTCTCGTGGAGCACAAAAAACTGAACGAAATACTTCTTCCACGCCTGTAGCCCGGATAATTTTTTATTGTGACTGCCTGAATTTCAAAAAAAATTTGGCCGGTTGAGATATTTTTTGTAATTTTGCGTTGCATTTCGCGCCAAGGCATATAAAGACAGGCCAACATTGGGTCTGCGCCCAACGCAACCATCAAAAATTCAATAAAAAAATGTACGCAATCGTAGAAATTAAAGGTCAGCAGTTCAAAGCCGAAGAAGGCAAGTATCTGTATGTGCACCATCTCGGCGATGAAGTGAAGGAAGGCGAAACAGTGGTTTTCGACAAAGTTCTGCTTCTTGACGCCGACGGCGACGTGACAGTTGGAGTTCCTGCCGTAGAAGGAGCTAAAGTGACATGCGAAGTTCTTCTTCCCCTCGTGAAAGGCGACAAAGTGCTCGTCTTCAAGAAAAAACGTCGCAAAGGCTATCGCCGCCTCAACGGCCATCGCCAGCAGTTTAGCAAAGTATTAGTAAAGAACATCGAAAAATAATCCTCATCAGATATGGCACATAAAAAAGGTGTCGGTAGTTCTAAGAACGGCCGCGAATCAGAAAGCAAACGACTTGGAGTGAAAATTTTCGGAGGATCAAAGTGCAAAGCCGGCAACATCATCAAGCGCCAGCGTGGCACAGTTCATCACCCCGGCCTCAACGTAGGCATGGGCAAGGATCACACTCTCTTCGCTCTTGTAGACGGAATCGTTGTCTTCACCACTGGCAAGGAAGGTCGCAAATTTATTAATGTAGAGCCTTTCGCAGCAGCAGCCAACTGAAAAGACATCTCCCGATAAAAGCATCAGGGCTTCGGATCTTAATCCGGAGCCTTTTCATTTATCCGGAGCCTTTTCGTTTTGCATATCGCCAATTTCCTATTTCTCAAACCATTAAAAAGCCGGTTTGAAAAAAAATCAAAAAAAGTTCACTGAAAATTTGCACAATCAAAAAAAAAGCAGTAATTTTGCATCGCAATTGAGGGAAATACCTCATGCAAAATCTTAAAAACGCTTCAATAGCTCAGTTGGTTAGAGCACCTGACTGTTAATCAGGGGGTCGTTGGTTCAAGCCCATCTTGAAGCGCCAAATAAAGCCGGAGACGGCATAAAACATCAAAACGCTTCAATAGCTCAGTTGGTTAGAGCACCTGACTGTTAATCAGGGGGTCG
>CAYPGW010000018.1:0-57992 GCA_964410515.1 uncultured Sangeribacter sp. | reverse complement strand
TTTTTTCAGGTGGCCGCTCGCATATTACGCTTTTCGCTGGGATTTTATAGATTAAAACATTAATTAGCAAACTCAATATAAGGACCACTATTTTGTCTAATCATGTTTCTAATACGGTACCAATAACAGGTATCTTGCCTAAGGATAAGGCTATGATACTCCGTGAACTTGACGAAGCGATTGCTAAGCTTCCTGAACAGGAACTCAAAGCATATCGAAACCGAGTTTGGCACCTGTAAAGGTATTGGTTATTACAGCATCGTGGTGAGTGAGGTCGGGGGGGCAATGGCCGGGGTTTGCAGCCGGGGAGAGGCGAACGACTGCTAAAAAATCATGTTGGTTACGCACATTATGCGTGTATGTTTGTTATATATTCATAACAAAACTAAAAAAACGTACTATGAAAACAAAAAGTCTTACCTATACCGGTATCATAACGCTGATTTTAGGTATAGTCCTTCTCTTTATGCAGGCAACGGCTATTAATGTTGTAGTTATGGTGGTAGGAGGAGCGTTTCTTCTTGCCGCAGTCCTTAATCTTGTGATGGTGTTCCGCCGTAAGGCACATCTCGAAGCGGAAGGGAGAGGAGCATCAGCCCAATCCGTATCGATAGTTGCCACGATTTCAGCGGTAGCCACCGGAGCGCTCGGCATCTGGATGCTGATTGCGCCGCAGGGATTCAGTTCTCTGCTTGTCTACTCCTTTGCAGCGATAATCATTCTCGCCGGGCTCTACCACATCTGCATGCTTTCATTCGGCTTCAGTCAGGCCCGTTTCCCCTTCGCATTCTATATTCTGCCTATTCTGCTTGTGATAGCGGGATGCGTGATTCTCTATCTCGGTCCGGTAAGGATGATGAACGCAATAGTGCTCGTCACCGGAATCTCACTGATAGTATATTCCGTATGCAATTTCATAGAGGCCGCCGGGGAGTCGAACTATTCCAAAGTGGCATCTAACTGAAAATCTTTTAAATATTCATCCCAGCCGGGGAGCGCGTTCCACGCTTCCCGGCTTCCCCATGCCGCTTTGATGCGCTCCTCGTCGTTCTGACTGATCCACCACATCGGGCCGAGTCGGCGGGTATGTGCCACTCGCTTCATGAATGCCTTCAGTGCCCATGCCGGCGCAAGGGGCGCCAGTGAGAAATACCAGGGCAACTGCTTCTTCATCTTCCTGAAATAAGAGTCGGGAGTGTCATCACCCCTAAAGTTCAGGATCTCTTCAAGACTGTCGGAGTCCTTATACCACATTCCGTGAAAATTATCTGTGGCAAACCATTTCACTTCAAATATCTTCTCAGGAGGCGGGCAGCCCATAGCTTTGAGAAGGCGACGCTCGAAGTCGTAGTTGGTAAGCCTGAACGCCTCTCCCCCGCCAATATTGTAGCATTTCCCCCAAAAAGAGTCTGGAACGCTGTCGCGGCAAACCCGCTCGAGCAGCCGACCCGAATCATCGGCCGTGACCCATTCGAGCACACCCTTCAGCGGCACATGAAACGCTATGGGATCGGAGGCATTCATCAGAAGTCCGCTATGCAGGATTCCGGTCTGACGCAGCGATACCCACCATTTCAGGCCCGATTCCCTGAGCAATTTCTCAGCCTCTACCTTTGAGCGCGCGTAAGCGTCGAACTTGGCCGGAGTCTGCGGATCATCGACACTTCCCCAGTGGTTCGGCACATTTTTCGGACCATATTGAGAGACAGATCCTATATATACAATCCTCACCTCATCCTTGCGGGGCAGAGCGCAATCTATGATGTTGCGCATGGCTCCGATATTGGTTTCGAGTGTCTTCTCCGGATACCAATCAGCCGCAGGCGACACCATGCCGCCTACGTGCAGGACTATGTCGGCACGTTCCACTCCCTTCCTTACGGATTCCTTATCGAGAAGGTCGCCCCATATCACGTTCACACCCTTTTTCATGTAGGGTGCGAGCTTCTTTCTGTTCTTCCTGCTGTCGCGTGCGAGCACGGTCACATCGTATGCGTTGTCAGAATTGACAAGTTCATATAGCCCCCGGCTACCCATAACTCCGGTAGCGCCCGTGAGAAATACTTTTTTCATGATGCAAAATTAACGATTTTTTTTATTAATTTTGCACTATAACTAAAAAAACTGAATAGCAATGAAAAAAATCATCATGCTGGCTGCATCCTGCCTCATAGCCATTTCGGCAGGTGCGCAACTCAAGATGTCGGTGATGGGCGACAGTTATTCCACTTTCGACGGCATCATACCTGAGGGCTATGAGCCTTGGTATTTCACTCAGACCGACGGCAACGACGTGAACTCACCCTCTCAGCTGTGGTGGAGCGTGCTGGCAGACGCCAACGGCCTCGAACTTGACAAGATCGACGCATGGAGCGGCGCAACCATAAGCTATACCGGCTACAGGGGTGAGGATTACAAGCATCGCTCGTTCAACACACGTGTGGAGCGCCTCGGCGAGCCTGATATCATTTACATTTTCGGAGGCACCAACGACGACTGGGCACACTCCCCCATCGGAGAATTCAAGTATTCCGACTGGACAGAACAGGATATGTATGCCTATCGTCCGGCATTCGCTCACCTGCTCCACTCAATGAAGGAGCGATACCCCGATGCGCTGATAATCAATATCTGCAACAGCGACCTTAGCAGAGACATCACCGAGTCGATGGCTCAGATTTGCGACCATTACGGCGTGCACAATGTGAAGCTGAGTCTCATCGACAAGCAGCGCAATCATCCCTCGCAAAACGGCATGCGTCAGATTGCTTATCAGGTTTGGAAATCATCGGCTCCGGTGCTATACAAACATCTCGAAGAGAAAAAATGAAACACGTGGTCGAGAGTGAGATTAGTACGGAAAGCCATCCCTTTCCGCCGTTTCTTCCGGAAGGTGCCAGGGTGCTGATTCTGGGCACTTTCCCTCCGGGCTCTCACCGCTGGAGCATGAATTTCTACTACCCCAATCCCATCAACGACTATTGGCGGATATGCGGGCTTCTCTTTCTCGGCGATAAAGATGCGCTCTACGATGCGGAAAGGAAATGTTTCCGCGAAGAGGAGTGCCGAAGTCTGATGGCACGGCATCACATAGCAATGAACGACACCGCGCGCGAGGTGCGCAGGCTAAAAGGGAATGCCTCAGACAAGCACCTCAAGATATTGGTGCCGGTGCCTCTTTTCGATATTCTAAAAGAGATTCCCGATTGCCACACCATAGCCACTACGGGCGAGAAGGCGGCCGAGGTGATAGCCGGACTCACCGGTACTCCCCTGCCTAAGATGGGTGAGATGGTGGAAGGGCCGGATGGACTCAAAATATGGCGTATGCCATCCACAAGCCGTGCCTATCCGATGAAACTTGAGAAGAAGGCTGAATACTACTCAAAGCTCTTCCGCTCGGCGGGGATTTTATAATCACTATTTTTATGACGAATAAATTATTATCAATCATTCCGTTAATAGCTTCGTGCGTCGCGGCACATGCAGATGGATCAATGCCGGGTAATGCCGTAATTACCGGACATACCACAGCGCTACCTGACAGCACTGAGATGCTATTATATAAATGGAATGGCGATGTAGGCACGCTCATCGGGAAAGACACAGTATTGAATGGAAAATATCGATTCGAGATTCCGGATCTTACAGATGTAGTAAAAACCGATGTCTCGACCCTTGCTCCCGGGCTTCCAACCATGGAGCGAATTCTTTATATCGGCCCGGGAGCGGAAGTTGAGATTGAAGGCGATGATGCCTTGATCTACACATGGCCCGTCAGAAGTAATGTGGCGGAGCAGGCTGAATTTGACCGGTTTCTCTACCATAACAAACATCTTTGGGATCAATACCAGCAATATGGGATCGAGATTCAGAAGAAATCCGGTTCATCAAAACGCTTCTCCGAGATGCAAGATTCAATCAGACACATCATCAATGAGCGTGAACTGTCTTATCTCAAGACTGCACCTGTCACTGATTTGTGGCTTGATCTTTTCACGAAATTCGGCAGATTCATAAAGAATTACAGCGATGAAGAGGCCGACGACCTGAGAGCCGTATTTGAAAGCCTTGACGATTCGATGAAAACATCGGCAAAAGGCCAAAAGCTCAGAGTGTACCTATATCCCGAGACAGAATTGGCTATCGGAGATAAGATTCCCGACCTGCCCCTCTTCGATCTCGACGGCAACGAACACCATTTCCGTGATTATAGTGGCAAGTGGATATTGGTGGATATATGGTCTTCCGGATGTGGCCCCTGCATCATGGCTATGCCTGAACTGGATGAGTTGAGACAAAAGAAAACCGACGCCTACGAGATTATAAGCCTTTCAATAGATAATGAAGACTCATGGCGATCAGCAACACAAGTATTCAACGTGTCGGGATTAAACTTCAATGAAGGAGTTGAAGACCGGGGTATATATGGCAGGCTTCCCCAACATGCTCTTCCGTCTTACCTTATTATCTCTCCCGACGGAATCATACAGGATATGTGGAACGGACACTCAAAAGGAATATATGGCCGAAAGATCAGATATTACACCAGAGATAAAGAGGAACCGAGATATTCCGAATCAGACGGAATGAGAATCATCACTAATCCTGCTTACGATTCAAACACCACCGCTTGCATTCTTGACATAGAAAAAATAGAGATGAGCGATAAGGGAACCACCATATACTTTAACATGGATTTTATCCCGAAAAACTGGATTATCATATCACCAAACTCTTATCTTTCCACATCTGACGGAACAAGATTTGCCATTATCGGCAGTGAAGGAATGACGCCGGGCGAGCACTTATATGGAGATGAAGAGGGGAAGGGATCGTTTTCCATCACGTTCGAACCTCTTCCCCTGTCGGTGACTGACTTTGATTTCATCGAGGATGATGATGCCGGCAATTGGAAGATCAGAGGCATCAAGACCAGATGATCTTATCGTAGGCTAATCATCAGCCGGGCGATGATTTGCAGCATCAGATATTAAGTTTTGCCAGAAACTCGTCTTCTCCTATAATGGGGATACCGAGTTTTTGGCATTTTTCGAGTTTGGCCGGCCCCATGTTGTCTCCTGCAAGGACAAATGAGGTCTTCTTGGAGATGCTGCCCACATTCTTGCCGCCGTTGGCCTCGATGATATCCTTATATTCATCGCGGCTATGATGAGCGAAAGTGCCTGAAATCACTATCGACTGTCCGTCAAGAGCATTACCGGCCGGCTGCATCTTTTCCTCGCTCAGCTGCATCTGCAATCCGGCAGCCTTCAGCCTTTCGATATTCACAACATTTACGGGATCACGAAGATAATCATATATCCCCTGTGCCACGACCGGCCCCACATCAGGAATGGCCTGAAGTTGCTCAACGCTCATTTCCTGCATCCTCTCCATGCTTTTCACGGCTTTGGCCAAACGTTTTGAGGTGGTCTCCCCCACATTGGGAATGGAAAGGGCGTAGATCACTCTCTCAAAGGGCACTTTCTTTGATTCTTCCAGACCCTGAAGTATTCTTTCAGCGCTTCTGTCGCCGAAACGTTCAAGAAGAGCCAGCTGTTCTTTCGTGAGGTCATAAAGGTCGGCCGGAGTTGTCACGAGTTCCCTGTCGAAAAGCAGTTCGGCTGTTTCCTCGCCTATTCCGTCGATATTCATCATGCGCCGGGCGCAGAAGTGTTCGATGCGGCCGGTGATCTGCGGGCGGCAGCCGTATTTATTCGGGCATATCCAGGCGGCATCACCTTCCTTTTTAATGAGTGCTGTGCCGCATACGGGGCAATGTGAAACGAATTCCACCGGCTTGCTGTCGGCGTCACGACGTTCCTTATCAACTCCGGTTATCTTTGGAATGATCTCACCACCCTTCTCCACATAAACCCAGTCATTCTCATGGATATCGAGTTCCCGCATTATATCGGCATTATGGAGCGATGCGCGCTTCACTATTGTTCCCGATAGAAGAACCGGCTCAAGATTGGCAACGGGCGTGACGATACCCATTCTTCCGGTCTCGAAGCTAACGTATTTAAGTTGAGTGCAGGCATTTTCAGGATTGAACTTGAATGCAACCGCCCATCTCGGAGATTTGGCTGTGAAACCAAGATTGAGCTGCTGTCGCAGCGAATTCACCTTAAAGACAAGGCCGTCGGTGGCCACCGGCAATTCCTTTCGGTGAATATCCCAGTGGCTGATATAATTATTTACATCTTCCTCCGTCTTCAGTATCCGCATTTCACCCGACACCTTGAATCCCCAGCGGCGTGCCGCCTCCATATTCTCGTAATGTGAGCCGAATGGCAGATTGTCTGACAGAAGATAATAGAACACGGCATCAAGCCTGCGCTTTGCCACTTCTTTCGGATCCTGGGTCTTGAGCGTTCCGCTGGCCGCATTCCGGGGATTTGCGAATAGCGGCTCCTCATTATACTCGCGTTCCTTATTGAGTTCGTTAAAGACAGTCCATGGCATGAGTATTTCTCCGCGAATCTCGAATTTCTCTGGCCAGTCTCCCGGCTGAAGCACAAGAGGAATGCTCCGAATGGTTTTGACATTGACCGTCACATCGTCGCCCTGTGTGCCGTCGCCTCTTGTCACAGCCCTGACAAGGCGCCCATTCTCGTAGGTGAGTGAAATCGAAGTGCCGTCATATTTCATTTCTCCAGTGATCTCGAAGTCCTCCCCTCCGAGCCCTTTCTTGACGCGGTCGAACCATTCATCCACTTCTTCTATGCTATAAGTGTTGGCAAGCGATAGCATGGGGCGCTCATGAGTAACGTGCTCAAAACCTTTGGTCAGGTCTGAGCCTACGCGCTGAGTAGGCGACAGAGGGTCGGCCATCTCGGGATGATCTTTCTCAAGAGACTCCAGTTCCTTCATCAGCATATCAAACTCCTTGTCGCTGATTTCGGGCGAGTTCAAAACGTAATAATTATGATTATGACGGTTGAGTTCCTCTCTCAACTGCTTTATTCTGGCTTCAGCATTCATGGTGCGTAAAATCTCTTCGTTTAGTCTTCAATCATCTTTTTTTGCGGAACATAGTCATATTCCACACTCCAGAGAAATAAGGCTTCTCCGGGCATAGACTGCCCGGCGGCGCATCTGTCTTTTCGTGAAATCACTTCCCTGAATTCATCTACTGTCATCTTTCCTCTGCCTACTTCTACGAGAGTGCCTACCACCGCTCTCACCATATTGCGCAGGAATCTGTCGGCGCTTATGGTGAAGACCGCGACTGAATCACCCTCAATAGTCCATTCAGCCTTAGATACATGGCAGATATTGGTTTTCGCGTCGCTATGCAGCTTTGCAAAAGAAGTGAAGTCTTTGGTCTCAAGCAAGACGGAGGCAGCCCTGTTCATCTCGTCAATATTGAGACCATTTGGGCAAAACCAGCTCAAAGGATAGAAGAACGGAGTCTTCGAGAAGGTGACGAAATATTTATAAGTCCTCAGCCTCGCGTCAAATCTGGCATGAGCATCATCGGCCACCCGGAATATATCGTGAATGGCGATATCTTTCCCTACAAGTCGATTGAGCGAGACGAGCAGTCTCCCGATGTCAGGCAGTTCCGCTTCAAAATCGAAGTGGGCATACATCTCGCGCGCGTTTACGCCGGTGTCGGTGCGTCCTGCCCCGGTGATTGCCACCGGAACTCGAAGCGCCGTGGAGAGGGCCCTCTCCACTGTCTCCTGCACACTCGGGGCGTTGGGCTGAATCTGCCAGCCGTGAAAGGGCTCCCCCCTGTAGGCGAGACGTAGGAAATAGCGTGCCATGAATCAATCTCTTTCAAGATAAGTGATTCCGTAGAGTCCTGATTTATAGATATTGAGAAACTGGCGCCCCTCTTCTGCAGTGATGCGTCCGTTTTTCATCGATTTTGATACCCATGTCTCAAGATTCCTGACGAGCTTCTTGGGATTGTATTCCACATAGTCAAGGACATCGGCCACAGGTTCGCCATCGATTACCTGTTCTATTTCATATCCGTTTTTGTCGCATGTGATGTGGACAGCGGCCGTGTCGCCGAAAAGATTATGGAGATCGCCGAGGATCTCCTGATATGCACCCACGAGGAAGACGCCAATATAGTATGGTTCTCCTGCCTTCAGCTGATGCACAGGCAGGGAGTGGCTCACACCCTGTGGCGCCACAAAGCGGTTGATCTTTCCGTCTGAGTCGCACGTCACGTCCTGAATGGTGCATTCGTGCGAGGGTTTCTCATCAAGACGGCTTATGGGCATCGTAGGAAACATCTGATCGATAGCCCATGTGTCGGGAAGTGACTGGAATAGAGAGAAATTGCAGAAGTATTTCTCGGGTAGCATTCTCGCCACTTTGCGCAGTTCTTCAGGCGGGTGCTTCATGCTTTTGGTGATGTCATGCACATCGCGGGCCACACTCCAGAACAGTTTCTCTATCCGCGCCCGTGTCCTGAGATCGAGAAGTCCGAGGCTGAAGAGATCAAGCGCCTCCTCCCTGATCTGCAGGGCATCGTGCCAGTCTTCAAACACTCGTGAGGAATCTATCTTATCCCAGATATTATATAGTTCCTTAGCAAGTTCGTGAGCATCTTCGGGCAGTTCTTCATTATCATTCCATATAGGAAGCTGAGTGGTCTCGAGTGTCTCAATTATCAACACCGAATGATGTGCTGTCATCGATCGTCCTGACTCCGTGATGATGTTGGGCTGGTGAAGCCCGTTCTTGACGCAGACATCAACAAGGGCTGAGACAGCATCGTTGGCGTATTCCTGAATGGAATAGTTCATCGAGTTCTCACCGCTGCTGCTGCGAGTGCCGTCGTAGTCCACACCCAGGCCCCCGCCTATATCCACGAAATCAATCTTGAATCCTGATTTTGAGAGTTGCACATAGAACTGCATCGCCTCTCTCAGTGCATTCTTGATACGTCTGATTTTGGTGATTTGGCTGCCGATATGGAAATGAACGAGTTTAAGGCAATGCGTCATCTTATTTTTTTCAAGAAACTCGAGCGCATCGAGAAGTTCACTCGAATTGAGGCCGAATTTGCTTACATCGCCACCCGACTCTTCCCATTTTCCGCTTCCGGCGCTTGTGAGCTTGATGCGGATGCCGATATTGGGTTCCACTTTCAGACGTTTGGCCACTTTCATGATGAGGCGCAACTCATTGAGTTTCTCCACCACAAGATATATTCTCCTTCCCATCTTCTGCGCAAGCAGGGCAAGCTCGACATAATCCTCGTCTTTATAGCCGTTGCACACCACGAGTGAGTTCTCATGGGTATTGACGGCGAGTACAGCATGGAGTTCCGGTTTGGAACCGGCCTCGAGTCCGATATTGTACTTATTGCCGTGGCTTACGATCTCTTCCACCACCTGACGCATCTGATTGACCTTGATGGGATATACGAGATAACTTTCTCCCTCGTAATTATATTCCTTGCTCGCGGTCTTGAAGCAGCTGGTAATCTTCCTGATTCTATCATCAAGAATGTCGGGAAATCTGAGAAGCATCGGCGCGGAGATGTCGCGCAGTTTCAGCTCATCAAGCACCTGCCTGATGTCTACCGGGGCATAACCTTCTTTCGGCGTTACCTGAACATGGCCTTTCTCGTTAATGCTGAAATAGTTCAGCCCCCATCCCTGTATGTTGTAGAGTTCCTTGGAATCCTCTATTTTCCATTTTCTCATTTTGAATGCTTTATTTTATGTGTCATTACAAAAACAGGACTGTCAGCCCCCGCTTCTCCCCAGAATCTCAAACGTCTGGGCATATATCTCGGTGCGCTTGCGCGCGATGTTGAATTTATCGGTGTATTGTCTGGTGCGCAGACTGCCCTCAAGATAGAGTTTCATTCCTTTCCTGATGTAGCGTTCGGCATAGCGGGCCTGTTCGCCGGTCATCACGATATTGTGCCATTCCGTCACCTCATTACTGCCCGAAAGTTCGTTGGTCGCAAGCGAGAAGTAAGCCACGCAGAAATCTTTCTCAGGGTATCTCACTTCAGGATCTCCCCCTACATTTCCTAATAAAATCACTTTATTGACACTCATGGTTCTGCTGATTGATGAAGGCGACGTCAATGCACCTCATGGTTAAAACTTGTTCACTTTCAGGTAGAGTCCCGTTTTCTCGTGCAGTCCGAACATCAGATTCATGATGTGCACCGCATCTCCGGCGCCACCCCTCATCCTGCAGTCGGCTGTGACTGTGATAGTGAGAGTATCGGCAGAGCGTTTCTGAAGACTTACAAGGGTCTTCTGCGTTCCTTCCGTCTCTTCCGGCCCCATCACTATAGGGATTGCGTGAGTAAAGTTGTGGTCGCCATATATCTCGTTGAAGATCTTGAATATCTCGTTGATGTCGAGCGAGCACGGAATATTGATCTCCACTCTTAAGATACGGTTGGAGAATGTCTGTGGGTCACTCTCATTGCCTGAATCTTTTTTAAGCGATATGGAGCCTTGAAATGAATTTTGAGTATTCCGCAATATATGTTCTATCTCCTTGCAGGCCATCTCCTTCTTTTCTTCCGTGTCTATATCCGGAGGACAGATATAGGCAATTTCCATATCTCCTTTCAGAAGAAGATGTCTCGCAAGCGGATATAGTCCTATAAGCGATGCCGCGGCTACCGAGCGTGCTACCACCGCTCTGCGCGCTCCTCTCACGAGTTGCTTACGGTTGATCTCCGGGAGCCCGTAGACCATATCCAGTTTCTCAAAATCGAGAGTCGGACAGTGCGACATATCAATGATTCGGAGTTCCGGCCATCGGTCGGTATTCATCCTGAACCGGTCAGCCACTTCGGAGTGAGCATCAATGAAGATCACATCAAGCTGTGCGGGATTAATGTCGGGTGTAAACTCCAGATCGCACTCGCCCGTCAGTCCGTGATGCACACCGGCCACGGATCTTCCCGCTTTTCCGGGCGCGAACGCCCCGGTCAGCTCCACATCGGGATGATTTATCAGAATCCTGATCAATTCACCCGCCATGGGAGTGTCGGCCCCGGCAATACCGGCGCGTATCATAATCCGAGCGCCCTCCTTGCCGCTTCATGGCCTACGCCCTCACGAAGGGCGATAAACACTGTATTGGCCCCCGATATGGTGCCTGCAATCTCCGGAGCGTGAAGCATGTCTATGTCGTAAGCAATGCCGTTGGCATAGCCGTTGCGCGTCATCATCACGCCGAGGTTACCGGTGAATTCAAGCGAGAGGAATCCGGCGTCGAGAAGTCTGCTAAGATCGGCATTGATATGCTTCTTCGGCTGGAATGTGGCAGTGGTGACATCGGGGAGCATATAGGCATATTCTCCGTGTTCCATAGGAACCTTACTGGTCTTCAGCATCTTCAGGTCGCGCGAGAGTGTGGCCTGAGTCACAACATGGCCTCTACGGGCAAGTTGCTCCAGAAGTTTTTCCTGACTTCCTATCCTCTGACTTTTAATAATGTCGATAAGAGTTTCTATTCTGTCGTTTTTCTTGCTCATACTTCCTCTTCAGTTAAACGCTTGTCAATTTCCTGTTTAATCTCGGCGGCCTTCTCATAGTCTTCGGCAGCCACAGCCTCGGCCATAAGGCGTTTAAGTTCGTCTCCGGTTTTCGAGCGTAATCCTCCACGCGGGGGTAAGGTAGTATCGAATGGCGAGTCGGAGCGCTGCCTTATCTTCACTCCAGTATCTGAAATCTGAATGCCGCAGCGTTCAAGAAGTGCTCGAGATGTATATATCGGCGCGTCACCACGCATCGCCATCGCTATGGCGTCGCTTGAGCGGGCATCGATAGTGTGCGACTCGTTCCCGTTACTGATGGTGACGTCTGCTGAAAAGACGCCGTTGGGCATCTGCTTCACCACGACTGAATCAATCTTCATGTCGAAAGCTGACAGGATTCGTGATGCGAACTCATGGGTCAGCGGCCGTGGAGTAGTGATGTTTTGCAGCATGCATTCTATGGCCTGCGCCTCGCTGTAGCCTATGATGATGGGAAGGCGGAGCGCTCCCCCTTCTTCTTCAAGCACAAGAGCATACATGCCGTTTTCGATTTGATTGTATGTTATGCCGACAATTCTCAGTCTGACCATCTCACTTTGCATGACGTAAATAGATTTCTTAGTTTTCCGTTTTTTTCTTTTTGTTCTGCTTTCCGGGTGTCTGAATCATTCCTGACCCCAGACATATCTTGCGGTCGGGAGTGTAGATGATTCCGTATTGTCCGGGTGCTATGCCCTGAACATCTGCGTCAGACTCTATCGCATAGCGGCCATCAGGAAGCCTGTAAAGTTTCCCGGAGCCAAACTCCGGAGTGTGGCGGGTTTTGAAAGCGATCTCAATACACTCAGGCTCAATCTTCAGGAAAGACTCGTCTTCAAATGGATTAAGTGTGATCCAATGCATCTCGTCAAGATATATTTCCCGCCCGAACTGCAGCCGGGTGTCGTATCCGTTGCTTACATACACAACGTTGTCCCTAACGTTCTTCTTCACCACAAACCAGGGGCCACCACCGAGTCCGAGTCCCTTACGCTGACCGATGGTGTAGAACCAGTAGCCTTTGTGCTCCCCTATTTTCCGTCCGGTCTCTATCTCTATCACAGGCCCTGTTTTGGTGCCGAGATGACGCTCCAGAAAATCTGAATAGTCGATCTTTCCGAGGAAGCATATTCCCTGACTATCCTTGCGTGAGGCATTGGGAAGGGATGCCTTTCGAGCCGCTTCCCTCACTTCCTCCTTCGTCATGTCGCCGAGGGGGAAGATGATATGACTCAACTGCTCATAACTCATTTGCGCAAGGAAATCGGTCTGGTCTTTTACCGGATCGGGAGCCGTTGCGAGCCAGAAGCGTCCGTCTTTCTCTATAACTTTTGCATAGTGACCGGTTGCGGTCTTGTCGAAATCCTTACCCCAGCGCTCTTCAAAGAATCCGAACTTGATTATTTTATTGCACATCATGTCGGGATGCGGCGTAAGCCCCTCCTTGACAGTGCGCAGAGCGTATTCCATGACATATTGCCAATACTCTTCATGAAGCGACACCACATGAAGCGGCAGACCGTATTTCTTGGCGATCAGCGTGCACATCTCGATGTCTTCTTCGGCAGAGCAGTCGCCCTCGCCGTTGTCCATCCCTATCTTTATGTAGAAGAGCGTCAGGTCGTGACCCTGCCGGCTGAGCAGATCCACAGTCACCGCGCTGTCGACGCCTCCTGATATCAATACTGCTATTTTCAATTCCTGATCAGTTGTGAATGATTGTTATACTTCTTCAAGTTCATCTTCGCTATGCTCCGAAGAGTGCAGCAGATGGAGCGAGAGGAAATAGTCTACTGAAATTTTACCCGGGCCCACAAGAAGAAGGAAGAAATAGATGCCGAGAAACATTATCGGCAGATAACCGGGTTGTTCCCAACTTAGATTATAGGTCTCTGTAGTCGCCACATCGTGCAGAAGATAATATTCGGCAATCAGCATCGAAATGAAAGGAGGAATAATCATGATGCGTGTCAGAAACCCTGCCATGATGAAGAAACTGCACATTATCTCGATAACTATGAGCGCTATCAGTCCACTTTCTCCGCTCATGCCGAAAACGCTCGGAAACGAAGCGCTGTAATGCGCGAAATCACCCCACTGGCGAATGCCGAACTGCATCAGCATTATCCCCACAAACAAGCGCAGGAAGAGCCGCCCGAGATGAGTATAACTGTAGCCGGTAGATTTTATGAATATCTGTTTGGGCAGTCCGATCACTTTTTTCTTTATCATGGCTGTTGAAAGTGTAGTAGTGAGACTTTAATTCTTTACGAGCGACAGTATGGTCTGCATGGCTTCGGTGAGATTGGTATGCTTTGCCACGATCTTTCCCTCACCGTCGATCACATAAACGTCAGGTATCTCCCTGATATCCATTATCTCGCTCACCGTGTCGGAGGCTCCTACGGCCCATTTCTGCGGATAGTCGCTCACTTTCTCTTCCCATCCTTCGTCGGCGTCAGGTATGATATAGAGCACATTGATTTTCCCATCATTGATGGCCTTATTGAAGGCCACATTGCTCTGGAGGCGAAGTTTGGCCATGCGGCAGTCGTCACAGTCAGGACTTCCGAAGAATATCAGCGTGGGCGTAGACATCGGGAAATAGGTGGCCGGACTTCCATTAGGCCGCACAAACTGGAATGTGCCCGGACGGCCGCCTATCAGAGAATTTTCAAGCTGCTTGAGCTGAGCCTCATATCTGGCACGTCGCTGTGCCGGGAATTTCTTCTGGGCAAGTGCATTCCTGAGGATTTCAGCATAAAGTTCATCAATCCATACTTCCGCACGAGGGCCATAGATAGTTTCTTCGGCAGCCTTAGTCATCTGGAAGAGCAACGAAGGATTTTTCTGAATGCTTTTGAATAATTTCTCCACAGATGCCACTGTCTTTGCCTTGTCGGCATACTGGCATGCAGTGGAATAAACCTTGAAGGCGTCGCTGAGTTTTGTCTGGTCTACTGTCTGCTTGGGATTCACGTTCAAAGGTTTCCAGAAATTTTCCACAAGCCAGTTGCACTTATCTCTGAAGTTCTCGATTGACTCCGGAGCGGACGGGTATTCAAACAAAGGTTCAACATATACTACTCCCGGATCTAAAGAGACGGAATCGGCGGGGGCCTGAGTCTGAGCCTGCATTCCGAGAGAGAGTGAGAGGACGGCAGCAGCCGTTATGATAGATTTCTTCATATTCTTATAATAGTCGTTTGATTCAAAAGTGAGAGATTATGACCGGGATGAGAGTCCGTATCTTGTAATATTCTTCAGTTTCCAGCCACGGCGATCCATCTCTGTCTTGATGATGTCTCTGAGTTGCCAGGCTATGCCGCCCACAAATCCGATTCCTTCATTCCTGAGTTGTTCTTCCGGATACTGTGAAAATTCACGATCAAAAAAACGTGATACCTGACTGCTGACGAGTTCTGACATATACGGATGCTGAATATTTTCCATAATGAACGGCATAAACCCGGCTATCCAGCGATTGGGCGACGGCTGCTTATAGAGCCTTTCCACAACTTTATCTACCTTCAAGTCATATTTCTGTCTCATCTGTTCAGATATCTCGGCCGGGGTGAGGCTTTTGAAGTAGTCTGACAGCAACCTGCGTCCGAAGGCCACTCCTCCCCCCTCATCGTCGAGAATGAAGCCGAGAGATGCAACCTTACGATCTATCTTCTCTCCGTCGAAGTGACATGAATTGGAGCCTGTGCCCATGATGCACGCTATTCCTGAATCTGATCCGAGAGCGGAGTGGGCAGCGCCTACAAGGTCATTATCCACCACTATATCCATGCATTCGAACACTTCTGAGAGGATTGTGGTCATCTTCTCGATTATTACCGGTGTTCCGATACCGGTGCCGTAAAACCGGATCTTGTCAAAGCGATCTCCGAGCGCGGCACGCACGAGCTGCAATTCCTCAATAATCGTTTCCGAATCGTGAAAAGTCGGACTGATGGGGGCACCCGTGTGATATTCCACAACAGGAGAGCCATCGCCATCGGTCTCTTTCATCCAGAGAGTTTTTGAAGCGCCTGCGTCGGCATATAAATTCGTCATATAGCAAAAATCCCGTTTTTGTCAATAATTCTACAAAGTTAATAAAAATTCATTTAATATGCAAATTTCATTTTTTTGCTTCATACTGTAAATTTTCGTAACTTTGCATTCCAATGGCTGAAGCCGCTAAATTAGTAAAAACCGTAAATGAAGATAATTTGTCTGGATATCGAAGCAGCCGACAACGGTGAGATGCTCGAGCTTGCAGTGATGGAATTTGAAGAGGAGAAGACTTTGTATCACAGTTATTTCAAACCTCTTCGCATCAGCAATTGGCCCAATACGCAGGAAAAACATCATATCACCCCCGACATGGTGCGCAATTCACCCCGGTTCAAATCGGAGCGCGCAGGCGTGCAGCGCCTGATTGATGAGTCAGATGCTATTCTTGGATTTGCCGTAGACAATGATATCAAATATCTCTCAGATCATGGGATACGGATTCCTGAATCAAAACGCATTGTGGAAGTGAAGCACTGGTTCTGGATGTATCAGGGAAGAGAACTCGGATTCCATATTGACAAGGTGCCGAGACTGTCACGTTGTGCAGGTATTCTCGACTTTGATTTTGATGAAGCGTCAGATGCCCATTCAGCTGCCAATGACACCGCAATGACAATCAGGATAATGAAGAGAATGATGGAAAAATGCGGAACTCCGGAGTTGAATGATGAGACTATCAGGAAATTTGAAGTGATGTATCAGGTGGAATTCGACAAATGTCTCGAAGAAAGGGCCCACGGATTCATCTCGCTATTTCAGTCTGAGAAGGGATACTCAATTCGGAATAATGCCGAGAAGCCGGAATCGGCTCCCCAACTCATGATAGAAGTCAGGAGCCGATATAAAGCGGAGCATGACCTGCGCTCTAAATTCAAGAAAAGGGAAACAGCGCAGGATAGCGGCCTTTATCGGCTGAAAGAAACCGATATAAAGTATTTTCTATCATATTCAAATGATTATGACAAAGGAGCGGAAGAATTCTACCGCTGCTTTTACAAGCCTCAGAAGCATAACCATCCGAGGCCTGATTTCAGATTGTCATAGCTTGTGGCTTAGTGATTGCCCTACATTGAATCTTTACAGAGTATGGCAAGAATCCACATCTTCTGCTCGCGCTGATACTGCAGTTCGAGATAGTCGAGATGCGTCTCGTAGAACCAGGCTCTTTCCTGCAGATAGGACGTAAGCGATAACTCGCCACCGACGTATGCTTTCAGCAGCAGGGAATTATAGTCAGTATTGGAAAACACCTCTGTCGGCGTTTTTAGGGCTTCATCTATCAGTTGCACCTCTTCATAAATGGAGGTAATATCTGATTCCAACTTATCGGTGGTCACCGTCATCTGATATTCGGCCACGGCTTGTGACGCCTTTGCAGCCTTTACCTTTCCGCGATTGGAGAATAACGGTATTGAAACGCCAATACTTGCGCCATTGAAGTGAAGGCCGTCTTCATACTCATGGGTATATCCTACAGAAAGGCCCGGCATCCCCTCTGCTTTGGCCACTTTCACAGCCTGCTCCGCCACTTTATACTCGGCAATGACCCTGTCGAGCTCGGGCGACGTCCGGGCCTCGTCAATGTAATGCTGCAACGGGAATATCGGGGTCTGCACCCATTCCTTGCTGACAGATGAGAGGAGCGGACGGCAATCCACTCCGCCGTTAAGTGTCATTAGATTGCCCTCGATGCCTGTCTTTTCCGCTTCGAGATTGGCTATGGTGGTATGAATACGTCCGTGTTCGAGCTTTATCTTAGACAGGTCGAGAGTCGAGATCTCGCCACCCTTGTGGGCTTTCTCCACAACCATCACGAGAGAATCTGTGAAGGCATCCACGTGCCGGAGCATTTCAAGTTTCCTCTCAGCAAATATGTAATTTCCTATTTCTTTAAGAATCTCGATATATTTCTGATATATTGCCTCCTTAGCCTCGGCGGAGTTGGCTTCGCGCAGTGCTGCACCCAGATTGCGCCTTGCGCCATACACTCCCGGCCACTCTATGCCGTATGAGATGCCGGCACTCCAGCGGTTTTCATCTCTTTCCGGCCCGAGAAGATATTCACCCTCCACTTCAGGATCCGGAGCATTCGCAATTGTATAAGTCTCGAGATCTTTTGCATTTCTCGTATTTTCGATCTGCATACGGTCACCGTTTCTTCCGAGAATGGCATCGGCAGCCTCCTGGGGAGTGATTGCAGATGCGATGGCCGGAAGAGTGCAGAGGGTAGCTAAGAGCAGTGTTTTCATGCGGGAGTGCTGTGTTGAGTTATCCTCTTATATAACAACGGAACGATGAAAATGTTAAGAAGTGTTGAGCTGATGAGGCCTCCAAGTATCACGATCGCCATAGGCGATTGCAGTTCATTGCCGGGTTCTCCACCTCTGACTGCGATGGGAATAAGGGCAAGTGCAGAAGTCAGAGCGGTCATCACAATTGGCAGCAATCGGTCGGCAGACCCAAACCTCACTCTTTCCTCAAGCGGCATTCCACGGGCCTCGAGAAGATTATAACGCGACATCAGAAGCATACCGTTTCTAACGGAAATACCCATAAGCGAGATGAAGCCGATGATTGCCGGAATATTCATCTCGCCCGACGTAAGCCTCAAAATCAGGATGCCGCCTATCGCAGCCAAAGGCATATTGACCAAAATCACAAGCGATTGCTTTACGCTCCGGAATTCCGTGTAGATGAGGAAAAATATAAGTATGATGGCAAGCACTGAGGTTATAAGGAGCATACGCGTGGCCGCAGCCTCGTTTTCAAACTGTCCGCCATACACCACGTAATATCCTTCAGGCAGTTCGATGTGCTCCGCAACGTGTTTCTTCAGTTCATCAACAGTGCTTTTCAAGTCGCGTCCGTCTACATTGGCTGATACGGTAAGGACGCGGTTCACATCTTCACGGTTTATGGTGTTGGGGCCGCTACCTACCTTCACATCTGCCACATACGACAATGGAATCATGCCTTCGCTACTTTCTATCATCAGGTCTTCGATGGCCTGACGCGTGTCGCGGTGCGAGTCTGACACTTTCACCGTGAGGTCGTATGGCCTATTGCCGACATATACCTGACTCACAACTTCTCCACCGACGGCCATGCGCACATACTGCGCGAACTCTGGAAGAGTGATGCCATATCGGGCCAGAAGCTGACGGCGGGGCACTATCTCAATCTGAGGACGGGAGATCTGCTGCTCTACATTGATATCCTCAAGTCCTTTCACTTCTTTCATCTCAGACGAGATTTGCTGCCCGATGGCATAGAGACGGTCAAGGTCGTCGCCAAATATCTTCACGGCTACCTGCGACTGGGAGCCGCTGAGCATGGCGTCTATCCGGTGAGAGATGGGCTGACCGATCTCCACGTTCACGCCCGGGATGGCAGATAGTTTTTCCCTCAGTTCGCGGACTACGTCGCTCTTGCTCCGCCCCTTGTCGAGCACGTATGGCACTTCCATCTCTGATGTATTGACTCCGAGCGCATGCTCGTCAAGTTCGGCACGCCCCGTCTTGCGCGCCACGTTCCGAACTTCGGGAACAGTCATGATAAGTCGTTCGGCCACTTTACCGATGCTGTCGCTCTGTTCAAGCGAGATTCCTGGCATCGCTGATACATTGATTGTGAACGAGCCCTCATTGAAATTCGGAAGAAATCCCCTGCCGAGCGTGAAGAAGATAATTATGGCCAGAAGCCCGAGCGCCTCAACACTGTGGAGGCAAGTCTTCGGGTGTGCGAGAACCTTATCGAGAGCAGAAGAATATTTAGCCTTGAGCCAGCGGGCGGTGATGGGCTCCTTATCTGCCGAATCTTTCTTGCTTCCATTGCCTGAAAGGAGGAAACTGCAGAGTACGGGAGTGAGTGTCAGGGCCACAAGCGTGGATGCAGCGAGCGCTATGATGAAAGCGATTCCAAGAGGTTTCAGCAGACGTCCTTCTATTCCACTGAGGAAGAAAAGAGGCACGAATGAGGCTATGATAATCAGTGTTGAATTGAGAATAGGACGACGCACTTCTTTTGACGCCTCAAACACTACCTTTATAACAGGAAGACGTTCACCTATCGGTCTGGAATTATTTTCACGTATGCGTTTATAGACATTTTCCACATCCACTATAGCGTCGTCAACAAGCGATCCGATGGCAATGGCGATTCCGCCGAGAGTCATGGTGTTAATGGTGAAGCCCATTAGATTGAGCACTATCACAGATACGATGATCGACAGAGGAAGCGCCACGAGCGAGATAACAGTCGTCTTCACATTCATAAGGAAGAAGAAAAGCACTATTATCACGAAAAGCGCGCCCTCAAGCAGCGATTGCTGAAGATTGCTCACTGAAGTTTCAATAAATTCACTCTGGTTGAAAATCTCCGTATCAATGTCCACACCCTTAGGGATTGAGGTTTTTAATGATGAGATTTCCCGATTGAGAGCCTCAGTCAGATCTATCGACCCCACACCGGGCTGCTTAGTGACGGTCACGAGCACCGCAGGCTTTGTGCGAACGGTTGCAGTACCGATTTTCGGCGTTTTCCCTCCGATGCGGATTTCTGCTATATCGGCAAGCGTCACAGGCAAACCTGATTCCGATTTCACCGCAGCCGCTCCTATATCGGCGATATCGGATGAGGCGACAGTGCCCTTCACAAGATATTCGTTGCCATACTGATACACCACTCCCCCGGAGACATTGACGTTCATATCGGCAGTGGCATCGGCCACATCAGAAAGCGACACGCCGTAGTAGCGCATCTTCTCAGGGTTAAGAAGCACCTGATACTCCAGTTCCTCCCCTCCTATCACGGAAACCTGACTCACTCCACCAATCGACAACAGGCGAGGAGCCACCACACGGTCAGCAATACTGCGCAATTCTCCCGAGTTGATGGTGTCGCTCGTGAGTCCGATTATCATTATCTCCCCCAAAATGGAAGATTGCGGGCCCATCATGGGTGAGCCGACATTGGGAGGCAATTTGCCTGAGATACCTGCAAGCCGCTCCGTCACTGTCTGGCGTGCTTTCTGATCATCGGCCGACCAGTCAAATTCCACCCACACTATAGAAAAACCGGTTGCGGAACTCGATCGAACCCTTCTCACTCCTGAAGCGCCGTTTACGGCAGTTTCTATCGGATAGGATACATTTCTTTCCACTTCTTCCGGCGCCAGTCCGGGGGCCTCGGTCATTATGGCTACTGTCGGAGCATTGAGATCGGGGAAGATATCTATTTCCATGCGGAATAGCATAATCATGCCCGAGATAATGATGGCACACGAGGCCATCAGCACTATCAGACGATTGGTAAGCGACCAATTGATTATCTTGTTGAGCATACGAAGCGGCAATTAATGGTTGTGGGTATGTCCCGGAACTGCTGTGGCGGAAGTCTCCGCCATTCTGATCACCTGCGCGCCCTTGGTCACTACATCTTCTCCCGGCTCGAGGCCTGAAAGAATCTCAACATTCATGCCGTCGGAAACGCCTAAATCCACTACATGCTTCTCATAGTCATCATCGCCATGGCGGGTATATATCACATGGTTGCCGTTGACTTCCACTATCGCATCGAGAGGGACGGATAGCACTCCGCTCCGCGCTCCTGACTTCAGATATACTTCAGCGAATGATCCGGGGGTCATCGAGCCGTCATTCACAAATGAGAATCTCAACGGGATAAAGCCTCCCACCGAAACTGCCGTAGGTGAAGATATCAGTTTGCCACCGAGATCATCAAGCGAGACTGAGCCGGAAGCGGAGGCCGGCCTCACATTGGCCGACACGAACGAAGGTATTCTCGAAGCATATCTTTCCGGCACATCGGCCCGCAACGTGAGGCGGGCGTTGCCGCTTACCGTAGCTACAGGTTGCCCGGCTTCCACATATTGCCCAGACCTAACGTTAAGGTTGGTGATCACGCCACCCTTCGGCGCTACGAGCAAGGTGCTTCCCTGCCTCATTGATTTTGCTTCGGCATCTGCCTCCTCAAAGGCCTGGAGCGCGGCGTTATAAATGGCTGTGCTCACTACTCCGTCTTTATGGAGCGGTGTGATGCGGTCGAGTTCACGCTTTGCCGCATCTCTACGCGCGGCCGCCTGCAGACCCGGATCGCCTCCCTGCACAGAGGATGGCGAGATATGACCGATCGATTTTCCTGCAGATATCGAGGCTCCGGCGCTGATATCAGAATTCAGGGTCACCACCCCGGCGCGTGTAGCCGAGATCACAGCCTCATCAGAGGGCAGTGATTCTATCATACCTGATACCAAAATAACCTCTGAGAAATCAGATGGATCTATTTTCTCGGTTGCTACTCCGAAAGAGGCTGCCACTTCCGGTTTGAGATGAATCATGCCACTATGGTCGTGACCTTCGTGTGCGTCATGGTCATCATCGTCATGATCATCGTGGTCTTCATGATCCTTATGTTCACTCGCTTCGGAATGAGCATGCTCCTTGTCGGAATGGCAAGAGACTAAAGGCGCTGAAAATGCCAGTGCAGTGGCAGTGAGTATAGGAAGAAAGCGGAATGTCTTTTTCATTGTTCGATCATTTTTCCGCAAAAATAATAAAAAAAAAGCGCAACTCAGTGTCAAGTTGCGCTTTTTTTAAGTTGTGGTTATCGTCAGAAGGGGAAGTTGATTCCTAAGTGCACATCGCAGTTAGATTTGAGAGGGATATGGTTCTTGTCCATCTTCATTGCTGCGTAGTCCATACCGATCAGGAAATTGAATCCCTTGTTGCCGAGGCTGAGAAGGAAGCCATAGTTTGCACCGTATGTTCCGGCAGCAGCACTGACAGATGCGGCGATGCCCTTCACAGGCTCCACGTTGGCTGAAACACGGAACTCAGTCATGGGGAATACCGAGCTGAGGTTTGTGGTGTTCATCAGGCCGAAATGCAATTTATTGTAATAAGGGAAAGCGTAGTCTACGCCTACACGCAGCTTACCCTCGAGTCCGATCGATGTTGAACCAATGTCGCCTTTGTCGCGGAGTTGATAGAGAGGCGAAAGATCATCAACCAGAGCGTCCCAGCTTGCATCATCATCACCGATAGCAAGCGGATGAGCGTCAGTCTCGAAAATTTGAGTACCGTTGGTAGAAGCCTGCTGCACCGAGTTGAAGTTGAGCACGCCAAGATCGGTGAGTGCAAGCGAGAAATTGAAGTCATTCCACTTATAAGTTGCGCCGAGATCAACAGCGAAACCGAAACCGTTGGGGCCATACTTGAGGTCGTCAGTATTGAAGCCGCTTACGTATGGCTTACCTGTGCGGTCGTCGATCTCTGTCTCGTAACGCATACCCTGCAATCCCACCTTCAAGTCAGCGTTGGCACGTGCGCGCCAGTTGTCTTTATGAAGGTCGAGTGCCAGCTCGTTGAACTGAGCATCGGCAAAGGCAAAAGGCAGGAGAAACTTCAGGCTCACACCTGCACGAAGTCCGGGCACCTGCTTGATGTCGCGTGAATGGTTGAGTGCGATTTCAGCGTAGGCAGCGGCCTTGACGCGAAGATCCTGGATATCGTATGTCTGATTTGAGAGGCCTTCTTTCAGAAGTGAGAAGATGCTCTTCGGAAGGTCGAGGCTCATGTTTTCTTTTACATTGATAGCCACGTTGTTGTAGCCGCCAAAAGCCTTGAATCCGAACTGGATTACACCGAGTTCCATACCCTGTCCGAGACGGTTTACGTTTGAAAGATTGCCAAGCACCTCGCCGGCTGTCACGTCAGGATGAGTGAAGAGTACAGTCTTGCCGCCACGTGAATAGATAAGATCCGTAGGGTTGAGATTGCCGTTGACATTCACATTAAGATTGCCCAGACCGGGGAAACCGACATATCCGTTGCGGTTGCCCATAGCCGGATTCATTTGCCACTTCATGTTATAGTTTTCCATGAAGTAACCTGTGGCTGCCTCCTGAGCCGCAGCGCTGAGAGCAACGGCAGAGAGGGATAAGACGCAAAGCGATTTATATATGAATTTCATTTCTTCTGTAGGTTCTTGGTGTTAATTGAAATCTGTTTCATAATATCCGTCTACCGTGATCTGGATATCTTCAAGATGAATGGTGAGTTCCGGACCGAGAGGCTGAGTGGAACCGCCATCCTGATAAACAGTAGCACGGAATTTTATTCCGTCAATATCCTTGAGATAACCGTTGGGAGCCTCGATTGAGAGCGCTACGGGAGTACCCTGGCTGTTGGGCAGAACATTGAAATCATCGCTGTTTTCCTTAACGGCGATGGGGTTACCTTGCTTGTCGATGGGAATTACGCTGAGCTTGACGCCTACCGGAAGATCTGTGCTGCATTTAGCACTTACTTTCAGGTATTTTACGTTGACATCATTCATCACATCGTCACCGAAATCGTTCACCTCAGTCTCGTAGATCACCTGCGAGCCATCTGCAAATCCGAGAGGAGCCGAGAAGCGGTAGTCGCCCTGCGCTTTTTCGATAGCTTTGCCGATGGGGAAATTAATAGCCTTGCCTGCAAATCTGATATTCTGCAGCTTCACGCTTATGCTCTTGGGGAGACCTCCGACGTTGTCGTTGGTGAGTATGTCGCCGAGACCGGCGAAAGGCACGTATGTGTAATTAACATCACCATCAGAACCGAATGAGAGATTGGCTCCTGATTTGAGAATGTTGAATGTTCCTGATGTAATTTCTGTGGTATTGCCACCTTCAAACTCTGACGTGAGGACAATATTGCCCGAACCTGTTAGGTTATAAGCGCCTACGGGGTTGTTGATATTGACTACGATCGAGGGGTCAGCAATGCGAATCTTGGTGTCAGGGCTGTCGAGAAACTCGGGAAGATCGTTGAGCGAGATAGGATCTATGCTTATCTCATTCATCTTATAGTCGATGTCGCCGCAGAAACTTGCAAGGTCAAACGACGAAACGTTGATCTTGGTGGAGAAGAAGAAATCTGAAGGAATGCGTGAAGAATCCAGATCCAGATGAATATTTCCGCCTACTACGCCCACTTCGCCTGCAATCGAGAGAGAGTGATTAATCTGGTTGATTTTTCCTGCATCACCGAGATCAAGACCGTAAGCGTAGAAAGAATAGGTAGCCTTGCCATCAGTGCCCACGGTAAGCGGGTCGATTTTGAGGACACCGGTGGTAGGATCATACTGGGTAGATTTTGTCATCAGGCCCCATGGAATCTTAATTTCCATACCCTCAAACGTTACCTTGTTGTTTGCATCAACAATTCCGCTGTTGATACTCAGCACCATGTCGATCTTGATGGGATTTACGGTCTCCACACTTTCGAGCGAGAGCAGATTGTCGTCTACATTGCTCATGGTGAAGTTATAGTTCTTCTTCTTTATCTCCGGAACGGGAACATCAAGATTGAGATGCACTCCCGGAAGGGAGCCCGGAACCTGAACGGGTACCGTCATTTCGTCGATATCAGTTTCGGCTACGTGAATGCCGGCCACATCGAAGTTGGAAGTGCTGATGTCACCACTCTTGGAGATGGCGTAAGCGTCTTTTCCATTGACAGGGATTATCGAGATGTTCTCATTGTCATCCAATTTGATCACCTTATCGAGTTTCATCTCCTTCAGTTTGATTGGAATCGTCAGATCCTTAACCGTGACGCGCGATGTGGTGTCAATGTCCGTGAGGTCATATTTGTCGTCGACGCAAGCCGCGAGAAGCGAACAGGCAGTCAATGACAGGACACCATAGAAAAGTGAATTCCTGTTGATTTGCATTTCAGTTATTTTGTTGTTTTAGTTGATATTAATTTGCGAAGTGATATCTAATAGAATCAAATTTTATACTAATATAATGTGCAAAATTACAATTTTTTCACGAAATCGGCAAGTGATAGAATAAAAAAACGACGCTTGACGCGTCGTTTTAAATGTATCGAAATGGATAGTTCTGAATCATGACAGAGACTTCTGCCAGCGCCAGGCATTGGCAAGAGTTTCTTCCACAGGCACTTCCGCAGTCCAGCCGAGCACATTGTTGGCCTTGTCAGGAATTGCCCATATCTGCTCAATATCACCTTCACGGCGCGGCCCGATTTTGTGAGGCACAGGCACACCGGTGGCTTTCTCGAAGGCGCTGATGAGTTCCAGAACCGAAACACCCCTGCCGGTGCCGAGATTGAAGATCTCCACGCTGTCGGTGTCCTGACCATCGAGCATTCGCTTCATGGCCACCACATGAGCCTTGGCAAGATCCACCACATCAATGTAGTCGCGGATGCAGCTTCCGTCGGGAGTGTTGTAGTCATCGCCAAACACTGTGAGTTCCTTGCGGATTCCGGCCGCAGTCTGAGTGAGATACGGCACGAGATTCTGAGGCACTCCGAGAGGAAGTTCACCTATCTTTGCCGACGGATGGGCACCGATAGGATTAAAATAGCGCAGGATGATACTCTTGATCGGAGCTCCGCTGTGGATATAGTCAGTGATTATTTCTTCAGAGATCTGCTTGGTGTTGCCGTAGGGCGAAGTGGCCGGCTTGATGGGTGCGGTCTCGTCGATAGGGTTCACATCAGGCTCTCCGTAGACAGTGCAACTGCTTGAGAACACAATACCCTTCACTCCATAGCGCGGCATGCAGTCGAGAAGATTGATGAGGGTATTGAGATTGTTGCGGTAATAGAGAAGCGGTTTCTGCACGCTCTCTCCCACTGCTTTGGATGCCGCAAAGTTAATAATACCCTTTATGCCGGGATTCTGCTCAAAAAGATTGCGCAGCGTGTCGATATCGGTGCAGTCTCCTTCCACAAAGACGGGGTCTATTCCAGTGATGGCCTTTATGCCCTGAAGCACGTCCTTGTTTGAGTTGGAGAGATTGTCGATAATCACCACCTCATAACCGGCTTGCTGAAGCTCTACCACTGTGTGGGAGCCAATGTAGCCTGTGCCACCCGTAACCAGAATTTTAGTTGCCATACTGCTGTCTGATTAGAAAAGCGGTGAGGGATATACTCCGGCGTCGACGAGCGCCTTGAACTGATCGACAGTAGCCTGGCGGTCGGCCGCAAAAGTCACACCGAACCATTTTGAGGGTGTCTGCACCACTTTGAGCGATGCCTCACCGTTCTGGATAAGGTCATTAACCACGGTAGGAATGTAGAACTCCGATTTGAGTTCGTTGCCGTGTTCCTGAAGGAATTTAACGAAAGCCTTCTCGGAATATCCGAAATAGTCGGGGGTGAAGCCCCACATATTCATTGATACCGATGCTCCTGAAGGGAAAGGCTTCTCCACATCATCCTCGATCTGAATCAGGCCATCCCCTTTGCGCTGGATGCCGTGGCATTCCTTCACTCCCGTGAGGTAGCCCTCTTCATTCACCTGGCACAGACCGCGTGATACGCCACCGTTCTCGCTGAGGGTGTTCTCAATCCGGAATCCGATCATGCAGTATTCTCCGGTTTTGCCTTCAAGCTCTTTCAGAGTCTCGGCAGCAAGGCGGAAGCTCTCAGGGCCATAGTAGTCATCAGCGTTGATAACCACAAAAGGTTCTTTGATCACATCCTTGGCCATCAGGACAGCATGATTCGTTCCCCAGGGTTTCTGACGTCCTTCCGGAACTGAGAAACCTTCGGGAAGATTGTCGATCGACTGAAATACGACTTCTACAGGAATGTGTCCTTCATATTTGGATATCACCTTATCGCGGAAATCTTTTTCGAAATCGTGGCGAATGACAAAAACGATTTTGCCAAAACCGGCTTGCAGAGCGTCGTAGACGGAATAGTCCATGATGGTCTCGCCTGAGGGCCCGAGCGAGTCAAGCTGCTTCAGACCACCGTAGCGGCTTCCCATGCCTGCAGCAAGAATAAACAATGTAGGTTTCATGTTTTACTGTATTAGTTTGTGTTGATAATCTATGTTGTAAAAAAGGAGAGCGCAATGTCATTTCCTAAGAAGGAGCATTAATTTAAGCATGAAGTCAAAGAGAATGAGCTTTGCGTTTCCATTACGCAATATATCGTTTCGGGCATCCCTGATTTCCGCCATTATTCGCTCCACATTCGAATGATTTATGAAAGGTGAGAATCTGGAGTTGAAAGCAGCCTCCTCGCGCGTCATGGCGTTGAGTTCGGGATTCCTGAGATTGAAGATGAAACTTTCACGTGTAAGCCTGCCGGCATAGACGAGAAACCTTCCGCATTTCTCTCTTCCCATGGCGGCGATGCTGTCGGCGAGCATCCTCATCGCAGCTGCATTGCGGGAATAGGCAAGCCGCATCATCTTAATATATATGGCTGAGAACTCCTGCAGTTCCCCTCCGTCGCCGGCGAGATCCATCGCCTTCAGCACGTTGCCTTCGGCCATGCGCGCCACGTCTTGTGCCTCTGACGCCGATATGCCTTGCTTTTGCAGTATTACCGAAAGTTCAGATTCGGAGAGGGGCTTGAGATTGATGCGCTGAGTGCGGGAGAAAATTGTCGGCAAAATCTGAGCCGGCTCATTGCTGACAAGAATGAAGAGAGTGTCGGGATAAGGCTCCTCAAGCAGTTTGAGAAGGGCGTTTGCGCATTCAGGCTGCATCCTCTCAGGCAGCCATATCACGTATGTCTTATAGCGATAGGCATAACTCGACAAGGCTGCGGTGCGCGAGATTTCAGCAGCATCATTGCGATAGATCACCGGCACGGTATTTCCCGCCTCGATGGTCCTGGCCCAATCCTCGGCAGGCATATACGAATTGCTCTCGATAAATTCATTCCAAAGCGGAATGAAAGACTCGGTTGACTTGGAGGTCGCTCCGATGCGAGGAAATATATAATGGAGATCAGGATTGTTGTGATGATCGTTTTGGAGGCATGCCGGACACCGGCCACAGCTGTCGCCGCCCTGACGGTTCTGACAATAGATGTAATTGGTGAAAGCACGGGTAAGTCTCATTTTGCCCACCCCGGGAGGGCCGGACACGAGAATGGCATGTGGAATCTGGTCGGAGTCCACAAGCGATCGCAGGGAATCAATCGCACCTGAATGTCCGGTTATGTCTGAGAATTTCATGCTTTGTCGGCAAGATGGATCTATTACGTAAGTGCAAATTTACAAAAAAAACGATGTCATTCCAAATTTTTTTATTAAGTTTGCAAAAAAAGAAAAAAGAACGATGTCGCAACCATTCCTGAAGTCTCTGGCGCGTGCCTACACTGCGAATTATCCGGATTTGTCTGATTTCATGTTCGTTTTTCCCAATCGGCGTGCATGCACATTCTTCCTGAAGGAACTGGCGCAGTCTGAGGGTAAAAGCTGCATGGTGCTTCCGAAAGTCACCACCATGTCAGATATGGTGGAAGAAGTGTGCGGTCGGGTGCCGGCAGGGAGAATTGAGCAGCTTTTCATCTTATATAAAGTATATTGCGCACTGCTCTCGAAAGAGGGAGAGAAAGAGATGCCCTCGTTCGACAGATTCAGGCGATGGGGTGAGACCGCACTGTCAGACTTCAATGAAGTGGATATGCAGGATGTGGATGCCGACGCCATCTTCAAGAATATAAAGGATGTGAGGGAAATCAGCTCAAACTTCCTAACAGAAGAACAGTTGAAGGTGATGGAGGAATATTTCGGATATGATGCTGCTCCTGCAAGAAATGCCGAAAGATTCTGGAAGAGCTTCAACGACCATGAAGACAGCCTGCTGCATTCCAAGTTCAGACTGATATGGCAGGTGATGGGGCCGCTCTATCATGCCTTCCACAGCGAACTGAAAGATCGGGGACTGATCAATTCGGGAGGAGCTTATCGCATGAGCGCGGATATCCTTGAAGAAGATATTCCTTCTTCACTCCCCTATCGCAAGATCGTGATGGCCGGTTTCAATGCCCTGACGGCGTCAGAGCGAAGAATATTTGATGCCCTGGCCTCATACACCACCGATGATGAAGAAGACGCATTTGCCGACTTCTTCTGGGACATTCCTGGCCCCGTGCTCAACGATGAGACTTCTACTGCCGGAAGATATGTGCTGCTCAACAACAGAAGGTGGCCGATGCCGGAATGGGCCCGACCATTCATGAAAGAATCGGATGAGGCTGAAATGCCTCCGTCGATCAGGGTCATATCCGTGCCGAGCAACAGTATTCAGGCAAAGGTGGTTAGTGAAGAGGTTGAGAAGATGGCTGACCGGCTTCCGGCCTCCGATTTCTCCGATGCCAAGGTTGCTGTGGTACTCCCCGATGAAGGATTGCTGATTCCAATGCTCTATACACTGCCTGAGGGTGTGAAGGATGTAAACCTGACAATGGGTTATCCGGTAAAACTCACGGCAGTGGCCACTTACGTGTCTCTTCTGAGGCGGATGCAGGGAAGCAGAAGAAAATATAAAGGAAAGACCGGTTACTATTACAAAGATCTTGAGGGAGTGCTGTCTCATCCTTTCAGTCAGGTGCTTTTCGGGAGCGGCGTGGAAAAAACGAAGGAATGGATTAGAAATCATCACCGTGCGGTTGTGGTAGTAGACGAGCTGCAGGATATTTGTCCTCAATTGAAAGAACTATTCCGTCCGTTTGCCGATGATGAAGGAGCCGGGGGGGCCGTGGAATGGCTCGACAGGATACTTGCACAGATCAGAGACGGACTGGAGCATGAGAATGTGAACATGGTGAAGAGCAATGTGGACAGAGCCACTATCGATGTCTACCGGCTCGCTCTGACCAGAATGAGCGATATCTCAGACGAATACGGCATAGAGATGGAATGGCGCACATTCCTCACCCTCACCGAGAGGCTGATAGCGGGCGAGACCGTTACATTTGAGGGACAGCCGCTCGTAGGACTTCAGGTGATGGGTCTGCTCGAGACGCGTGCGCTCGATTTCGAACGCATCATCATTCCTTCGCTCAACGAGCGGATAATGCCGGCACGACGACGAAGCCGCACATTTATATCCGACTCTCTAAGGCAAGCCTACGGATTACCCCCGGTGAATTATGCAGAATCACTTTTCGCATACTATTTCTTCAGAATGATAGCAAGGGCGAAAGAAGTGGTGCTTCTTTACGACTCTCGCTCTTCCGACGGGATGCGGAGCGGTGACGTCTCGCGCTACGTGTTGCAGTTGAAATATCTCTATGCAGCGCATACGTTGAAGATGGAACGCCGCAATTTCGTGATAGCGAAGTCTGATCTGATGCCCACTGTGATCGACAAGGAGCATGATGAAGACATACAGACGGCTCTCGCTCTTTTCCGCGACCCGGGCGATGATGGGCGGAATCTCTCAGCTACGGCATTGGCTTGCTATGCCTCATGCCAGATGAAGTTTTATTTCAGGCATATTCTCCGTATCCGTGACGATGAGGAGTCGTCGGAATATATAGACTCCATGACTCAGGGAAATATTGTGCACTACGTGATGGAGCACATCTATCTGCCTGAAGGGAAAAGGAAAAGATATCTTGCTCAGCCGGTGATCATTGATGCGGCCTACATCAATGCTGCAATAGCAGACACGGCGCGTATCGACAGATTGATTAGGGAAGGTGTGAATCTCCTGCATTATCATCTGCCCGATGCTGAAAAGAACGAACCACTCCGCGGATCGTCGGAATATGTGGCGAAGGTGTTGCGAAAGCAGATCATCAACGTTCTTGAATTCGACCTGAAGCAGACGCCTTTCAAACTCTTCGGAGTTGAGATAGAAGGGAATGTGGCGGTGAGGATGCCCGATGGCGGAGATGTGAATATGCGTTTTGCCATCGACCGTCTTGACAGCGCTGACACCCCGCAAACAGGAACCTCACAGCCACCGCTGAGAATAGTTGACTACAAGACAGGAACCATACATGCCGACGCGGAATCTATGGAAAGCGTATTCCGGGGCGAATACACCGGGAAAAATCTTCTTCAGCTCTGGCTATACGCCAACATTTTTGACGCTCTTCCGGAAAAAGAAATTTCAGGGAAACATCTTAGGACGGAGATAGACCTTTTCGGACGCGGTGAAGACGCCATGCAACCATATATTCTCGAACTTTATGACATCAATAAGGTGCGCGAAGGAAAACATCACTTTCCGGTGGTGGGGAAAATCACCCAGAAGACACACGCGGAGCTCAATAAGAATTTCCTTTCAGAACTGCGGAAGATGATTGAGGATATCTTCACGGCAGAGACCTTCCAGCCCACGAGCGACACCCGGCAGTGTGAAAACTGCAAGTTCAAGAGCATCTGCTGGCGCTGAAGAGATGAAATGTGATGATTTTTACTAAAAAAACATCTCTTCATGATGGAGGAATGAAATATTTTTTGTAATTTTGCATTCCGAAAGCCCACAAGCTACAAAGGGCGGCCGAAGCGATATCGTGAATGTCAGCAGGGCCGGACCCACAGTGTGATGGGAAATAATAATTTATTTTTAGTAACACATTCTTTAAAAATGAAGAAATTTCAACTGAAAGCAGAGGCACGCGAAGCTCTCGGCAAGAAAGCAGTGAAAGACCTGCGCAAGGAAGGTAAGATTCCCGCTGTGCTCAACGGCGGCAAACTCGTGGAACTCCCCTACAGCGGAACTCTCGAGCCGGGTGAGAAACTTGTAGAACTCGACGAAAAGCGTGGTATGATCACCACCGACATCGCTGTTAAGGCTGAAGACGTGCGCAAGCTCATCTATACCCCCGACATTTTCGAGATCGATCTCGAACTCAACGGCAAGCAGCGCAAAGCTGTGATGAAAGATCTCGCTTTCCAGCCCGTGAAAGACACAGTGCTTCACATCGACTTCCTCGAAGTTTATCCCGACAAGCCCATCGTGATGGAAGTGCCCGTCAAGATCGAAGGTCACGCCGAAGGTGTGAAAGCCGGTGGTAAGCTCCAGCTTTCAATGCGCAAGCTGAAAGTGAAAGCAGTCTACAGCGAAATTCCCGAGCAGCTCGTGGTTAATGTAGACAGCCTCGGTCTCGGCAAGTCACTCGCAGTAGGCGACCTGCATTTCGAGGGTCTCGAACTGATGAACGCCAAGAACGCCGTGGTTTGTGCCGTGCAGCTTACTCGTGCAGCCCGCGGTGCCCAGGCAAAAGGCAACGATTGATATCAAGAACGGGACTGAACATAAAAGCATGGCGGTGTGGAGCAATCCAAATCGCCATGCTTACTTATTAATTATCTTATCTATCGGCATATTCCGCCCGCTTCGGGTCATGATATGACCATAGAATATATATCTTTTCCGATATGAAGAGATTTCTGATTGCTGGATTGGGGAATATAGGACTTGAATATATCGGAACCCGCCACAACGTCGGATTCATGAGTGTTGACGTGATAGCTGAACGTGCGGGTGCCGTATGGAAATCATGCCGCTACGGTGACATGGCCATTGCTAAGATCAAGAATTGTGAACTGTTGCTGCTGAAGCCATCTACGTTCATGAATCTGAGCGGCGTCGCCATAAGGTACTGGATGAATCATGAGAAACTTCCGCTTGAGAATCTTCTTGTGGTGGTCGACGACATAGCCCTCCCCTTCGGGTCGATGAGACTGAAGCAGCGGGGATCGGACGGCGGACACAACGGACTCAAGAATATTGCTTCAGAACTGGGTAATCAGAATTATGCTCGCCTCAGAATAGGCGTAGGCGATGAATTTGTCCAGGGTCGCCAAATCGATTATGTGCTCGGCCTCTTCACTCCGGAAGAGAGGAAGAGACTTCCGGAGATACTTGATAAGGCGGCAGACTGCGTAGCTGCATATTGCTTGTCGGGACCGGCATTCGCAATGAACCATTTTAACTGAGAAGAGGGTGAAGTTCCATGCGGAACTCACCCTCTTCCGGTATTTACTTGAATGTAGCAGCTACATTCCTTTTTCCGGTATTAAAACACCTGCTTGAATGCTTTGGCGCCCTTTTTCACGATATAGATCTGTCCCTTTACCGGATCAGACACCTTGCATCCCTGAAGATTGAAATACTCGGCAGATGCGCTTTCAGCCTCGACACCATCCACGCCGAGAGTGATGTCTTGAGTATGCGTGAAGTTGAAATAGACAGTGAAAGGATCTGTTTCGCCTAACAGAGTCACATCAAGTTTGAGAGTTACGGGGGTGAGTTCGGTGAAACTTTTCTGGTCTACATCAAGAATCATATTGCCTGCCACAGGAATATCCAGATTGGATATGGAGCAAACATTATTCATAATGTTGAGGCAGTTTTCCTGACCGGAGCTGAGCTTGAAGCAAAGCTGGAAAAATCCGAGGGGCGACCCCATGGCAGGAAGTTCGTCGGTAATCTCAGGTGCCGTACGCGTCAGGGCTATCTCTACATTCTGAATCTCGGAAGAGATATTGGTGACCACAGGATGTATCACGGCATCAAACTCTCCCTGAGGGCCTTCTTCAGGATAGAGCATGTAGATTTCATCATAGTATTGGTCTACATTGACAGTTTCGCCGTTCTGAACCACTTTGTCTCCGATGGTGACCTTCAGGGCATCGGAGTAGACATCGGCATAAGCGCATGAGAATGCGGCTGCAAGAGTTGCTGTGAGTAGAAATTTCTTCATCTGATTTCTTTTTAGTTTAAGATTTTTGCTCAGTCTGCAATTTAGATGCAAAGATAATACTTTTTTTGTGTGAATCAAAATAAACGGAGAGGATTATCGTTTTATTTCATTCACCGGAGCATTTTCCATGATATTGACGTTCCATTTCCTCGATGTGAAATGATGCGGCGCGAAGAGTTCTATATGAGCCTCGTTGAACTTATCCTGAATATTCTGCAGGAGATCAGACATTATTTCAGGCATCTCATCTGCATTCCTGATATAAGCGTTGATTTGATAGCACATATAGTTGTCGTTAAGCTCTGTCTCAAGCACGAATGGTGCCGGACGCTCCTGCACTCCCTCGGTGGCGAGTGCTGCGTCAATCAGCAACCGGTGTACCGTACGCCAGGGCACGTCATATCCCATAGTGAGCATCGTGTGAATAATAAGCCCGTATTGCTTGGCAGAGTAGGAATAGTTCACCGTGTTGGACGAAACTATGAAGGTGTTGGGAATCGTCACCAGTTCATTCTTGATTGTGCGCACTCTCGTGATGAACGGCGACTTCTCTATGACATTGCCCATAGTATCATTCACCTTAATGAAATCTCCGGTCTTGAACGGCCGCATATATGTAATTACGAAGCCCGCTATGAAATTGGAAATCACAGTGCTCGAGCCCAACGACACTATGACGCCCACGAAGACAGAGATGCCCTGAAAAACTCCCGATTCCGAACCGGGCAGGTAGGGATATATCATGGCGATCATGAAGGCATATAGCAGAAAGCGGATTATATTGAAGGTAGGCTCGGCCCAGTCGGGATAAAAACCGGAAATCTTGAGTTTCTCCGACTTGATCTCATTTGAAAGATATCTGAGTCCCTTTATAATGTATCTGACACAATACCAGATGATGGCAATGATGAAAAGATTAGGGATATAGTCTATAATGGCCCGCAACACCATCTTCACCGGATCGACGATATAATAGAATATCCTGTAAGCGAGATTCTCGGTCTGCGGGAAGATAGAGAATAGAATCGGAATTGTAATGATGAAGAGAACGATGAGCACTACATAGCGCAGTAAATTGCTGAGCATTATCATTATCCTGCACAATCTACGCGTATTCAGAACTTCAAGGCCTCTTATTTCAAGCGGATGCATCTTCTGCTGCTTGAAGCGGATTATCTCCCGGCGTAATCTCCTGAAGAGATAGTTGATAAGTTTCACGAGCAGATACTGGACACATATCACCATCAGAAACAATCCAACTCTCTTCACCATCTGCCAAAGACTGTTTTCAGCCTTCATCAGACTTATCTTGTCGGAAATAATCGACATGTAGATGTCAGCGAGCCTTGCCGGAGTGGTTGTGTTCCAGATTGCGTCTTGCTCAGTCACGCTCATGATGACCTTATCGCCATACATGATATCTATATAAGACTCGTTATCTAACAGATGGACTGAATCATTCCTCATTGAGTGCTCATGACCTATCTTCATCATGGTCTCGGACGTGGATAAAGCCCTGTCGATAGGTGATTGTCCTCCCCTTGCCGCGTAAATTCTGAAAAGCGTGTCTCCGTCTACTATGACCGGCACACCCTGAGTCACTGTGCGCAAAGAGTCGATGAGTTGAATCTGCCGGGCCTTCTTGAGCGAATCTGCAATGTGATGCTGATTGTTTTCCTCAAGTTTCGACTTCAGCAATATCTCATTCAGCTTCATCTGCTCAAGCTGCAACGAGAGTTCGATGAGTCGCACCGAATCAGGCTTATTAAGTTCTTCAGACTCCTGCGGGGCGTCGTCTATGGTTTGGGCGCCGGCCGTAGATGAGAACATGAAAGCCATTCCCGCAACAAGTAAGAGTTTCAGTATCCATGATCGCAGCGGGTGAGATATATGCTTAATGGTATGCACGGCAATTGATTCCATTTTTATGCTAAACTTCTGTTACATGATAAAAATCCCTGAGCAGCAGACCATCTTCAACCGGCCTGCGAGGGAGCCTCTGCAGAAGAGGCGTGTTGTTGAAGTTCAAGTATGCTGCTAAATTCAATATTTGACTCTATCAGAGAAGGATTCTCTATATAGCGATTCATCTCTTCGGCCCATTTCTTATAGAACATCGTGCCGAGTAGAATATCATTATATCGTTTTGCAAGCTGAATATCACCGTTGAGAAGTGAGTTTTTCACAAGGTATTTGAGAAGGAAGACTCGTTTGCCATATTGCACGCAGTGCTCCATGGCCCAACGGTAAGACACATTGAAATCTCCGTTGTAATAATTTATCGGAATGTGAAGGAGCGCTGTCAGCAGGAAGTTTTCATTATGTCGGGGATCGGCATTCAGCGGCCGAATATCATTCAAATTTGCCGCCTGACCTCCAAGATTCACTACAGCGAAATTGTTAAGTACGCGCATCGTATAGTTTGGAGGCTCCTTTATTCTTGCCATCACCATTATCATGCCACCCCAGTCATTATTCTCAAGATGATGCAGCATAACGACTGTGGCTCTTAACTGCTCGTTCTTCTTATCGGCCACAAAAGTCCAGATGCCGCAGATGAGCAAGATGGCTGAGCTCACCCACAACACAGGCCGACGAGCGGGTATTCTGAAGAAAGCACCGGCCAATGCAAGCAGGAGCATGCAGGCGGTTGCAACAGCGAAGGGCATCCATAGATACACGTCGAACGATTCAAAGACAAAGTCGGGAAGACCCTTGATAAGCAGATATTCATTGTCTACCGTAGTAGACTGAAAATACCTGTAATACAATTCCGGGAAAACAAATATCGCGGATAAGGCTATGGCCGGATAAGCAAGCATAGGATATCGTCTGCTCCTTATTGCATCGGCTATCATGAATATGCAGCAGATAAAAGATGCAAGAAGAGCGTAAAAACCGGCGAAAAAGTATAAGCACACTGTCAAAAGGACAATGGCGAACGCAAGAGGCCTGATTTTTTCAGCAGCGCGGTATATGCAGACGGCGGCGACTACGAAAAGATAACCGAGAGAATTGGAATATAGGTATCCTATCGATTTCATCGACAACCAAGCCTCGTCGATCTGCACTATCGAGACGAGCATCGCCACCGGAACCACAAACGCGAGGGGAAACGCCTCACGTGAAAGGCGAAACGCCTTAACTGAGAGCCACGCGGTCAGAAGCCATATAGCGATCAGGACTGTGCTTCCCAACCAGGGGTAATACATCAGCTGAGTAAGCCATGATCCGAAATAGCGCAGCAGTCCGCCGGGAAAACAAAGCATCTGCTTGAAGAAAAACGGAGTGGATTCAAAAAGCGACATGTAATCATACCATCGAAGCATGTAGCTGTTCCTTCCGGGAAGCATCAGATAGCAGAACGCTATGACTACTAAAGATATCAACACAGGCGGAGTAATCAGCTTTCCCACTGAAAGACTTCTCGCGCGGCCGCTGTTTGAATGCCGGCCATTATCATTGGGAGGCATCACCGGAGTGACGCCCTTATTGTTTTTTTTCATCGTTTCTGAATGAATTTGGCCTGAATGGGGTCATGATCGAGTTTTTTCACGATTTCTGCCCTGCCCACCGTGAACTCGTCATTGAAAAACTCCGGAACATTATACGATTTCATCAGTTGCCTGTAATATTCAGGCGATTCCTGAGGCACTACGAAAGCCTTGGAGTCTTTACCATCTTTTGAGATGTAAGCTATATACGGGCGTGTGTATGTTCCATCATCACGTCTTGAGCTGAACACTATCCATCTTGAATTGGAGGCCCAGGAATGATAGCTGTCGGTGTCATCGCTGCTTGCTGCAGCAAGCCTGCGGGTATCGCCCGACGCCAGATCCATCATATAGAGGTCGCTCTCCTTGTGCCAGATGTGGAATGTGCCGAATGGCGCCTTGCAATATAGCAGGTATCTCCCATCGGGCGAGATACGCGGAAGAAGCGCGCTCACGCTGTCGGCCGAGGCATATACCACTGTGTCAGGAGCAGAGAACTGGCGAGAAGCAGGGTCAAAGTCACGGCTGACAATATCATAACGTATCTGCTCATAGTTTTCACCGATATTTTCAGGAGTCACCCCCTCGGGATAACGAGCCACTGAATAATAGATCTTTCGGCCATCGGGAGACCAGCACGGGAAAGTCTCAAGCAAATCCGGATCAGAGGCTATATTGCTGACCTCGTGCGTCTTCAGATCATAGAGTATGAGATCTGACTTCGTATCAAACACTTCCACTTTACGCTTGCCGCTTCCTCTGAAGAATTGCTGCTTGGTATCATTGGTTGAGTATGCTATCAGGTCGAGAGTCGGATGCCATGCCGGATACACACCTGCCGATATTGTGCTGTCGGTCTTCAGGTTTACTTTCACTACTGAATCGCCGGCCATCACCACTGTGCCCCCTTTTGCTTTCCTCACATGGAACTGTGAACTCCTGTCAGAATATTGATTGCGCGGCACATGGCAATTCACACATTGTCCGCGGCGCTCATCGCAGGGATTGGGTGAACTGTAGATTACCTCTTCATCGAATGAAGTCAGGTCGCGCATATTAATGCTCATTCCCGAAAACTGCTGGTAGGATGGTTCTATAAGGCGATAACTGAGATGGGAGTCGATCGGTTCCTCCGCCACATGATTTGAGAATCTGTATAGTTTCCATGAGCCGCCGGAGCGAACATAGACCTCATACTGAAGATCTTTACCACGAGAACTTTCAAGGAGATCATGCCAGGGGTCGATATCCCATCTCACGGTTTTTCCTCCGGCCACCAGCGACTTGCCGGAGGCTCCGGACACTTTCGTGACATATTCATCTCCCGGAATGTCAATCTCGAAATTCAATGGAGCGATGTTGGGAGGAATAACTACAGACGTGTAATCAGGAATCAACGCAGGCGCGCCGCCTGCATCCTCTATATTCCCTGTGGGAACAGATACATCTTTGCATCCTGAAAGAAGGACTGCGCCGATGAGGAGAATATAATGCGTTAATGTTCGGCAAATAAGTTTCATTTATTATCAAATTGCATATAATGATATCATCTTTCCTACACGCGGATTACATGGGAAATCCACAGAGATCCGCTGATGATTGATGCTTGTATTCAAAAAGCAGATGCAAATATAAGACAAACTTAATAGATATCCAAATTTTTTTATTAACTTTGCCAAAGAATGACAACCAAATCAATTTCCTAATAAAGATTTTGCCATGAAAAAATATGCTTTTCTTGTTTTCTCTATGTTTATGGGGAGTTTCTTCTCACCCGTATCAGCACAGTTTTTCAATCGTCCTGACGAATCGGACATCGCCGGCCAACGTGGAATTCTCAATGTGAGAAGCGCAACTTATCCACGCTTGCTGCCCGACAACAGGATGATGTTCAAAATCAATGCTCCTGAGGCCGAGAAAGTGCAGATTGATCTTGGTAAAGTCTATGACCTCACGAAAGACGAGAACGGAGAATGGACTGTGACCACCGATCAGCTCACTCCCGGATTCCACTATTATTTCCTGATAATCGACGGAGTAAGGGTTGCAGATCCGGCGAGTGAATCGTTCTATGGATGCAGTATGAATTCAAGCGGCGTCGAGATTCCATATCCGGATGGGGATAAGAGATTCTACGTTGCCGATGTGCCCCACGGCGACATAAGGATGAAAAGATTCTATTCCACCACATCGGGCAATTGGAGGCGAGCATACATCTATTGCCCCTCGGGATATGACGAGTCGCAAGCGGAATACCCTGTGCTCTATCTGCAGCATGGCGGAGGTGAAGACGAGCGGGGCTGGGCCACTCAGGGACTCACCGATGTGATAATGGACAACCTGATAGCCGACGGAAAGGCGACTCCGATGCTCGTGGTGATGGCTGACGGAAACACTCCCGATTTCGAGAAGGAACTTCTCAACGATGTCATTCCTATGGTGGAGAGCAATTTCAGAGTGAAAAAGTCACGTGAAGGACGCGCTCTCGCCGGCCTATCGATGGGAGGCATACAGACACTCAACACAGGCATTCCTAATCTTGACAAATTCGCTTATCTCGGAGTTTTCAGTTCCGGTTGGTTTGCCAATCCTAATCCTTTCGGGGTCAAGATGGACACTGACAAATATTATGAGATACTGTCGAACAACAAGGATAAATTCAACTCAGATCTGAAAGTGTTCTGGCTCTCAATGGGAGGAAAGGAAGATATCGCCTACGAGAACTGCCGCGTGATGCGTGAGAAGTTTGACAATATCGGAATCAAATATGATTACTTCGAGACTCCCGGAGGACATACTTGGCCCGTATGGCGTGAAAGCCTGTATCAGTTCGCGCCTCTCCTCTTTAAATAATCTCATACGCATGTCGCTGGGTTATGATCAAGACGATTGTTAAGATAGTAGCCGGTCTGCTTGCTGGCGGCCTGTTGGGATTGCTTCTGGGCGGCTTGATAGTTGTGGCGTTCACGGATAAGACATGGACTGAATATATTGCAACTTATTATTCCTTCGACTTTGCGGAAATTGTGGCGGTTGTGCTCGTGGCAATTGCAAGCCTCGCGTTGTCGCTTTTCCTACTTGTAACCATTCATGAACTCGGCCATCTGGTGTGCGGATTAATGACAGGTTACAAGTTTGTGAGTTTCAGAATTTTCAACTATACCATCCTCAAAAAAGATGGTAGAT
This sequence comes from uncultured Sangeribacter sp., assembly GCA_964410515.1. Classification (GTDB taxonomy): domain Bacteria; phylum Bacteroidota; class Bacteroidia; order Bacteroidales; family Muribaculaceae; genus Lepagella. The sequence continues at coordinate 17,211 of CAYPGW010000018.1, read as the reverse complement.
TCAAGATAAAGAAGTTCTCAATTCCAGGCACCGGCGGACAGTGTCTGCTGACACCTCCCGATCGTCCGCTTCAAGATATCGGCACGGGATGGTATAACTTCGGAGGCGTTCTGGCCAACATCGTGGTGCTCGTGATAGCCCTCCCCTTCTTCTTTCTCCATCTCAACCCGTTTGTGGCAGAGGCTCTCGGCGTTTTCGTAGCCACAGACGTAATTTTGATTCTTCTCAATGGCATTCCGATGCGGGCCGGAGGAGTTGGTAACGACGGATATAACATGAATCTGCTGAAGAAAAACCTTATCAGCAAGCAGGGAATAGTCAATCAGTTGCGTGCCAATGCCCTAATCCAAAACGGCATAAGGCCTAAAGACATGCCGGATGAATTATTCAGCAATACGGAAGACATCGACTATTCAAACGCGCTTGAAGTGTCGATTCCCCTCATGTATGCGTCAAGACTCGTGGACATGGGCGAATATGAAGAAGCCAAGACTCTCTTTGAATCTCTATATGGCCATAAAGAAGAAATAATGCCTCTATATGTGAATGAGATAGCATGTGAGCTCAGCTTCCTTTACCTGCGGACAGGCGAGATAGACAAGGCAGCCGCGCTGCTCGACAAGGATCTGCGCAGTTACATATCTGCCTACAAGGATATGATGTCTTCAAAGATGCGACTTCTATGCGCCATCTCACTCTATCTTGATAACGACGAGACCAAAGCGACCGATATCTACAGAAGTCTGAAAGATCGGGAAGAGGAATATCTGCTTCAGGGAGAAGTGAGAGGCGACATCGCACTGATCGAGGATATGCTCGGAGACAGAAATAAACCAAATATATATGGAAAAAGAATATTTCAGCAATCGTGTCACGGTAAGGAACTATGACAGGAGAACTATACCGGAAAGCGTAGTGGACGACATACTCGCAAGGGCAATGCGCGCACCGACGTGTGGCAACATGCAGCTTTACAGCGTTATTGTCACGCGCGAGCCGGCAAAGCTGGCGCGTCTTGCCAAAGAACATTTCAATCAGCCGGCAGCCGCCACAGCAGATGTTATACTCACGATCTGTGCCGACTTCAACCGGTTTGTGAGATGGTGTGAGGCCAGCGGAGCTACACCGGGATATGACAATTTCCATTCTTTCATGATGGCAATGACCGATGCCGTGATTTTCGCACAGCAGATAGTGACCATAGCAGAGATGGAAGGACTCGGCACATGCTATCTCGGCACTGTCAATTATAATGCCGCTGAGATTTCAGAACTGCTATCTCTTCCGCGGCTCGTGGTGCCGGTAGCTTCGCTCTCACTCGGATATCCCGACGGGAGTGAGACGGCACTTTCAGAGCGTCTTCCGCTTGATGCCATAAGGCATTTTGAAGAGTATCGTGATGATTCCGACAGCGAGATAATGAATCTCTTCAAGGCAAAGGATGAATTCGCGCCCAACCGGCAGTTTGTTGCTGAAAACGGCAAGGACTCTCTCGCACAGGTATTCACCGACATTCGCTATCCTGAGAATGTGAATAAAACAGTATCCGAGACCTATATGACACTATTGAGGGAGAAAGGTTTTATCAAATGACCATTTCAATATGATTAACATGAACTGTAAAAGTATATTATTGACTTCGCTGTTAGTGGCGGTGAATTGTGGTGCATCTGCAGAATCCATCGAAAGCGCATACGAGGCTGTGGCTAATATGCGCATTGGCTGGAATCTTGGTAATACTCTCGACTCCAATTCGGGCGATCTCAGCAACATGTGGATTGAGAAATGGAGCCCACGCACTCCTTCTGACTATGAAACCGCGTGGGGACAACCGGTGACAAAACCGGAACTCTTCAAGATTTTCAAAGAAGCCGGATTTAACGCGATAAGAGTACCGGTGACATGGTATCCGCACATGGAAGCGGAGATTGCCGATCTAGTCTGGAACCCTGAAGAAGATCCCATAGGTACGGAGATAGACTCAGACTGGATGCATCGCGTACACGAGATTGTTGACTATGTGATCAGTCAGGATATGTATTGCATCCTCAACATTCATCACGACACAGGAGGCGCCAACACTGCATGGCTGCATGCCGGCGAAAATGAATTTTCCGAGGAGAACGAGCGCTACAAGGCCGTATGGACTCAGATAGCGGAAGAATTTAAGGATTATGACGGACATCTGCTCTTCGAAGGATATAATGAGATGCTTGATCCATACACTTCGTGGTGTTTCGCATCTTTCGGCTCTCCCGGGAATTATAATGCGGATATAGCAAAATCAGCCTATAACGCCATCAATTCATACGCACAGAGTTTTGTGGATGCAGTTAGAAGCACCGGGGGCTTCAACGAGACCAGAAACCTTATCGTCAGCACCTACGGTGCGTGCTGCGGAGAAGGCTCCTGGAGCAATCATCTGAAAGATCCCCTGAAAGAAATGAAACTTCCGGAAGATCGGGTTGAAGACCATCTTATATTTGAAGTGCACAGTTATCCTCACCTCGCCTCTGGCCTCAACAGCACGAAGAAAAGTGTAGCCGATATGATGGCCGCTGTGAAGACGCATCTCATCTCAAAAGGGGCACCTGTCATAATAGGAGAATGGGGATCGGACAGCGGAGATGATTACACTCTTCGTCATGCCGACATGCTCGCTTTCGCGCAGGACTTCGTGGAGCAGGCCAAATCACACGGAATCGCCACATTCTATTGGATGGGCCTCTCTGATGGCGACCACCGGAGCGTGCCCGAATTCAACCAGAAAGATCTCGTGGACGCCATTGTCAAAGGATATTACGGAGAAAATGGGTATAATTCCACATCTCAATTATCTACTGAGTCTGCTTCTGCCTGTGAATATTATGACATTCACGGCAGAAAACTATCGCAGCCCACACCCGGCTTAAATATCGTGAGGATGAGCGATGGCAGCGTAAGGAAAATTTTGCAAGGCAATTGATATGCCTATAAATAGCTAAGCAATTGATATCATGAAAGGAAATATGAAAAAGACCGGTATCTGCATTGCCACCGCGATGATGGCAGCGATAGCATTCCCGGCCGCTGCCGGCAGGCCGGTGGAGATGCTGGCCTACAGTCAGCCTGACGGAAACGGAGGTATGAAACTCGCCACCCGCTCGGCATCGGATAAGGAATGGAGAAGTCTCGGTAACGGATGGACTTTCCTGAGTTCCGATTTCGGAGCGTGGGGAAGCGCAAAGAAGATGCATAACGTCAGGATAGCTCAGGATGAGAATGCCAACTATTGGGTGATATTCAATCCGGATGCCTCGGGTGAGGTGGTGGCCTACACATGGAGCCCTGATCTCGAACACTGGAAACCTCAGGAATATCGCCGGTCAGACTCAGACTATGCCAAGAATCTGCCCGAATGCATCGCTTTTACTGATCTGACAGATCAGAAAGTAGACGGAATGGATGTGAAAGGAACCGTCCTTACAGTAGACTCAGACGTCACCGACCGCTTGAACGGCTATATTCACTACCGGAATATGCTCAACACCAAAAATGACGAGCGAATGGATCAGGATGCCTGGCGATTCAGAAATCTGCAACCACTCTGTGCTACAGTGACCCTTGACCCAGAAAACTCCAAGAAAATAAGCGATGAACTCATCGGCATATTCTTCGAGGATATCAACTATGGTGCGGACGGAGGTCTCTATGCCGAACTGGTGCGCAACCGCGACTTTGAATTCAACCGGCTGGACAGAGCGGAATGGGATGCACTCACCGGCTGGAAGCCCCTTGACGGCCTCAATGTGGAAATCGCCACTGCAGATCCTATTCACGCAAATAATCCCCACTATGCCATACTCACTGCCGGCAACAAGCCCGGTCTGCTTGAGAATGAGGGCTTCGATGGAATAGTTGTAAAGAAAGGCGAGAAATATGTCTTCAATGTGTTTGCTCGCTCTGAGAAGAAAATTACTCTGAAAGCGATCCTCACCGACAAATCGGGCAAAAAGATCGGAGTGACCTCCGTAACGGTTCCGGCCGGCACTTCGTGGAATAAACTGAAGGGTGTGATCACTGCCGGCGAGTCATGCCGCGACGCGGTGCTTCAGCTGGAGGTGCCTGCAAAGAAGACAGTTCAGTTAGGTATGGTCTCGCTCTTTCCCGTCAATACATTCAATCAAAGGGAAAATGGACTTCGTCAGGATCTGGCTCAGACCCTCGCCGATCTCAAACCTAAATTCATGCGTTTCCCGGGGGGATGTGTCACACATGGCAACGGCATCGACAATATCTATGACTGGAAGGGAAGCGTAGGCCCGCTCGAAGCGCGCAAACCCATGTCGAATATATGGGGCTATCATCAGACCCGCGGTCTGGGCTTCTATGAATATTTCCTATTCTGTGAAGACCTGGGAATGCAGCCGCTTCCCGTACTGGCCGCCGGAGTGCCCTGCCAGAACTCTTCAAGACACTCTCACGTAAGCCACGATGTGCTGACATGCAACGGCCAGCAGGGTGGCATACCAATGGAAGAGATGCCGGCCTATATTCAGGATATTCTTGATCTTGTGGAGTATGCCAACGGCCCGGCCGACTCGGAATGGGGCAAGGTTAGAGCCGAAGCCGGTCATCCTGAACCCTTCAACCTGAAATATCTCGGAATAGGCAACGAAGACCTCATCAGCGAGACATTCAAAGAGCGCTTCAAGATGATAAGGGATGCAGTGAACGAAAAATATCCCGAAATCGTGGTCGTGGGCACAGTAGGGCCTTTCTTCGAGGGCTCAGACTATGAGGAAGGATGGCGTTTCGCCAGACAGGAGAATGTGGAGATCGTAGACGAACACTACTATGTGGCTCCGGGATGGTATGTGAATCATCGTGATTTCTATGATGACTATGACCGCAACGGCCCCAAAGTCTATCTCGGAGAGTACGCTTCGCATTATCCCGGAAGGGAGTCAAATCTTGAATGCGCCCTCTCCATAGCGCTTTATCTCACCGATGTGGAAAGGAACGCCGATGTGGTGACCATGACCTCTTATGCCCCGCTCCTCTCAAAGAAAGGCCGCACACAGTGGCGACCCGACCTTATCTATTTCGACAATGAGAGCATACAGCTGACGCCCGACTATCTCGTGCAGAAGATGTATGGAGTGAACGCAGGAGACACTTACATTCCGGCCCAGATCGACCTGAAGGAGTGCTCCGCCGGACAAAACAGCCACAATTCGGGACGAATCGGTGACAACGTCCTGAACCGAGTGGGAGTGTCTACTGTAGTTGACAGCCGGAGTGGAGACATGATTCTGAAAATAGCCAACATGCTTCCGGTGAGCATATCGGCCAACCTTCAGGGCTATCCGGCCGGAGAGGCCGAACTCACTGTGATTTCAGGGCAGCCACGCGACAGGGATGTCACTCCCGCAGTGTCTGAGATAGAGATTGACGGCAGCCTTGAAGTGCTCCCCTACTCATTCACCACGTTAAGAATCAAGAATAAAAAATAATCGCTATGAAGATGAGAAAATTGATGGCTCTGATCGTGTCGCTGCTGACAATGGCCGGATTGGCGTCGTGCAAGACAGCAAAAACTGAGACTGTCGCCGATGAAGGAGGCAAGACAATCGTGATATATTATTCACAGTCGGGCGCCACTAAAACCGTTGCCGAAGAACTCGCATCCCAACTCAACTGTGATATCGCGGCTATCGAAGCGGTGAACCCGTATGACGGTGATTATCCGTCTACTATCGCCCGATGGATGGAAGAGAAAAAAGACAGCGTTAAGGTTGAGCTAAAACCTCTTGCTGTGAATCTTGATGAATATGACAGTATATTCCTCGGCTTTCCTATTTGGGGAGGCACTTACGCCCTGCCGATTGCCTCATTTCTTGAAGACAATAATCTTGACGGAAAAGAGGTGGTGACTTTTGCCACTTTCGGCAGCGGAGGTATTGAGAAAGCAACTGTCGATGTCGCGGTGGCGTTGCCCGGCGCTGATGTAAAGCAGGGATACGGCGTCAGGAACGCACGCATTTCAAAAGCACCCGCGGAAATATCACGTTTCCTCGCTGAAGAAGATTACGTGAGCAGTGAAACAGAGGTTGAGACCCTCCCGGCCTTCTCAGACCACGCTGCCGTGTCAGATGCCGAGGCAACCATATTTCACGCGGCTTGCGACAACTATCAGTTTCCGCTCGGCACTCCCGTGAGCGTGGCAAGCAGAATAACTCCCGAGGGTATGGAATATGAATTCGGCGTTAAGTCCACCACACCCGACGGAGAGGAGACCAATGCCCTTATTTATGTCATTGCACCTGAAAACGAGACTCCCGAATTCACAAAAGTAGTGAGATAATTTATTATTTCGTTTCCAAGCGGAATCACAATGCAACCCCGGATTTTGCAGTCCGGGGTTGCATTTTTTATATCTTTTCACTAATTTTGCCGTGAAATAAACTAATTAACCCTTCTGTATATGACCGGATATCGCAGAATCGTTCTTACCGCAGGAATTATCCTGATGGCTCTCGTTTCTTTCAACACGAGCGCACAGGAGAACTACGACAGATATATCGACTCGCTCAAGACCGCAGTGAAACGACACGCTTACGGCCACAAATGGCAGCGAGGCAGTTACAAGCACCGTGTGCCATACCGCCATATCGTATCCACTCCGGTGGTGCCCGACAGCGCCGACATAACTTATCATGAAAGCAAACACTTCCTGAGGGGAGCTGCTGAAGTGGTAGGCCTCAATCTCGGGCTCTGGGCATTTGACAGATATGCGCTTCACGGACATTATGCCTACATATCGTGGGAGACAATTAAAAACAATTTCCGTCACGGATTCGAATGGGACGACGACCATCTAAGTTCCAACATGTTTGCCCATCCCTACAATGGCTCGATGTTCTACAATGCCGGACGCTCCAACGGATATAATTTCTGGCAGTCTGAACTGTTTGCTATCGGCGGAAGCGCCATGTGGGAGATGTTTATGGAATGCGAGTATCCTTCCACCAACGATATCATAGCCACGCCGATTGGTGGCGCGGCACTCGGCGAAGTGTTCTACCGCACTTCAGACCTCGTGCTCGACGACAGATCTTCTGGAATGGAAAGAGTTGGCCGGGAAATCGCGGCATTCGTTATTGACCCAATGAGGGGAATAAACCGTATCGTAAGTGGACGCGCATGGAAGCAAAGATCCACTACCGGACGGCGCTTCGGACTGCCTCCGATAAGCGTGGAGGTGTCGTTAGGCCCCAGACTGCTCTCTATGGTCGAAAATGAAGGAACAAGAATCGGCGCAGCCGCTCAGATCAATATAGAATATGGCGACCGGTTTGAGGAAACCACTAAGATACCTTACGACTACTTCTCTTTCCTGCTGGAAATCCAGGCCATGAAAACGCAGCCCCTCATCAGCAGGATAGAGATAATGGGACGTCTTCTCAGCAAGGAATTGATCGACGAGCAGAATCTGAACCTCAACGCCGGACTGTATCAGCATTTCGACTATTTCGACTCAGACACTATCCGCACAGTGAGAAAAGACGAGATAATTCCTGAAATCCTCCCCTACAAACTCGGCACTCCGGCATCGGTAGGCGGCGGAATCATGGCGAGGTTCATTCCTAACGGGAAAATGTCGGTCGACGGATATGCACATCTTAATCTTGTGGCGTTAGCCGGGGTCTGTACCGATTTCTACCGCGACTATCACAGAAACTACAGCTGGGGAGCCGGCTACTCGGTGAAGGCCGGATTAAACTGGGCTCTCGCTTCAGACAAACTGTCGGTGAAGATATCAAATCAGTTTTATAATATATTCACAAAAAACAATTTCGATGCAGAGTCTACATGGATGTTCAGGCCCGACGGCACAGATATAGAGATTGAAGGCGGCGACGATGGTGTCACTACTTTCAATCATTTTGGGGCTGAAATAAACTATCGGCTGATAAAAAATCTCTATATTTCCGGCGGAACAGACCTATACGTGAGGAACACCAAGTATAAAGACATGTATCTCAGGGTTCTTCACGAAAATCAAAGCTACATTGACATACGACACCCGAAGTGGAACAGCAAGCAACTCGGAGCGCATCTGATGCTGACCTATAAGTTTTAATCACCGGAACAGTCACCGGTATAAAACTCAATCATCTTCCTTATAGCATCTTCACAAACCGGGCAGAAAGAGGGATTGTGATTATCGCGCATGCGGCATGTCTCGGCCGGACGATAGACTCCTTTTGACTTATAGCCTCCTCCCTCAAACACGCCGACAACCACATCTTCACCGGCCGTCTTATCCATATTCCTTCTCATCCACTGCTCACGTGTGGCGGCCTCATCAGATGCGGGAGTCGGTATGTTCACTCCCTCTGTCAATAGTTCCTTCCATTTTGAGTTGAAATCTACGAGAGTGGTTATATTCCGCTCCCAGGGCTCGATATCGAGCGGATAAGTGTCGTCTTCCTCATCGGAATAGAAATATTCATCGGCAAGCCCGGCGAAACTGTGGCCAAACTCATGCACTGCAACCGGAAGTGTCAGGGCATGATCGGCAGTGGCAATCTGATAACTGTTATAGATTCCCCCTCCCCCATATTCAGGTGTATTGACAAGCACGAGCACATGTTCGTAAGGTATTCCCTCAAGCGACTGATGCATGCGCCATACGCGTGGAGTGGTAAGGTAGCGCGAGGAGTAGAAAGTGCTGAAATGAGATTCGAATGCGGTATCTTTCCACTGATCCTTCAAAGGCACACTCACTCCGCTCTCTTCTGAAGGCGTTTTCACAGCCACAATATTGAATCTATCCCTGAAAGAAACAAAAGGCTCATAACTCAGAATTTCTTCAGCAATGCGCGCTGCCCTGACCATGAATGTATCCATCTCACAGGCACGATAGCCCTCCGCGAGGATGGCGATGTCGATGGCCCGGGCAGGATCACCTCCCCTATGCAGATATTCGAAAGGTGTGGGATGTAGGCCACGCGACGCCACGAGTTCATCGTCAGGGCGATAGCGATGGGTGAAATGCCCTATTTCTTCGTGGCGGTTGCTCCTGAGACTTATTGAAATATCCGCCTCTTTCTTAGGGAGCGGCACAAGAAATGAGTTCTCAAACGCCATCTCCTTCATTCCGGCTTCGGGAGTGCATATCCATTCCTGAAATAAAGTGGAGAAAGTGTTACGGTAAAGCGTATCTCCCGTGAGTGGATCAGTGACCATTACGGTTCCGTTGCCTTCCACCGGCACTTCATTTAGCCGGGTTCTTCGTCCTGCCCATCCCTTCTGTTTCGACTGAGAATCGAGCATAATATGAACGCCCGACGGGCCTCCACCAAGAATGCAGTCAAGACGGAGAGTGCTGTCGCAGAAATTCTCGCTGAAACCGGCAGCCGTGGCATCCGAAACACTTGATGCGGCGATAATAAAAGCGGCAAGTTGTATCAGTTTCATATATTTACCTTATCCGTGACAAAATAATCATACCTATGGCTACAGCAGCGATGAATCAAAACACTACACCGTTGAGCGGAGCGTGCGCACAGAGAACTGTCAGGGAATTCTCCACAGCATAATTAAGTATGCGAATGCGGGTTTCAATAGATTGCCGACGGTCGGAATCGTATGCGGCGCAGATCGACGGATCTGTCAGCTGCAGGCTGATACCGTGCATCAGGTCGCCGACAAACAGTAAGTTACCCATCTGATATGCAGTGTGGCCGGGCGTATGACCCGGAGCAGAAATCGGCATTACATTATATGGTAATATTCCTCCCTGACTGAATATGACCAATCTGCCATCGTAGGCAGTCTTTATCCGCTGCGTCATTTCAGCCATGGAACTGCACATATAGTCATATTCTTCAGCCGAAACATACACTGTGGCTTCAGGAAACTCTGCAAGCCCGCTTTCATTGATCAATCCTCCGATATGATCAAAATGAGCATGCGTCAAAAATATTGCGTTTATGGAGTTCGCCGGTATATCCAGTGAGCCCAGTCTCTCCAGTGTCTTTCCCCCATTAGCCGAAGGGAGACCGGTGTCAAACATCACAAAACCTTCGGGAGTCCTGACCACAAAACAATTCATACCGGTCGGCACTTTCCCATCAGGCGACATGGCATCTATCTTATCTTTGTCGGAATCGTTCTCGCCATAGTATAATGATGCGGGTTGAAATGCCTTGTCTCCGCTTGAAACAGTGAAGACTTCATAACCTCCGCTCGTAAACCGGTAAGTTCCTTCCGGTGTTTCTCCTCCCTGACGGGCAAACACCGCACCCGCCGGATTCGCGTTCCAATTCACCTGAGCCATACAAAAGACTTGATTTAGCATGATTGCTGACAATATTGCCACTTTCTTCATATCCATTTATTCGGAATTTTTATATTATCATTATTAAATCCAATACGTATCGTCGCTACGACTTATCATCCGCTGCCGCTTTTGAGATTGTGACGAGATAGACACCCGTGAAGATCAATATCACGGCTATTGCCTTAGGGATGTTGAAACTGTCAAGCCCCAGGAAAATGCCGGTTATCATGGCCACGATGGGCTGGACATAATTATACATTCCCACTAATGTGGGGCGCAGATTCTTCTGCCCTATCATTATGCAGATATATGCCAGATAGGTGGCGCATATCACAACGTAGGCTATTCCGACCCATTCAAACGAAGAGATCGCATGCCAGTCGGTGGAACGCAAATACCCTGCAGTAGCCGGCAACCCGACAACAGTAGCCGACAGAAACATCCATTTCATAAGGGTCACGAGAGAATATTTCCTGATGAAATTTCGGTAGAGTGTAAGGTAAAGAGCGTAAGAGAGCTGGGCCATCAACACTATGAAATCACCCAGTGCCGGATTATCGCCACCCGACATTGCTCCGCTTCCTCCCAGCACCAGAATAAGGGCTCCCGCTGCCCCGAGAGCAATACCGCCCGCCTTCTTCAGCGTGATAGGTTCTTTCAGAAACAGCCATGCAAGGAGCATAACCCACATCGGCATGGTTGTCGTGACAAGAGATGCTTCGCCGGGCGAAGTGTAGCTGACGCCGATGATGAAGCAACCCTGATTGAAAAGAATACCGATCATTCCGGCTCCGAAAAGCCGAAGTTTATCACGCCAAGGCACATGCTCGGCAGGAGTAAAAAGCGAAGTGATCCAAAAAAGCAGGGTTGCTCCCGCAATCCTGAAATCAACCATAATGACAGGAAGTATCACTCCTGACGCGAACACGAGTTTCGCCACCGGCGACATTAATCCCCAGCATACGTTGGCCCCCAGCATAGCCAGATGACCTTTCAGATTGAAGTCAGACGATTGTTTCATTGCCGCTTGAACATTATAAACCTTTCTTCCAAATAGGAGTTCTGAGTATATCGAGATAATCTTGATAAGATATTATTCGTCCACCCATTGATTTAAGATGTGGAGTCTCGAATTGGCAGTCGATCATCATGCCACCATTTTCAGCCATCTTCCTTGCAAGATGAATCAGAGCAAGCTTGCTCGTACCCGGCTCTAAGGAAAACATACTCTCCCCACAAAAAGCTGAACCTATAGTTACTCCATAGAGACCTCCGGCCAATTCCTCACCTCTCCAGACCTCCACACTCATGGCAAAGCCAAGTTTATGAAGCTCTGTATATGCTTTTATAATATCCTCACCGAGCCAGGCTCCCTCCAAGTCAATTCTTTTGGCAGCGCATCCTTCAATCACCCGTTCGAACGCCTTATTGAAAGTCACGGTATAGAGACTTTTGTTCATAAGATTTCGCATCGAATGTGAAATATGAATTTCTTTCGGGAAGATAACAAATCTCTTCATCGGGCAATACCAGAATGGCTCGTCGCTATACTGGAATGCATACCACGGAAACGCACCCATACTGTAGGCAAGCATCAGTCTTTCCGGACTTAAATCCCCACCTGCTGCAAAAAGTCCATCATCTTCACCCTCTCGCGGATCGGGAAACTCAATCGAATCAGATATCCTATATACCATCTTGACCTTTAATTTTTAGTTCTGAATCGCATACGATTATCTCAGCATTGCCACCACCCTTCAGCTCGCCGAAAAGAATGGCTTTCATTAATATCGGTTTGAGTTTGCGGGCTATTATCCTATCTATCTCCCTTGCACCGTATTTTTGTGAGAAGCCTTCTTTTAGTAGCAAGTTGCGGGCTTCTTCGCTCAGTTGCAATGCCACATTCTTAGCCTTTAGTTTCCTTTCAAGTTCACCCAGTTTCTTATCCAAAATCCTGGAAGCCATCTCGCGGTCGAGTTCATTAAATACGACTATGGCAGAAAGCCGATTGATAAATTCAGGCTGGAATGTTCTCTTAACCTGCTTCATCATAGCGCTTCCTGAAGTCACACTGCTTGCAAAGCCCACTTTCGCTTGCTCAGCAAAGCTTGCTCCGGCATTTGAGGTCATTATAAGCACGACATTGCGGAAATCAGCTTGATTTCCTTTATTGTCCGTAAGCCGACCGTAATCCATCACTTGAAGAAGAACATTGTAGATGTCGGAATGCGCTTTTTCAATTTCATCGAGGAGCAACACACAGTCAGGTGTCTTGCGTATTGCATCAGTAAGGACACCGCCATCCTCATATCCTACGTATCCTGCCGGCGAGCCTATCAGTTTAGCCACAGCATGCTTCTCCGAATATTCGCTCATGTCAAATCGTAAGAAACCTATTCCCAATTCATCAGCAAGCGTCTTGGCAAGCTCTGTCTTTCCGGTGCCTGTAGGCCCCACAAAAAGAAGCGAGGCGAGTGGCTTGTCTTCATCAGAGAGTCCCGCTTTCGACATCTGGACAGCTTCCACTACACACCTTACAGCCTCTTCCTGACCATAAATCCTGCCGGATATACGCTTTTCAAGTGTCTCAAGCAAATCTACCGATTCTTTGTTGATCACAATAGCTTCGACTTTGCATACTTTAGAAAGTATCTCCGCTACGAGTTTTTTGTCAACAATATTGCCTTCTCCTCCCTCGCCGGGATGAGTCTGCCGATAAGCGCCTGCTTCATCAATAAGATCAATTGCCTTATCAGGAAGAAAACGATCTGAAATATGTCTGACACTTCCTTTTACGGCATACTCGATTGCTTCCGGAAGATATTTCACTCCATGATGTTGCTCATATCTGCCTTTAAGCTGATTGAGAATCTCTATTGACTCTTCTTCCGAGGGCTCAAGAATGTCAATCCTGCTAAAACGCCTGACGAGACCTTTGCTCTTGGCAAAATATCGTTTGTATTCATCGTATGTGGTGGATCCAATAAACCTGATTTCTCCGCTCTCAAGATATGGCTTGAGCATATTGGAGGCATCCATCGAGCCCTCTCCGGTGGATCCGGCACCTACAAGGTTATGAATCTCATCTATATAAAGAATTGCATTCTTTTCTTTTGAGACTCCTTCCATTATTGTCTTGAGGCGTTTTTCGAAATCACCTCTGAATTGCGTGCCAGCGAGCAGAGAACCGAGTTCTATGCTATAGATTTTCGCTCCCTTGAGGCGTTCCGGAACTTTTCCTTCTTCAATCAATCGGGCAAGACCATACACAAGCGCAGTCTTTCCCACACCCGGTTCTCCAATGTGAAGCGGATTATTCTTATCCTTTCGGCAAAGCACCTGAACAGTGCGGTCAAGTTCAGATTCTCTTCCGACGAGAGGGTTGCGATCTTCAAGATATTCATTGATGCAGGTCACATAACTTCTCCAATCTGATTTGCGCTTGCTCTCACTTTTGTTCTCAGTATCTGACTCGTGTTCAGGCATGTCTTTCACTATATGCTCATCGTCGTAGTTAATTATATCGCTCATGAAAGAACCAACATCCCCGCCGATGGCTTTATTCAGAAGATAGGCAGCCATGGAGTCTTCAAGTTGCAGCATCTGATTCACGATATGAGGCACTTCTATCACATTTGCGCCTGATGATGCGAGCTGAAACATCACCATATCCATCATCATGCAGAATTGCGACGAGTAGCTTAGAGAATATACTATATCTTCCGGAACCTTCTCCATCGATTCCAGAAATTCATTAAGCTCCTTTTCTATCTCCTCAAGATCCGCCCCATATTCAAGGAGTATATCTTTAATTTGTTGCCTACGGAGCAATATTTTAAGTGCATGTTCAGGCATAATATATTCATGCCTGAAAGAATATGCGAGTATCTGCGTCTCTGTAAGCCAATTTGTTACATCTATTGATGTATTATATTCATGTTGTTCTGACATATCATGCCGGTTGAATTGTGATCTTTAATGGAAATCCTTCTTCACGGGCCATTGCGGTGGCTTTCTCCTTTTTAGTATGTGCCATGTCATAGCTATATGTGCCAACTACACCTTTTCCACTATTATGGACATCCATCATTATTGTGAAGGCATCAATTTCTGACTTGAAGAAAACTTCTTTCAAAATTTGCACTACAAAATCCATCGTAGTGAAGTCATCATTATGAAACACCACAAAATATTTACGTGGCTTTCTGACATTCACAGACTCGTGCTGCTTGATATTAAATTGTTCTTGTGCCATAAAAATTATAACAATCTTCCGCCCACTCTTGTTTTAAATAAAATATAGGCCTGACCCTATATACCAATAGACTTAAAACGTAAACATAAATTTACGCAAGCGAGAATTAATTTTTTTTGCAAAAAGTTTTTATTATCTCAATCTTTTTACTAACTTTGTAACTCAAAGTTGCTATCAAGCCATTAACCAAAGACAAAACCATAATATATATACCATAAACACGATATCAAATGTACTTATTAGGTTACGACATAGGTACTTCCTCTGTAAAGGCAAGTATCGTTGACGCCAAAAGCGGCAAATGCGTAGCTACTGATTTCTTCCCGAAATCTGAAGCACCTATCAAAGCCGTACGTCAAGGATGGGCTGAGCAAAATCCCGAAAACTGGTGGGAATATCTCAAGGAAGTCACCAAGAGTGTGCTTGAAATCTCAAAAGTAAACCCTGAAGACATAAAGGCCATCGGATTCTCATTCCAGATGCACGGACTTGTCTGCGTAGACAAAGATCGCAAACTGCTCCGCGACGCCATTATATGGTGTGATTCGCGTGCCGTGAAATATGGCGACAAGGCCTTCCACGACCTTGGCGAGGAGAAATGTCTCGAGCATCTTCTCAACTCACCCGGCAACTTCACAGCAGCTAAACTTGCATGGGTGGAGGAAAACGAGCCTGAAATATTTGAAAAGATATATAAGGTCATGCTTCCGGCAGACTACATCGCCATGAAGATGACCGGCGAAATATGCACCACTCCGGAAGGGCTCTCAAACTATGTGCTCTGGGATTTCAAGGAGAATGCTCCGGCAAAGTTCCTGATGGATTATTTCGGCTTCGACATGTCGATACTTCCCGAAGTAAAACCCACATTCAGCGTGCAGGGCCACCTGCTGCCTGAGGCAGCGAAAGAACTCGGTCTTGCCGAGGGAACTCCGGTGACTTACCGCGCGGGCGACCAGCCTAACAATGCCGTCAGCCTGAACGTATTCAATCCCGGTGAGATCGCCGCCACCGCCGGCACATCGGGAGTGGTATACGCCGTGAACGGCAAGACAGACTGCGACCCCAAGTCGAGGGTGAACTGCTTCGCCCACGTGAACCATACCGCTGAAGAGCCCCGTGTTGGAGTGCTCACCTGCATCAACGGCACAGGCATCCTCAACAGCTGGATCAAGCGCAACATAGCCGAGGCAGGAATGAGTTATGATGACATGAACAAGCTTGCTGAAAGTGTTCCGGTTGGCGCCGAGGGCGTCAGCATCATACCTTTCGGCAACGGAGCGGAACGCATACTTCAGAATGAGAATCCCGGATGCTCAATACATGGCCTCAACTTCAACATCCACAATAAGGCTCACCTGATGCGCGCCGCTCAGGAAGGCATCGTATTCTCGTTCATGTACGGCATTGAGATAACCGAAGCCATGGGTCTGAAAGTAGACACGATCCATGCAGGCAATGCCAACATGTTCCTGAGTCCGCTTTTCCGCGATACACTTGCCGCAGTGAGCGGAGCCACCATCAAGCTGTATGAAACCGACGGCAGTGTAGGAGCAGCAAAAGGAGCAGGAATCGGAGCCGGAATCTACAAAGATCACAACGAGGCTTTCGCCACTCTGAAGAAGATTAAGGAGATCACGCCTCCGGCCGACCGCAAGCCCTATCTCGAAGCTTACGAGCTCTGGAAATCGCGACTGAATAAGAATTCCTGATGTAAGGACATATAACCTAAACAATAATAAACAAACAACAAGAAAAATGGCACAGAAAGAATATTTTCCCGGTATTGGGAAAATCAAATTTGAGGGTACGAGCAGCTACAATCCCCTCGCCTACCGCTACTATGACGCAGAGAAGGTGATTCTCGGCAAACCCATGAAAGAATGGCTCAAATTCGCTATGGCATGGTGGCACACATTGTGTGCGGAAGGCGGCGACCAGTTTGGTGGCGGCACAAAGAAGTTCCCTTGGAACACAGGCGCTGACGCAGTGGAACGTGCTAAAAATAAAGTAGACGCCGGCTTCGAGATCATGGAGAAACTCGGTATCGAATACTTCTGCTTCCACGATGTAGACCTCGTAGAGGAAGGAAACAGCGTAGAGGAATACGAGGCTAATCTCAAGGCTACAGTTGCCTACATCAAAGAGAAGATGAAAGGCACCAACATCAAGAACCTCTGGGGCACCGCCAACGTATTCGGCAACGGCCGCTATATGAACGGTGCAGCCACCAACCCCGACTTCGACGTTGTAGCCCGTGCTGCCGTTCAGATCAAGAACGCTATCGACGCCACTATCGAGCTCGGAGGCCAGAACTACGTATTCTGGGGCGGACGTGAAGGATACATGAGCCTTCTCAACACCGATCAGAAGCGTGAGAAAGAGCACCTCGCCACCATGCTCACAATGGCACGCGACTATGCCCGCTCAAAAGGCTTCACCGGCACATTCCTTATCGAGCCGAAGCCCATGGAGCCCAGCAAGCACCAGTATGATGTAGACACCGAGACAGTAATCGGCTTCCTGAAGGCTCATGGCCTGGAGAAGGATTTCAAGGTGAACATCGAGGTGAACCACGCTACTCTCGCTGGCCACACTTTCGAGCACGAACTCGCAGTGGCTGTAG
>CAYPGW010000017.1:0-63362 GCA_964410515.1 uncultured Sangeribacter sp. | reverse complement strand
CCCCGAGAACATTAAGGAGCAGCTGATCGTCGAGCTCTATTCTAAATAATAAACTATTGTAACCCATGTCAATATTAGCATTTCAAAAACCCGACAAGGTCTTGATGCTTGAAGCGGATTCAAAATTCGGAAAATTCGAATTCCGTCCGCTTGAGCCCGGGTATGGCCAGACTATAGGTAATGCACTCCGCAGAATTCTCCTTTCATCGCTCGGAGGCTTTGCCATCTGCTCCATCCGTATCGATGGAGTGGCTCATGAGTTGGATTCTATCCCCGGAGTGAAGGAGGATGTCACCAACATCATCCTCAATCTCAAGCAGGTGCGCTTTAAGCAAGTCACTGAAGACCACGACGAGGAGACCGGTAAGCTGCTTGTCTCGGGTACTGATGTATTGAAAGCAGGAGACTTGGGTAAAGCTCTTTCGGGTTTTGAGGTACTCAACCCCGACTTGGTGATCTGCCACATCGCCCCAGGCGCTTCCTTCAATATGGAATTCACCATCAATAAAGGACGCGGTTGGGTTCCCGCCGATGAAAACCGCGAAATGCTTCGCGCTAATGGCGCTGATCCCGCTGTCATAGCCGTCGACTCCATCTACACGCCTATCAAAAACGTGAAATATGCTGTCGAGAATTTCCGCGTTGAGCAGAAAACCGACTATGAGAAACTCATACTCGAAGTGACCACCGATGGCTCCATCCTTCCGAAAGATGCTCTTAAAGAGGCCGCTAAAATCCTCATCCACCACTTCATGCTCTTCTCCGACGAGAAAATCTCTCTTGAGACTCCCGCCGACGAGACTCCCGAAGAATTTGATGAGGAAGTCCTTAAAATGCGACAGTTGCTCAAGAGCAAGCTCGTCGATATGGATCTTAGCGTCCGTGCTCTCAACTGCTTGAAGAGCGCTGAAGTTGAAACTCTCGGAGAACTTGTACAGTTCCAGAAAAACGACCTGCTCAAGTTCCGCAATTTCGGTAAGAAATCTCTCACCGAACTTGACGACCTCCTCGCGAACAACAACCTCTCGTTCGGCATGGATATTTCAAAGTATAAATTAGATAAAGAATAAACACTACGATGAGACATAATAAGAAATTCAACCACCTGAGCCGTAAGAAAGGACACCGCGAGGCCCTCCTTTCCAACCTCGCGATTTCTCTTATCATGCACAAGAGAATCTTCACGACTCTGGCAAAGGCTAAAGCGCTCCGCGTCTATGCCGAGCCTCTTATCACTCGCAGCAAGAAAGACGATATGAACTCACGTCGTCTCGTCTTCAGCTATCTGCAGAATAAGGAGGCCATCAAGGAACTTTTCGGCGTGGTTGCCGAAAAAGTGGCTGATCGCCCCGGAGGTTACACCCGTATCCTCAAGACAGGCCACCGTCTTGGCGACAATGCCGAGATGGCTATGATCGAACTCGTTGACTTCAACGAGAACATGCTCGCAGAGAAGGCTCCCAAGGCCAAGACCCGCCGCAGCCGCCGAGGAGGCAAGAAGGCTGAGGCTCCTGCCGCCGAGGCTCCCGCAGCTCAGGCTGAAGCACCCGCTGCTGAGGCTCCTGCTGCCGAAACTCCTGCAGCTGAATAATTTCCGATACATCGTCGGCTCGGGCCGACTCCGGATAATCCGACCGGCTTCGAGGGCTTTCCTGCCCCGAAACCGGTCGGTGTTGTCATATCGAAGCCGTGATGCCGCAGCATCTCAGTTTCACTAACACTATGAGCAGCATGTTTGAATTATGAATTTCTGGGTTTCGCTTATTCTTATAGTCGTATATTTCCTGGTCATTATCTCGTGTGTGGTAGTTGTGGTGTCGGAAAACAAGAATCCCATCCGGGCCGTGTCATGGACACTCGCACTGCTCTTCCTCCCGATAATAGGCGTGATATTCTATCTCTTCTTTGGGCGCGGCCTGAAGGGGATCGCTATGGTCTCGCGCAAGACCAGGCGGCGCCTTCTCCAGAAATCACGGCCTCAACGCTGCGATCTTGACCATAGCGGTCTGGATGCCGAGCAGCGCCAGATGGTGAAACTTGCCAATAATCTCTGTCATGCGCCGCTCGACTTTAACAATAGTGTGGAAATATTCACCGACGGAATCAGGAAGTTTGAGAGCCTGATGAAAGATATAGAGAACGCGAAGGAATATGTCTATATTCAATATTACATTTATTCCGACGACAAGCTCGGCAATGAGTTGCTGAGCCTTCTGGCCCGCAAGGTGAGCGAGGGCGTGAGGGTGCGCGTGCTCTACGATCATGTAGGATCTTTCTCCACATCCAATGCGTTTTTCAGAAAAATGCGGGCACTCGGCATTGACGCTCATCCTTTTTTCAGGGTAACTTTCAGAAAACTGGCCAACCGCATCAACTGGCGCAATCACCGTAAAATTGCAGTCATCGACGGCCGCATAGGTTACATCGGAGGCATGAACGTGGCCGACCGGTATGTGGAGCGTTCGGCCGACGGACGTTGCTGGCGCGACACCCATCTGCGTCTTGAGGGCCCGGTTATCAAGTCGATGCTATATAGTTTTGAGGTGGACTGGCATTTTCTTCGCCCTGAATCAGAGATAGAGGCCATTGAGCCGGGTGCTGACGATGCTCCGGGCGATGTGGCCATGCAGCTCGTCACTTCCGGGCCGGCCGACACGTGGAGCAACCTCGTGCTGTGTTTTCAGCGCGCCATCACGTCGGCGCGCAAGCGGGTCTATATCCAGACTCCCTATTTTCTCCCAACAGACTCCCTGCTCAAGTCGCTCCAGGCAGCGGCACTCTCAGGTGTGGACGTGAGGATCATGATTCCGGAGCATACCGATTCCCTTCTTCTCGGCTACGGTAGCGCCTCCTATATCTCAGACTGCATAAAGGCCGGTGTGAAATTTTATTTCTATCTTCCGGGTATGCTCCATGCCAAGACCATGATAGTAGACGACAATTTCGTCTCCACAGGGTCTGTCAATTTCGATTTCCGCAGTTTTGAGAATAATTTCGAAGGCAATGTCCTGATTTATTCGGAAGACGTCAACCGCCGTATGCGCGATATTTTCTTCCTCGACATCGAATCGTGCCGCAAGGTATCCCTGTCGTCTTGGCGTGCCAGACCTCGCCTGCAGAAGATTATTGAACCGCTCGTGCGTCTCTTTGCCCCCATACTCTGATATCATCGCAGGGTGTTAAGCAGTGGCCGGCTCCGTTATTTATGATATGCCGGCATTAGAGAGATGAAGTGAGGCCCGGAACCGGTCACTTCACTCTCATGCTGACCATATCAGAGTCTGTGAGAGGCGAATATATGATGCGGCCATTATCCACAAATCCTGCCCGCAGGCGTTTTCCCGAAGCCTTCATGTCGCCGCCTGTGCGTGTCAGCGTCACGTTCAGCAAATCGCCGTCGAGCAGGGCTTCAGCCTTGTATTCAGCATATTCCCCTGTCTTATATCCGAATCCGTCGCCTGCATCCTCGTAGATCACCCCGCAGGCGCGGCCGTTTTCGTCAGGATTCACAAGAAGTGTGAGTGTGTCGGTATTATACTCATCCGTGTTCTGGAAGAGTTCTGCAAGAGGAATGATCGATCCCGGACGCTGATATAGCAAAGCCTGATGGCCGTCATCTTCATTCTCGAGGGTAAGGGGGCGCCAGTCGCCTTTCGGACGGGCTGTGGCTACCGCTTTCCGCGGAATCACCATCAGGTCGCCCCCCAGCAGGAAAGCCTGCTGCTCGCTGCGGAGCGAGAGGTCGCGCACGTCTGCGAAGAAAAGCGGACGCATCACGGGCATTCCGTTGTCCGCAGATTCCTTGAAGAGAGTATAGATGTAGGGCAGCAGCCGATAGCGACGGTTGATGGCGGTGCGGCATATATCGAGCGTCTCATCGCCAAAAGCCCAGGGCTCCTGCGACACGCACTGCTTGATGGCATGATTTCTCACAAATGGGAAATATACCCCGATTGCAGTCCAGTCTGCAAGCAGTTCCGGAGTGGCATCGCGGTTGAAGCCTCCTATGTCCGGGCCGTTGAAAGGTTGCCCTGAGAGTCCGAGGGTGAGAGTCATCGGAATGCTCATCTCCATCAGTTCGCGCGAAGATCCGTTGTCTCCGGTCCATGTGGCTGCATAACGATGGCCCCCGAGGAAGTTGGAGCGCGTCAGGATGAAAGGTCTCTTGTCAGGATTGGCCCTCAACAGGCCTTCGCGGCTTGCCTTCACCATATTGAATCCGTATATGTTGTGATAGCGCAGATGGCTTCCCGGCAGGTAGCATCCTCCTCCGGCATGAAGGTTGGTTTCCGGCATGGTGGCCGTCGGCACGTCGAAGATTGCCGGCTCGTTCATATCGTTCCAGACACCGTCAATCCCATGCGCCATGAAGCCTGAATACAGACCGCTCCACCATTCGCACACATCGGGGCGTGTGAAGTCGGGGAAGTGGCATAATCCCGGCCATACATTGCCCTCGTATGCTTTCCCGTCCTTGTCTTTTACCCAGTAGTCGGCGGCTGAACCCTCGTCGTCTACGAAGTAGCCTTTCTCCACTTTTACGCCGGGATCTATCATATAGACAGCCTTGAATCCCCGGTCGTGAAGATAATCGTTCAGTTCGGAAGGATCAGGAAAGCGCTCTTCGTCGAAGGTGAAGATCTTGAAGTTGTCCATGTAGTCGATATCCATCCAAATCACATCGGAAGGAATCCTGTGTAGGCGCAGGGAGTCTGCTATCTCTTTCACACGCGAGGCCGGACTGTAGCTCCAGCGGCTCTGCTGATAGCCGAGAGCCCAGAGGGGCGGCAATTCTATATGCCCCGTCAGG
This sequence comes from uncultured Sangeribacter sp., assembly GCA_964410515.1. GTDB lineage: Bacteria > Bacteroidota > Bacteroidia > Bacteroidales > Muribaculaceae > Lepagella. The sequence continues at coordinate 58,552 of CAYPGW010000017.1, read as the reverse complement.
TCGGCAAGCGTGCCCATAAGCGCCTGCGGATTCTCTTTCTCAATCACGATTATCCTGAAGGCCGGACCCTCGCTCTCGAAGCGGACTATGTCGCCGGTGAGATCGAGAGATGACTTCCAAGTGTTGTCGGCGATAATTCCGAAGGCTGATCCGTCGGGTCGCACTCCCATCACCCAGGGATGGCTCTGATAGAGGTGTGAGCCGTTGTCGCGCTCATATTCCAGATTGTCGAAATTCCAGAAATCGATCTTTCTCCCGTTTCGGCGAAGCGGGCCTGTCACTTCACCCGAGCCGTAGAAATCCACCTCGCAGTCCGGGTAAAGGGTGGCCGAGGCTTTTCCGTTCTCATTCGAGAAGTGCGGACGTATCTTCCAGTCTTCAGCAACCTCGCCGGCAGGGGAGAGGTCGGCCGTGAAGATGGGCGAAGGTGAATGCTGGGCCGAATCGTAGCCCGAGGGATAAAACACGGCCACTCCGTCGGCAGCCATATAGGAAGTTTGGGCCGACGACGGGGCTGAAACTCCGGCAAGGCCCATCGCAAACAGCAGGGAATTTAATTTTTTCATGTTGGCGCTGAGTGGATGAAGAATATATGTGGAGTGCAAAGATAGCCATTTGGATCATTCTCTCCAAATGATCAGCAGATTTTTTTCAGTGAATGTGTTGGGCGTGTCGCGGAAAAGTGTTAATTTTGCAGTTTGAAACCAAGGCCTCCACTTGCGGAGCCAAAAGCAGCAAAATATGCAGGATATACGCAACATCGCAATCATCGCCCATGTCGATCATGGTAAGACCACGCTGGTCGATAAAATGCTCCTTGCCGGAAATCTCTTCAGGGAAAACCAGAACACCGGCGAACTCATTCTCGACAATAACGATCTTGAAAGGGAAAGAGGCATAACGATACTTTCCAAAAACGTGTCGATCAATTACAAAGGCACCAAGATCAATATTATCGACACTCCGGGTCACGCCGACTTCGGAGGCGAAGTGGAGCGCGTGTTGAATATGGCCGACGGATGCCTGCTGCTCGTAGACGCTTTCGAGGGGCCGATGCCGCAGACGCGCTTCGTGCTTCAGAAAGCCATCCAGATGGGGTTGAAGCCCGTGGTGGTGGTCAATAAGGTAGACAAACCCAACTGCCGCCCCGATGAGGTAAACGAGATGGTGTTCGACCTTATGTTTAATCTTAACGCCACTGAAGACCAGCTTGACTTCCCTACGGTCTACGGAAGTGCCAAGGAAAACTGGATGAGCACAGACTGGAAGGTGCGCACAGCCGACATTACGCCTGTTCTCGATGCCATCATCAACTATATCCCGGCTCCGACTCAGATAGAGGGCGATCCGCAGATGCTGATCACTTCGCTCGACTTCTCCAGTTATGTAGGCCGTATCGCCGTGGGGCGCGTGCATCGCGGCACTCTGCGCGAGGGCATGGACATTGCTCTTTGCAAGAAAGACGGCAGCGTCAAGAAGCAGCGCATTAAGGAACTCCACACCTTTGAAGGCATGGGCCGGAAGAAAGTGCAGGAGGTCAGCTCGGGCGATATCTGCGCCATAGTGGGTCTGGAAGACTTTGAGATAGGTGACACCGTCTCGTCTTTGGAAAATCCGGAGCCCCTTCCCCGCATCGCCATCGACGAGCCTACAATGTCGATGACATTCACCATCAACAACTCACCCTTTTTCGGCAAAGACGGTAAATATGTCACTTCGCGCCACATTCACGAGCGCCTCATGAAGGAGCTCGACCGCAATCTTGCGCTGCGCGTGAGCAAGGGCGATACTGAAGACAAATGGACTGTATTTGGCCGCGGTGTGCTGCATCTCTCCATCCTTATCGAGACGATGCGTCGTGAGGGCTATGAGCTCCAGGTGGGGCAGCCGCAGGTGATAATAAAGGAGATCGACGGGCAGAAGTGTGAGCCCATCGAGACCCTTACCATCAACGTGCCTGAGGAATACAGTTCAAAGGTTGTGGATATGGTGACGCGCCGTAAGGGAGAGATCGTCAGCATGGACACTCAGAACGATCGTATCAATATCGAGTTCCACATTCCTTCGCGCGGCATCATCGGCCTGCGCAATAATGTGCTCACGGCTACGGCCGGCGAGGCTATAATGGCCCATAGATTTCTTGAATATCAGCCCTGGAAGGGCGATATAGAGCGTCGCACCAACGGTTCGCTTATCGCTATGGAGGCCGGCACCGCCTACGCCTACGCCATCGACAAACTCCAGGATCGCGGCCGCTTCTTCATATTCCCTCAAGACGAGGTGTATGCCGGACAGGTAGTGGGTGAGAACGCCAAAGACAAAGATATAGTTGTCAATGTCACTAAGTCGAAGAAACTCACCAATATGCGTGCATCCGGAGCCGACGACAAGGCCAAGATCGTTCCCCCTGTGGTGTTCTCGCTTGAGGAGGCGCTTGAATATATCAAGGAAGACGAGTATGTGGAGGTCACTCCCAATCATCTCCGCCTGCGCAAGATTATTCTTGACGAGAACGAGCGCAAGCGCGCCAATAGGAACGAGGGATGAAACATCCGCTCACATCAAAAGAAAGAAGAGGGCTTGCTGCAGTTGCTGCAGCGGCCCTCTTGTGTATTGGCGCAGGAGTCATGGTCAGAAGCTGTCGCCCGGGTGGCGACGTAGCGCCAACTGAGGTGGCAGGAAGCCGGGGGCATCTGAGCGACGGAGCGGAGAATCGTGCCGGCAAGGCAGAAAAGAAGAAAAAGAGCAAGACTGAGAAGAAGTCCGGACGCAAGAAATCGAGGTCTGCAAAAAAGAAAGCTCCGAAAACGTATCCCGAACGCGATCCCCTCTCAGAGCCCTGCGATGAATAACTATGCCATATTGACAGGATTTTTTCGGCACTTCTGAATGGTGAAATGTTGATGCTGATGTGATGTATTCTGACATTTTGCTTACCCCTCCCCATATTTTTATATCGTTGCTTGATATTTTTCCGTATGCGTTGCTGTTTGTGATGGCGAAAGTGTTAAAATGCTGTCAATGTGAAACAATGAGCGCTTTCGTTGTGTTATAAATTATAAGGCAATTAGTTGCTAATTCAGACGAAACATCATGAAAGCGGCAAAATATCTATTTATATTCATCGTTATCTTTCTCTTTAGCATCTCGGTTGATGGTAAGATGCTGACTGCCGATTCCATAGCGGAACGAATCATGTATCAGGTGTGGTCTTTTCCGCAGGAGAAATTGCACGTCGTCACCGACCGCGAAGCATACGTGGCAGGTGACACGATCAGGTTTCGCGCTTTCCTTGTCGATGCTTCTTCGCATCGCAAGCCCGAATATTCAAGTAAATTTGTTTATCTGGAATTGATAGATCCTTTCGGCACGGTAGTGGAACGAGTGAAGATCAAATCAAACGATTCTGCGTTTGCCGGAGTGTTGCCGCTTAGTGAGGAACTGCCCGAAGGTAATTATACTCTCAGCGCCTACACACAGTTCATGCGCAATTCGGGCGAGGAGTATTTCTTCAAGGTTTCAATGCCTGTTTTAAGCCAATTGTCAAATAAGTATAAGATCGAGACATCCGTGGCAGACGGGAACTTATCGCTGCGTCTGCTCAACAGACTGACAGATACTCCTGTGAGGGCCGAACATATTTCAGTGTCAGGGCCGTCCGGACGCATGTATTCTCCTGATGTGAAGAAACGAAGCTCATATACACTGCCCATCAATAGAAGTATGTCTGATGAAGGAGTGCTGAAGGTGAAATTCGATAAGTACGAGAAATATATATCGGTTCCATATAATACGGCACCATTGTCGCTGACTTTCCATCCGGAAGGGGGAACTTTGATTGCAGGAGTGAAAAACAGACTCTATTTCAAGGGTCTGGACACGAAGGGGGCTTCTGCGGATTTCAGTGGAGTTGTAGCCGATGATCAGGGGAATATCGTGGATTCCATATCTCCGGCCCATAGCGGTATGGGGATGATTGAGTTTGTGCCGCTGCTCGGGCGCAGCTATTCCGCTAAGATAAAAGACATGTCTTTCACTATCGCGGAAGCTTCGGATGTCGCAACATCGCTCCGTGTGTCGGCAGCGGGCAAAGACAGTATTGACATTCATATAAACGGCAGAAATTCAGGGCAGATGTCGCTTGTAGCCCATAACGGTGGCATTGTTACTCTTGCAAAAGATATTTCCGGAATGAGAGATATCGTAGTTGAGCGGGCGCTATTGGGCGAAGGTATAGTACAGTTTCTGCTCGTAGATTCTGAAGGCAATATTCTCAGTTCGAGAATGATTTTCAATCGGCGCGGGTATATATACGCCTGCGATGCCGATTCCTTGCCGTATGGTGACTATGCCGTCAGGGTAAGGCGCGATATTCCTCATGATGGGGCTCCCTCCATAGTGGCGTCGCTCATGCTGAAATCTGAGCTTGGCGGCTATGTGGAGGATCCTGACTATTACTTCACGGCTCCGGACAGCATAGCAGATTCCCACCTCGATCTCTTGCTCTCTACGCAAGGATGGGAGAGATATGATTTAGCCTCGTCGCTGAAAGGTGAAATGTCTTCGCCTGAAATGCCTCTGGAAATAGGAGGGGTGATCTCAGGCACGGTAAGGTCTCGCTGGCGTTCGAAGCCACTTGCCGATGCGGTGGTGATGCTAATGGCGCCCACAACAGGATTCGGCGCCCAGGCTATTACTGACAGTGAGGGGCGTTTTGTCTTTGATGGCTTTGATTGGGCCGAAGGCACGGGTTTCATCATTCAGGCCTTCGGCGATTCCGGCAGCAAGGAGCATAATTTCACTATAGATGAGGAATCCTATCCCGTTCAGGTTCCTATTCGATTGCCGGGTGGCGCTCTCTTGCCGGAGGAGGCGGTAGATGTCAGGGCTCTTTCCTCAGGCACAATCCTTCTTGATGAGATAGAGGTCACCGCACCCAAGAGCCTTGAGGAATCACACCGCGAAATGCTTGCGAGTCTCGGTGTGCGCTCTTTCACTTCTGAAGATATAGACCGGCTCAAAGCTACTTCATACGATGAGATAATCAGGAAAATTCCCGGTCTTAGGATTGTGGATGGAAATGTGATTTCGATGTATGCCCGCGGAACTTATAACACAGGAATCGGAGGAACACCCGTAGAAATATGGATCGATGGAGTGAGATGGACCCCTACATATTCCCACGCCTCGGGTGGATTTGCTCCGGCACGCCAGCAGCAGCCGATAGGTGATGAAATGACGCGGCATGAACACACATACGTCGAGACCATGAACAATACTCTTTTGGAATTTGCATCAAGTTATCCGTTTCACTCTATCAAGTCAATCGAGTATTACAGACCGTCTGTTGCGCTGATAATAAGCATGTCGGCTGCCTACGGGGGCGGTGCTCTCTTGTTCACTACGAAGGATGCCTCCGATTTTAAAGATACTGATAAGAATCTTTTTATAAGGGAAATCAAGCCGTTGGGCCATCAGAACTCGCGCGAGGCCTACAAGCCTCACTACGTTTATGATCCAACTGAGAGCGATGGCACATTCAGGGCCGCATGGTTCCCGATAGTCAGCGACATTCAGTCGCTTCCCCCGCTTGAAGACTTCAATGTAGTGATAGAAGGCATTGCCGATGGCTTCATGCCTGTCACTGTCAGGATAAAGAAGGCTGTATGATAATAGAACAAATCCATTCATCTGCAAAAGGATGAATGGATTTGTTTATGTTTCTGCGGTGTCAGCGTTTCAGGATTACAGCGGAGCAGGGTGCTACGGTTACTTCTTTCTGAAACTCGCCGAGACCCCCTTCAGTGTCGATCTTGCCGTTGAGTATGACGGCGCTCCAGATGCCCTTAGGGAGTTTTACCGTACGCGGCTCATTGCTTCCGTTGAAGATCACTTTTATGTCTTTCCATGTGTCGCCGTTGGCGTGATCTTTAAGCGTATATGAAATCAGATTCGGGGTCTTGTCGGAATTAATCTTGTCAAACACAAGATGCGTCGCTATCTGATCGGCCGATGTCATGCGGAAGGCGGGATGTGCCTTGCGGAGCGCGATGAGCCCCTTGTAGTAGTCCATCTGGTCGCGGTTGCGGGCCTTGAGGCTCCAGTCGATGGCGTTGATTGAGTCAGGGCTCTTGTAGGAATTATGCACCCCTTTCTTATCGCGGAAGATTTCTTCTCCGGCAAACATGAAAGGTGTGCCCTGCGATGTGAACACTATGGTCTGCGCCAGTTTAGCGGCGGCCATGCGCTCCTCGTCGGTTGCGTCAGGCATCGACTTGCGCAGTTTGTCGGTCAGCATAAGGTCATCGTGGCAGCTTACGTAGTTCACTATCATTTCAGGAGAGTCAGCGTAAGCAAACCGGGAATTGTTGCCCTTGGAATAGTTCACCTGCGGATGCGCTGTCGCTGCCACTATGCCGATCTTCACAGTTTCTTCGTTGCCGGGTTTTCCGGTGGCGAATCCCCTGTCTTCAGCCTTTGAGTAGTGACCCTTCACGGCATCGCGGATATCATCGGAGAATACGGCTATGCCTGACATTTTCGACACGTTTTCCTTCAGGGCCCTGCGTTCGGCGGGGAGCGGAGAGTCGCCGGCAGTCCAGCCCTCGCCGTAGACGAAGATGGAGGGGTTGATTTTCTTCAGTTCGGCTGCCACCTCGTTCATGGTCTCGGTGTCGTGTATGGCCATGAGGTCGAAGCGGAAACCGTCGATATGATATTCCTCGGCCCAGTATTTCACCGAGTTCACTATGAAGTCGCGCATCTGGCGCCTGTCTGAGGCCGTCTCGTTGCCGCAGCCCGATGCATCGGAATAGCTGCCGTCGTCCCAATGCCGGTGGTAATAACCCGGAGCGGTCAGCTCGAAGTTGGAGCCGTCGTTTTCAGCCGTATGGTTATAGACCACGTCCATCACCACACCGATGCCGGCATCGTGAAGGGCTTTCACCATCTCCTTCATCTCGCGCACCCTGACGGTGGGGTCGGAGGGATTGGTGGAGTAATTGCCTTCCGGGGCATTATAGTTCTGTGGGTCATAGCCCCAGTTGTAAGTGTTGGTCTGCAGGTTTGTCTCGTCTACTGAGCTGTAGTCGTAGCTCGGGAGGATATGCACATGAGTCACACCGAGTTCCTTCAGGTGGTCGATGCCGGTCTTCTCACCATCAGGCGAGAGAGTTCCTTCTTCGGTGAGGGCGATAAACTTTCCCTTGTTGGCAATGCCCGATGAAGGATCCATCGAGAAATCACGATGGTGCATTTCGTAGAGTATCACGTCGGTGAAGTTTTCCGTCACAGGCCCACGGTCGGCTTCCCAATCCTGGGGGTTTGTGAGCGAGAAATCAATGATGGCGCCTCTCTTGCCGTTGGCTCCTACGGCCTTGGCCCATACACCCGGAGTCTCGTCGAGCCATCTGCCCTCGTGTTTCACCTGAAAAGTGTAGAATTTTCCGTAGAGAGCTTTAGGGAAGCTCGCAGTCCAGGTTCCGTTTTCCGGATGGAATGTCATGTTTACAGTCTCGTAAGGTGTTCCGTTGAGGCCTGAATTGTAGAGATTGAGCCGCACTTCCTGCGCTTTCGGACTCCAAAGGCGGAAGTGGGTGCCTGAAGAGTCCACTTTCAATTCCAGATCATCGCCTGAGTAGGTGGGATACTGTTCAAAGCGGGCGTCGTATGTGGAAGCGGCGCGGACAGGGCTTGAGACGGCTGATGTCAGAAGCAGGGCGGCGGAGAGTGCTGTCACGGTGTGGTTCATGATGTGAGTCTGGATAAGTATTTTAGTTTTAAGGAGTAAAGTGCCTGTCGAGAGGCTAAAATGGTTTTCGGTATTTGTCAGATGAGCCGGCGAGGACTTCTTCGAGTATGTTGAGATAGGACGCATAGCGTGATTCCGCTATGCGGTGATCGGCAACGGCGTCGGCCACAGCACATCCCGGCTCACCGTTGTGTCGGCAGTCGCTGTATTTGCATTTCTGGGCCTCGCGGAAGATTTCGGGGAAGAAGTGCCCGGTGTCTTCCACACTGAAATCTATCGTGCCGAAACTCCTAACGCCGGGAATATCGATGATCTCGCCTCCGTAGGGGAGCGTGAGCATTTCGGAAAAGGTTGTGGTGTGGGTTCCCGTGTGGTAAAGTTCGGATATCTCGCCTGTGCGGAGGTTCGCTTCCGGAATGAGGGCGTTGATAAGCGAAGACTTTCCCACTCCGCTGTTGCCCGCCAGAAGCGAGATTTTTCCGGCAGTAGCCGAGCGCAGACTGTCGAGCCCGGCGCCCGTGGCGGCAGAGACGATATATGTGGTGTATCCTATCGAGTCGTAAAGGTATCTCATGGCTTCTCCGAGTTCCTGATCCGTCTCGTCCCAGAGATCTGATTTGTTGAGTATCAGTCCGGCCGGAATGCGGTAGGCCTCGGCTGTGGCAAGGAAGCGGTCGATAAACGTGAGCGGCACTTCCGGCTCGCGGAGAGTGGCCACGAGCAGGGCCATGTCGACGTTGGCGGCAAGAATGTGCGACTCTTTCGAGAGATTGGAAGCACGCCTGATTATGTAGTTGCGGCGAGGCATTATCTCGGTGATATACCATGCGTCGTCCGACGCCCTCACTGCCTTCACCCGGTCGCCGACGGCCACCGGATTTGTGGTGCGGATGCCCTTTATCCTGAAATTGCCCTTGACTCGGCAACTGATGGTGCCCCCTCCGTCGTCGAGCCTGACGTCGTAGGCGCTTCCGGTGTTTTTCACCACAAGGCCCTCGCGTGAGTCGCCGGTCATCGACGGGCGTGAATGCTGTACTTTCTTTTTCTTTGCCATACTGATATAACAAAAATCGGGCGGAATTATCCGTCCGATCTTTATTTCATGCGGAAAAGCGCATCCACCGGATTACTTCTCCTTCTTTACGAAGCGTTCCTTGATGCGAGCCTTCTTGCCGGTAAGTTTACGCAGATAGTAAAGTTTTGCACGGCGAACCTTACCGAGCTTGTTTACCGTGATTGATTCGATGAAAGGCGATTCGATGGGGAAGATACGCTCCACTCCGATTCCGTCTGAAATCTTGCGAACTGTGAAACGCTTCTTGTCCTGATGGCCCGAGATGCGGATCACAACGCCGCGATACTGCTGGATACGCTCCTTGTTGCCTTCCTTGATACGATAAGCGACAGTGATGGTGTCGCCGGGGCCGAACTCGTCAAACTGCTTTTTGGGGGTAGCGAAAGCTTCCTCCGCGATTTTGATTAAATCCATTGTTGTATAGATGTTTAAATTACTTTTGCAACATAACAAGCATCTTCTCGCGCCCCACTCGTCGGGGCATCTTTCTTGCCAGCGATTGCAAAACCGACTGCAAAATTACAAAAAATTTCCATAACTGCCAAAAAATATGTAAATTTGCGGTATGAAAAAAGACAAGGGTCTCTCGATCAACATCCGCGGATTCCTCCGCGACTTCAGGCGGCCGTGGGTGATGGGCATTCTCAACGTCACCACCGACAGTTTCTATTCCGGCTGCCGAGTGGCTGACGAAGATGCGCTGCGCGGGCGAATTCGTGCCATCCGCGACGAAGGTGCCGACTGCATCGACATAGGCGCCTGCAGCACGCGGCCCGGAAGCAACCCCGTGAGCCGCGATGTTGAAGCGGAGAGGCTTTTGCGGGCCATAGCCGTGACCCGTGAGGAATGGAGCGATGCCGTGATTTCGGTAGACACGTTCAGGGCTGATGTGGCAAGAGATTGCGTGGAGGCCTCAGCCGACATCATCAACGACATCTCGGGCGGTCTGCTCGATGAGGAGATGTTCGACACTGTGGCGCGCCTGAAGGTGCCATACGTGCTGACCCACACCCGGGGCACGCCTGCCACAATGCAGACGCTCACAGACTATGATGACGTTGTGGCCGATGTCATCACGGAGCTGGCTTTCAGGGTGCGCTCACTACGCGAGAGGGGTGTCTGCGACATAATTGTGGATCCCGGATTCGGATTTGCAAAAACTCCGGAGCAGAATTATCAGCTGATGGCCGCGCTCGGTGAGATATGCGGCATGGATCTCCCGGTGCTGGCCGGAGTGTCGCGCAAGTCGATGATCTGGAAGCCGCTCGGCATTACGCCCGAAGAGGCCCTGCCGGGCACGATAGCGCTGAACACTTACGCGCTCATGCAGGGTGCGGACATAATCAGGGTGCATGATGTGGCAGCAGCGGTGCAGACGAGAGACGTGGCCATGAATATTTTGAAATTTGAGTTGTAAAAGATGGAATTCGGCATAAAAGACCTTATAGACATATTGATAGTGGGCGCATTGCTCTTCTATCTCTATCGGCTGATGAAAAATTCCGGGACTATCAGTCTCTTTTATGGAGTGTTCTTCTTCATCATCATCTGGGTGATGGCGGCTGAGATTTTCGACATGAAACTTACGGGAACGATTCTCGACAAGTTCATGAGTATCGGCCTCATCATTCTCGTCATTCTCTTTCAGGATCAGATCAAGCGCTTTCTCATCGACATTGGATCGCGTGGACGTCTGAAGAGCCTTAAACGCCTCTTTCATCATGGTGAGCAGGAAGAAAACACTTATCACGGGCTGGTGATGGCCGTGGTCTATGCCTGCATGTCGATGTCGAAATCAAAGACCGGCGCCCTTATCTGCTTCCAGAAAAAAGTCCCTCTCGACGACTATGAGAAGACCGGCGACATCATCGACGCCGACATCAATACGCGTCTTATCGAGAATATTTTCTTCAAGAATTCACCGCTCCACGACGGTGCCATGATTATAGCGCGGCGGCGTATCATGTCGGTGGGCTGCATTCTCCCCGTGAGCCACGACATGAACCTTCCCAAGCATCTGGGCCTTCGCCACCGTGCGGCGCTCGGCATGAGTCAGGCCTCGGATGCCGTTTGCATAGTGGTGAGTGAGGAGACCGGTAACATATCGATTGCGAAAGACGGAGTCATGACCACTCAGATCACATCAACCGATCTTGAGAAGCATCTCTCGCGCATCTTCATCGATTGAGTTTGAGCCATTCTGACGCGGTGAGCTCGAGTTCTTCATACCATCTGCTTCCGAAACGCCTTATCAGGGGCTCTTTGAGAAACTCATAGACTCTGACGCCTTTTTTGCGTCCGAGAATCTCGGCGCATTTGCATATTTTCCACCGGTGATAGTTCACGGCCGTCATGCCGCCATAGTCTTTGAGGCGGATGGGGTAGAGGCTGCAGCTGATCGGCTTGAAGAAGCCGGGTCGCCCCTCGCGGCGCAGGCGCTCGAGCAGGCAGAGGCATTTCCCACCCTCGGCATAGAAAGTGAAAATGCAGTCTTTTCCGTTTACGATGCTTGTCACGAGGTCGCCCTCCTCGTCGGTGTAGAAGGCTCCCTGCTCTTCTGCTGTCTGCCTTGCGGCAGGGGTCATGAGAGGCATTACTTCAGGAAGGAGTTCCTGAAGCTTCTCGGCCTCATCCTTCAGCAGGGGAGCGCCGGCATCGCCTTCTATGCAGCATTCGCCGAGGCATTTGTCGAGGTCGCACTCAAAGTATGATTCCACCACGTCGAGCGAGACGAGTGTGTCGTTGATCTGTATCATTATAATCCTATTGTGGTCTTAAATCAGGGGTCAGCAATCAGAATGTGGTGTCGCTGAGCAGCCTGTCGGCACGTGCTCCGTTAGGACGATACCACACCTGAATGCGGTATTCGTTGCGGGTCTCGAATTTGTCGCCTTCAATCAGCGACGGGTCGGAGGCCCTGTTGCCGCGCCGTGGCATGGCCGTGTAGCGGTAGTTGTAGCTTCCTTGCTTCAGAGGCATCTCGAGTAGATATGCACCTTCCGAGTAATCATAATGCATTCTTGACGCCTCGGTTGGCCCCCAGCCGGTGAATTCCCCCTCCACATACACGTCGGCATCAGTCACTTCGGGCGATTCCAGACGGAAATGCACCGTAATGTAGTCGGCTCCGAGGTCGGAATCGGTAGAGTTGTATTCTCTCACGAGAAAACGCCCCTGCTGGGTCTGGTCATAACTGTATTGCCGGGTAGCGCGCTCGCGGTCGGGCGAGAGCCATGCATGGTAGTTCCTGCCGAGATAACGCATTGAGTCCACGTGCATGTCATTATACCCTGCACGCACCGTCTCGAAGCGTCGGAATTCGTTGCCCGACTTGAAGATGAGTTCCGGAAGATGGGAGTAGACTATTGTTTTTCCCTCAATGCGGCTTGGCGTGTGGAGCGTGCGCTGCGAAGATGTCATTCCGTTTTGCGTCAGAATCACGCGTAGGTTCCTGTAAGGGTCATCGATAGCCGCGCCTGTGGGGGTTACCTCCACTTCCAGTTGTTGCCATTCGGTGTTGATGCCTCTGTCGGTGCTCGTCGATTTGGTGGCGAGAGTCCTTGCACTGCCTTCCGCCACAGAGAACCGGGCCTCTCCGAGCACTTCATCGGGATTGTCACGATGAAAGATCTCAAGCCGGTAGTTGCCCGAGACGAGAGGATTCATACGCTCGTCGGGGAGCACTATATGGTAATTTACGTAATGCACGAAAGTGTTCTGCGAGAAAGCCCAGTCTTCTATATCGGCGAAGTTGAAGCCGTCGAGGTATTCCGATTCGAGAAGAGCCGAGGGTGTCCAGTCGGCATTGCAGTGCACAAGGCGATACTGCAGATCTTCCATGTCTTCGTTCAGGTCGTCGAACGATATGCATATCCTGTCGTCGCTGCCGAGGCGAATTGAGGGTGCGCCCATGAAGTCGCCTTCTCTCTGAACCTTCATGGTGTGAAACCGCGCTGCTCCTGCCTGCATGATCATGCAGGCCGAGCAAAGAAGTGCAGCCGTGCGGAGTGTTTTCATTCTGTGAGATGTATTGTCAGTGATTCGGTGCGGTCAGACGCTGATCCGTATTCCACTTCGTATTCGCCCGCTCTCACGTCGAGACCTCCGGCCTCTTCCGAATAGAAAGCGAAGGCTTCCGGCTTGAGAGTGAACTCCACCTTTTGCGTCTCTCCCTTATGCAATGGCACTCTCCGGAAAGCACGCAGTGTCTTGTTGAGCGACTTGTCGGCCTTATTCCTGACATAAACCTGCACCACTTCTTCTCCGTCGCGGAGGCCGGTGTTGGTCACGTCTACAGTGAATGTGACCGGATCTCCGGCTTTTGCCGTGGCGGTGAGGGCGGGATTGGAATATGCGAAATCAGTGAATGATAGGCCATGTCCGAAGGCATAGAGGGGCTTTTCGGTCATGTAGCGGTAAGTGCGGCCCTCCATGTCGTAGTCCTCGAAGTCAGGCAGTTGCGCATCGCTGCTGTAGAATGTCACCGGGAGGCGTCCGGCAGGGTTGTTGATGCCGAAGAGGGTCTCTGCCACGGCGCGCCCTCCGGCCTCGCCCGGATACCATGCCTGAAGGATGGCGTCGCAGATGGAGTCTTCCGGTGCAAGGCCCATGGCGCTTCCCGAGCAGTTTACGAGTACAATCTTCTTGCCCTGCTCCTTCAGCATGCGGATGAGTTGCCGCTGCACGGCGGGAAGTTCGATGCTGGTGCGGTCGCCACCTTTAAACCCTTCCACCGTCACGGGCATTTCCTCCCCTTCGAGAGCGGCGGAAATGCCGCCTGCGAAGATCACTATGTCGGCGTCGGGGCAGTCTGTGGGATAGTCCACGCTGCGGCCTATGTCAAACTTCAGCACGGCAAGCCCGGTCTTGTGGCTCCAGTCGATATCTATGCGGTAGGTCTTTCCTTTCTCGGCCTGAATGGGTATGGCGTAGTCGTTGGTGGGATTAGACCCGTATGACTTCGCCACTCTCTCGCCATCGATCTTCACCGCTTTCAGTCCTCTTGAGGCCGTGATGTTGATGATGTATTCTCCACTCTCGTCAGGTGTGAATTCGGTGGAGTAAGTGGCTGAGAAGTTGTCGAGGTTTACTCCCGGGGCAAACACGGTGGCGCCTCCGTTGCTCTTGTTGATGGGGAATGAGATGGTCTCTGAGGCAGCAGGTGTTCCCTCCATGTCGGGATTGTTCCAGTAAGTGGCGCTCACACCCTTCTTACCCTCGCTCGAGAGCATGTCGAATACGGATATCGTATTGTTGTTCTTCACATGGTCGCATCCCTTGAGGTAGGGAGTCTGCGGCGCTATCTCGCGGATACCCTCGAGTATTCCTATGGTGTGGGTGGGAAATCCGTTGTAATTGCCCCATTGCATCACAGTGTCGTTGGCATTCGGCCCCATCACTATGATTTTGGCGTCGGGCTGAAGCGGTAGTATGCCATTATTTTTCAGCAGGGTCATTGACTTGCGGGCGGCCTCGAGAGCGAGATTTTTGTGGGCCGGGCTGCAGATTGCTTCCGCTCCGAGCGCATCCCATTCGTTGCCGGGAGCGGGCCCTAACTCTCCGAGGCGGAAACGCGCTTCGAGCAGGCGCTTTAGGCTGCGGTCGATCGCTTCTTCCCCGATCAGGCCCTTGTCGTAGGCCTCGCGCAGGCTCTTGTATGAGGATCCGCATTCGAGGTCTGTGCCTGAATATACGGCGTCGGCGCTCGCTTCCACAGCCGAGGCATGGGTGGCATGGGCATTCGGACGGTAGAAGTCGCGTATTGCCCAGCAGTCTGAGACTATGATCTTGTCGTAGCCCCATTGATTGCGCAAGATATCGGTGAGCAGCCGCTTGTTGCTGCAGCAGGGTTCCCCCTCCACGCGGTTGTAGGCACACATCACCTGTCCCACACCGGCATCGACGAGAGTTTTGAAAGCCGGCAGATAAGTTTCCCAAAGGTCTTTGGGGTCAATGTCGCGCGCATCGAAAGAGTGGCGGTTCCATTCCGGCCCGCTGTGCACAGCATAGTGCTTGGCACACGCCAGAGTCTTGATGTAGCGGGCCGATTCCGGCCCCTGCAGACCTTCCACAGCGGCTTTGCCGAGGCAGGCTGAGAGGTAGGGATCCTCGCCGTATGTCTCCTGCCCGCGGCCCCAGCGGGGATCGCGGAAGATATTGACGTTGGGAGTCCAGAAAGTCAGTCCTTTGTAGCGGGTCACGTCGGTGTCGCCGAGCGTGTTGAATTTAGCACGCGCCTCATCGCTGATGGCTGAGAAAATGCGGTAGTGGAGCGAATCGTCGAAAGCGGCAGCCATCCCTATGCTTTGCGGAAAGACTGTGGCGAAACCGGCACGCCCCACGCCGTGCAGGGCTTCGTTCCACCAGTTGTAGCGCGGAATGCCGAGCCGCTCTATTGCCGGAGAGTCATCCATCATCAGGTCGATTTTCTCATCGATAGTGAGACGCTTCAGCAGATCTTCAGCGCGTTCCGAGGCTGAGAGGGTGGCATCCTTATAGGCTTGTGCGCGACCTGTCTGCGAGCTGAAGACAACGGCAGCGCAGGCAGCGAGAACAGTGAGATGGCGTTTCATGAGAGGTAGGTTTTAAATGAAAAAAATGCTGATTCAGCGATTGAAGCAGCATTGGTGGGTACACCCATGGGGAGTCGAACCCCAATCGATGGAACCGGAATCCATTATTCTATCCATTGAACTATGGGTGCGTATTCGGATGCAAAATTAATAAAAAATCAGATAGTATGCAAATAAAATTCCAAATACCTCCAAAGTTAAAAATACCTATAAGCAGTCTCACATCGTTGTATGAGGGTTGGTGCCGAGGTCGGCTATAACGCCGCCCTCGACTGTGGCGTAGCCGCCGGGGAAGAGCACCATGTCTACCTTCCCGTTCTTGTAGAGCTTTTCGTCAGTCAGACTCCAGACTACGCAGTATGTCATCAATTTTGTCTACGTACTTCAATATGTTTGGCTCGCCCCTGTCTCTCATGAATTCAAAATGAGCCATAAGGATCTCCTTCAATCTTTCATAATTCTCAGGAGATACCAGACGACACAATTTCAGGTATCTGAAAATCCAATTCGCACCATCGTCACATACGCCAAGTTTGCGTCTACCATCAAGAATTGGGATAACATAGTTATTGAAAACCTTGGCCATAGTACCGTAATTCTCAAATACCCAACGCGAGCAATTCACAAGATCTGTTCTCAGAAGATCGATGGTTTGCTCATAATTCCCACAGTCTTTTCTGAATATATACTTATTCATGAAAACTCGTGTCAAACCATCAATTTTTCCAAAGATGAAATCTGAATTGGCTCTCTGATCAGCTTTTGACAGGACATTGAAATCCTTAAACCAGTCATTAATGACTTTGAATTTCACTCCATAGATAGGCCTGATGGTTAATTCTTCAAAGTCAGCCCAGTGATCCATTTCAATGGATTTTCTCAGATTCCCCTCCTGAATAGTAAACAGCTTTGTAGATTTAGTATATTTAAATTCTGAAAGATAGGGGTCAGATGTTAAATCAGACAATATTTTAGAGAATAATTCTTTTGACGTCATATTCGCAAATAATTTTTATCACTATATTGAATTAACGGAAAAAGCTGCCACAGAGAATGCTGAGCAGATGACCGACAGGAGTATTTTTACGAGAGATTTGTTCATGATTGGAGAGGATAATGGTTAGCGACTGCAAGTTACGCATTTATTTCCATTTCTCCAAACTTTTCGGATGCTTTCTTAATGAAGTTCTGCAAATTATGTTGTAAAACATATCATTTCAAGTATACCCGGATGAGAGCTGCAATTGTAATTCCTCAAAGAACTTAGCGCTCCTCGCGCACATGTAGTCGTGGACGCCAGAACATTAAGGTACGTTAGGGATCTATGAATTGTTTTAGAATATCCGCATACCTATTAAATTCATTATCCTCGTCACCAATGGAATGCGAAACTCTTTTACCGTCAGGAGACACGAGTATTAATGTTGGAAATCCTGATACATTATGATTCCAGTATAGTTTCGAGTTCTCCTTACAGTGAAGGTGAATCCACGACATGGGAAGTCCATTGGCTTTTATAGAGTGTTTCCATTCGGCTTCTGTATCGTAACCTCCAATACATATAATGACAAGTTTTTGACCGAATAAATTAGCATATTGTTTGAGAGACTCCAATCTTTCGATACTCCAGGGACTATTTGAACTCCAAAAATACATAAGCACCCAACTGCCTTTGAACAGACTCAGACTTATTTTTTTCCCATTTATATCTACGGCTTTAGAGTCATACTCCGGAAATATATAAATACTGTTAATATCCGTTTCATCATAATCTTCGTATTCATCCTCGTTATTGTTCACAGCCAAAGAATTTACTGTAAGCATAAATGTTAAAACAAGAAACAGCAGACGCTGAACTATCAATCTGTTTTTTTGAAACGAGTTGCTTTTTCCCATTGTAACCGTTTTTTTCCTTTTTTTATTAATATTATATTGCATGCTTTATATTTCTTCGGACATTGTAAAGATTCCAATGCTACCTTGATAGTATCATTTGTTGTATCTCGGGGAAAATCTAATATAATGTACTTTCCTTTGTCGTGCCATTTTCCATTTCCATAAGGAAATCTTCCATGTCTAAGACTCATGGAACTGTCCGGTGACAAGATCAGATGTCCCGATCCATAGTATTCTCCGGAATAATTTATTTCATTTAATGAAGAACATGAACATGCGCATATTAGAATGAGTATTGAAAATAATTTGTCTATCACAGACATATACGTTGGTGCTTTATATGTCATAATCTATTGTTATTACTTTATTTTTCTTTTTTCAATTGTCAAGGTGTCCTATTATGATTATTTATAGTACATGTTCGGGATATCTTTCAATTGATTATAGGTGGAAACGATATCTGGAATCGTCTTATTCTTTGGATATGCTCTATATAATGTAGAAATAGGGGAATTGATATTTATCGGAATCCTACCTGTATTAAAGGAGCCTTCCGTATCATACACGTTATTTCCATTAATAGAGATTCCTCTTATCCATAGAGGATTAATATCACCTATATTCTTTAAAGTCCGACCGGGACTAAGATATTTTATCGATTTCGGGGCATAAGCATACTGTGCAGAAAAAGCATTAATTTCATCATATATATCGCACAAGAAAACGCCTCCTGTATCTGAGAAGAAAGCAATATCACCTGATTCGAATTGCCCTGCATGCGTAACTTCATGCACAAAGCTTGAAATATCACCACTTGTATATTTTATGTCAATAATACTGCCATCTTTTAGAAAAACACCGCTAAAATCATTTTTTTGATTTGTCCTATGAGATAGAGAGTATCCCTGATCACTATTTTCGAGAATCGTCATAGTTGAAAGGGTATTGTCAAGACTTGCGACACGCTTGAGTTTGTCGCCAATCTTTCCGGCTATCTTGTCGGAACTCCATCGCTTCTTCGCACCTTCTGCTAATATTTTATCAATAGACTCACGGAGGTCGGCTCGCGCTTTCTCTATAGACTTCTTGTTTCTGTCCCATTCTTTAAGGCTTTCCTTTGTGATATACATTCCAGTCGGATCAATCAGGTTCACGGGATTGTTTGCACAGTATAGATATGGTGATAGCCAGTAGTATTTCTCGCACAGCGGATCGGGGGAGGTGAAGTGGGGGACTGCGGAGTAGTATCGGCGGGCGCCGAAGTCGTACTCGTTGAGGCCGTTGGCAGTCATAAGTTCCTTACCGCCGAACTTATACTGCTGCTTCGAGAGGTTGGTGCCGAGGTCGGCTATCACGCCGCCGTAGGGATAGTAGGCCACTGTCTGCTCAATAGCTCCCGTCGAGCCGTTGATGACCGCGCGGTTATTGCCGAGATAGTCCTGGGTGTAGTAATGGAACGTAACGCCGCCCTCTACCGTGGCGTAGCCTCCGGGGAAGAGCACCATGTCTACCTTCCCGTTCTTGTAGACCACCGGCCCGTGATACTCGAAGGAATTGTCGGCTTTATCGTAGACCTGCTCTCCGGGCAGCCCCATGGCCGGGAGAGCCGTCAGCGGCTCGGCAGGAAGCTCCGCGGGGCGGAACGCATCGAGGGTCTTGAGCCTCTCGCCTGTGGCGGAGTATACGTTGGTCGTAAGCCAGCCATCGTATTCGATCCTGACGGGATTCCCGAGATTATCATACTTGATGGCCGTGATTCCCCTGCTCTCGTCGCTGACCAGCGCTCCCCATTCATTGTAGGCGAAAGCCATCTCACGGTTTGCTCCGGGATAGTCCATGCTGCCGTATTGCGTCACAGGGTCGGCATCTTCGAGCACACTCTTGATCCGGTTCCCGTCGTAATAGATATGGAGGTTGTCGATCTTGCCATATACGCCGTCGGCCTTCAGGCCGTGGCGCTGCAGACGCCTGGCGCCGCCGTTGCGCATGAATTCGAGCGAGCGCTCCGAATAGCGATCCTTGCGGCTTGAGAGCGATGATCCCTCCCCGTAGTCGGCAGATGTCAGCCAGCCGTAGGTGTTGTATCTGTAGCTGTAGCCGCGCAGGGTGGGGTCGCTGCCCATAGTCCACGTCATGGCGCTGACCGAGCCGTTGTAGTGCTTCGTTCCGCTCCAGTCGGCGAAATATAGGTTCTGCGTCAGGCCCGGGCCGCTGATCTCTGTAGTCTGCCCGTGCAGGTTGTATTTATACGTGACGGTTCCTCCGCTCTTCTGGGAGGCGCCCCTGGTGACAGACACCATTCGCCCGAGATCGTCGTAAGCGATGGCTGCCACGCGCTGCTTGACTCCGTTGATGGTCACGTCCGTGGCTGTGAGCAGTCCGGATGCAGCGTGATAGGTGTTCTCCGTGACTACGGTCACCGCGCCTTCAGTCATGGTGGACTTCAGCGGCTGACCGGAATATGTATAGGAGTTCACCGTCTTGCGCTCAGTTCCGAACGCGGTGCTCTCCCGGCATTCTATGACGTTGCCCCTGATATCGTAATATGTGGCTGCCACTGACTTGGATCCGTCTGAGGCATACGTCACGGTGCCGGTTAGCATCCCCGTGGCGTCGGCAGCTCCGGAAGGGGCCGCCGTGCCTCCCGGCAGGCCGGCAAACGTGTAGCCGTCGTAGTAATTTATAATCTCAAGAGTGGCCTGCTGAATGCGGGATGCGTCGGCCAGCGAGTAGCCTGTCTGCATGAAACCGCCGGTGCCCCCGGTGAAGTCGGCGAAGTTAACGGCCTGATTCCTGCCGCAAGATGCAGATACGCCCTGAATAGCGAGCCGTCCGGCCCTGTCGTAGACGAAGAAGCGGTGAAGCCCGCGCTCCCTGAGGTTGGGATCCTGCATGAACGCCATACGCCCTGCCCGGTCATACCAGTACTGGGTATATCCCGCGTCGGGGATGAACTTCTTAACTATATTGCCGCGCTCGTCGTAGCGGTATTCGTAGGCGAACTTATCCTTGAATCCCGAGAGTTCGTAGCCCGGCGTCAGGACGTAGCGGAGCTGCCCGAGGCCGTTGTAGACGAAATAAGTGTCGTTCATCCCCTTGCCGCTCTCGGGGCCGCGGCGCTCGAGCACCTTGCGTCCGAGCCGGTCGGTGTATACCGTCATCTCCTTGCCGTCCTCATCTACGGAGCGCACGCCCTGAAGTGTGCCTGCTGCATAATATCCGTCTTCGGTGAGTGAGATCCTGTCGGAAGGAGCGCGGTATAGGCGCACGCTGTTGGCGGCGTTGGTCACGTATTCTGTGGTCTTCCCCTTTGCTGCTGAATGCCAGGCCTCTCCGGGAGTCGAGATCTTCACGGGGCGGTCCATAGCGTCGTAGGAAGTCTCGGACCACGCATACTGATCGGAATATGTGGAGGCTGAGAGGGCCTTTATATCGTCAAATGTCTTGTCTGAGATGTCGGTCGATCCTACTGACTGGAGCACTGTCTGCGATTCCCTTCCGAGCGCATCATAACTCCGGGCTGTGTAAAGATATTTGCCATTGACGTTATGTCCGCCTTCCGCTGCCGCCGTGGGGCGGCCCAGACCGTCACAATATTGCCTTGTCAGCACGGTTTTCGGCCCTGTAGTGCTGAGAAATCTTGTAGTGGTGACTGAATTTCCATTTCCTTTCAGATATGATACGTAATGGTTAGCGATGCTATAGGCGTATGTTTCGAACGGGCCCTCCGTGTCTGCTACAGACGAGAGCATTCCGGCTGTGTTGTAGCCGTAAGTGGTCTTGTATCCGTTGGGGGCCGTCACGGATGTGAGTCCGAACAGCGGCCGGTGGGTGTAGGCCGTGGTCAATCCGCCGGGCGCTGTGGATGATGTCAGATATTCGCCGCTGTCGTTCCATGTGAAACTGGTCAGGTCGGTGTCCTCCATCTTTATGGAGAGAGGGCGCCCCATGAGGTTGTAGCCCGAAATCTTCTCGCGTACAGGCAGGCTTGCGGGTGCAGCCTGAAGAGATGAGGCCGTGGGAGCTGACCACGAACTGTAAGTCACCGGAAAATACCAGTCGTTGAAGAGGGCATATTCGATTTTTGACTTCTCAACAAGGGCGGATCCCTCAAAGACGCGTGTCTCGACCGGAGAGTCGGTCATGTAATAGTACTTAACCATGTTGACGCTTGTGGCATCGGTATGGTCAAAAGTATAGGTATACTCCTTCCGGAGAACAGTGCCGTCGCTACCGGTGACCGTCTCGGATCGGGGCAACATCGTCCTCAGGCTGTCATCGTAGGAATAACTTGTGGAGGTGGAAAATCCGGTCTTCAGATCAGTAGAGGTCTTGCTTTTGAGAAGGTTCGCCCTGGAATATGCGGTGGAGGGTGTGTGCTGGAGCATACCGAAATGAGCCACGTTCTCAGGAGTGATCGTCACCGGCTGCCATACATTGGAAGGCACCATAAACTCAAAATAGGGGCATGCGGTCCGCACACCGGCAGAGAACGCCCTTCTGGTCTTCTTCTCGTAAGTGAATGTTTCTTTAAAGACAGGAGTCTTGTCCTTGTCGAAGATAGTCCTGGACAGCAGCAGTGGCTCACTTATTCCTCGGTCGTTGACAGACTGGTAATAGAGCGACGGATGCTCGTATTCGGTTCCCACCCCGTGTAGATCTGAAAGTTCGTACTCATCATAATGATATTCTACGGATGTTCCGTCAGGACGTTTCTCAGTGACAAGGGAGTATGCCACCGGGCATGATGAGGCTGTGACAGGATTTATGGGGAACGGCACGCAGGTGCGTAGTTCCTGCGGAGAGTTCCATCCCAAATGTTCCCGGCCGTAATCGGGATTTATATTCATCTGCTGATAACTGAGATAGTTCATCAGGTCTTCGGGATGCTCCGTGGTCTGACGGGCACCTTTGTATTCAAACGTAGTCGTCCTCCCGGGTGAGATGTAGCCGTCATTGACTGTATACGACTTCAGCCTCAGGCCCCCATAGTAAATGCCGGCACAATAGTTCAGTTCGTATGTGTAGGAGATGCTCGCTCCGGTGGGGAACGTTATCTTATTGAGGATGCCGGCTTTTGTATGTTCCAGACTCGGAGATCTGTCGCGTGTGCCGATGTGCCATGAAGTCTCGGGTGCCGCTTCCTGAAGCCATTTCGACTGCTTCTCGGTGAAGACGTCATCCATAGCGGAATATTTGAATGTATTGAGGTAGCCCCAGAGGTCGGTGTGCTGTGCCAGGCAGTTGGGTGTGGGATTTGTAGACCATTCCGGCATGCCGGTGGGCTTGTAGTAGTCGAAAGTCCATATTCCACTCTCTGAGTCGGTGACTTTCTTCAGGAGTCGCCTTCCCGACCGGCTGTCGTTCGTAGGCCAGTTGTCGGTGTTGTCAAACTCCACGCTCTTTCTTAGGTTGCCGGCTGAGTCGTAGACTTTCATACCGGTGAGCCGCTTGAGTGTGACATACGGGTGACCTTCGTCATATTCAAACGTGATTTTTCCTCCCTGCCACTCTATTGACTCAAGAGGCCGCTGCTGATATGTATAGAATTGGACTGATGAATCGACACGTTTCCGGTTGTTATATACATATACATACTTATTTTGCCCAATATGTGCGGACTGCTCCTCAAGTTCGAGCCTAAGCCCTGCGGTGGCCTGAACATTGGTGCGACGCACAGTCAGGGAATAGCCTGAACCATATTTAAACGTTATGTCGCCGTATGGCGTACCGATTCTCGTCACGTACCACGCTGCGGCATAGGCCGGTTCTGTATCGGAGGCGTTGGGGCCTGAGCGTTCCTCCTCGTCAAACTCATATTCGACCTGATCGTTGGTGACTATCCTGAATCGCGGACCCGGGACTATTGATTCTACAATCCAGTTGCTGTTGTTGAGCACCACATACTCCTTGTCGGCGTGGCTATAACGGAACACTCCCGACTTTCCGGCCACATTGAAAGAATATCTGTCGCTTTCGGTGTCACAGGAAGTGTCTTCACCGACAATTGACGGGATATATGCCAATCCCGGTCCTTTACCTGTCTTTTGGAGCTCTTCAATCATGTTTCCGATGAAGTCATTATCGTAGCAAGGGAGCTCAATGGTGGAGTGTGTCATCTCCCGGTCAGGCTTGCCGAGTATGGTGCGTGTGACGGCACCTCCGGCGTTGAGTATCCACCCGCTACCAACGTAGCCCGGCATATCATCGGGCCTCGCTCCTGAAGCGTGATAGCTTATAGATATAGGAAGATTGTAGCCTCCGAGATCAATCTCATACAGCGGTACCGATATTTCGGGTAGCCCTGTAGTATGGCTGACGGGGTAGGAGGCATATCTCGTGATGGCGGCAGCCTGAGGAGGGGGAGGTATGACAGAAGGGAAATATGTCGGATAGTCGTCCGTTTCTGAAAGTGTGTTGATACTCATGATGGAGTCAGAAGCGGCAGCATAGTCTGATTCATCGTCAGAAAATTCAGCACGAGACCCTGCTGTGGCACTTACAGTCCACGACATAGACAACACGAGGGTCAGAATTAGATTGGAATATATCTTTTTCATGGCGCATCCTTCCCTTTATAAAATGACTTTCCTTGTGATCTGCTTTATTCCATTCTCCACACTAAGGATAAGCACCCCTTTCCAGCCGTCAGGCACAGGAACGGAATAAATACCCGGTACCGGCCCAAGAGTGACCGGCGTGGGGCCGCTCAGCCGCATTCCCGATTCTGAATACAGCATGATATCAGCATCGATGTAATCGCCGGAGGATGACAAGCTGACCTCAAGTGTGTTTTCTACTATCTCCGGCTCACCAACGTTGAACGAGGGGTTTATCCTTTCATCGTCATAGTTGTCTGACGCCCCTCGATTTCCATTTTTCTTGCCTACCGGCTCTTCACCAGTGTCGGAATACTGGAAACTCGGCGGATAATACATGGCGAGCGTGGATAACGGGATGGTGTCGAGCAGCGATCCGTCATTGCAGAGCTCGATTGTCGAGACCCGGCTGTCGGTAAGCACCGGATAGCGGGCATCGGGCGAGAACCAGAGAGTTCTCTCGGTCAATTGCCTCCCGGATTTCAGTGCCTTTACATCCACATTCATGTCCGAGATCTTTTCCGATGTAATACTGTCGGGGTCCAAGTTGGCTATACTGTCGGGATTGACGTATGACATATCCAGTGTCCATGTCAGGCGCACGATATTGCGGAGCGTATCCGTGCCGTCGGTTAATGTCCAGCCGTCGCTGACTTTGGTCATAGACTCTCCCCTGACATATTTCAATAACATCGAGCCATTATGTTCCACATGCCCTGTCCATACCTCGCGCACCACGTCGCTATCTGTCGGAGGGAACACCATCATACGGACGGGAGAGTCGAGCTGGAAGTATGTAGAGCGATTTTCGTAGCCAATGTATGAAAGCGTATCGTTTCGGAGCAGGAAGCGGTATTTGTTGGCATACTGAATGAAAGAGATAGTGTCGCTGTCTATATAAGCAGAGGCATTGAAAGAGTCATCGAAAGACACCGCATCCGGATAGAGAAGAACAGTCTTAGTTGAGTCATTAAGCGACACTATCATTTGCCTGGATCCGTTGATACCCGGATGAAGGCGGTCGCCATCACGCGGAGTATGATCAATGGAGGAAAAAGCTGCCACAGAGAATGCTGAGCAGATGACCGACAGGAGTATTTTTACGAGAGATTTGTTCATGATTGGAGAGGATATTGGTTAGCGTCGCCTAAGTTACGCATTTATTTCCATTTCTCCAAATTATCTTTGAAAAATTTGACGGCTAAACCATGAAGCTTTCCATTCCCAATTAGCTGCGCTCAAGCTAAAGCAAGTCTAAATTCCAAATTCCAAATTCCCAATTCAAAATTATCATAAGTAGTAGGCGAGATTGAGTGCTATTGTCGATGCCGACTTGTGGGGCTGCGAATATGAGAGGCCGATGGCGAAATCGCTCACGTTAAGCCCCAGTCCTAATGAGAAGCCCGAAAGGAAATTGCGTTGCCATGATGCCATGTCGGTGCGCGTCTTGTAGTTGTAGCCCAGAGCCACATAAAAGCGGTCGGATGGCGTGTATTGCAATCCGAAAGCCAGATGGCGGAACAAAGTGCTGAAAAATTTCTGTTCTGCCTCTTGCGGCGCTCCGTCGGAGGCCTCTCCCGAAGTGTCGGAATGATTATAATACGGCAGATGCCAGTGGGTGAGATGGTGGGCAGTGATGGCGAGCGAGAAGGGGCCTTCGGCAAGCCCCTGCATATATCCGAGCTGAATGTCGAACGGGAGATGATCGTAACTGTCGTGAAAACGCTTGATTTGTCCGCCTGCATTCTTTATTACGGCTGAAAGCGACAGGCGATGCTCCTCGTCATAGTAGTTGAGGCCGAGATCGGCGGCGAGCGCCATGGCGGAATACTCCTCGTAGTTGCTGAAGATGAACTTTGCAGTGATGCCTCCCCGCAGGCGGTCGGTGAAATCGTGGGCGTAGGTGCCTTCTACCGCCACATCCTGGGGCCGGAACGACCCGGTGAAAGTGCCGTCGGGAAGATAGCCGTCGATCGAGCCGTAGTCGAGATACCGAATCCCTAACGCGTAGGCCCCGCGCACGCCGGCGGAATGCGCAAACCGCAGTGAAGCGAAATTAGACGACCCCATCCATCGCATATAGCTCAGGCCAACTGTAGAAGAAATCTCAGATCCCAGCAGACCGGGATTCTGATCGGTGAGCATCACGTCGGGCTCCGACACCGCTATGCCGTAGCCTCCCAGTGCCTGCGCATGGGTGGAAGAGGAGACTTCGAGAAATGAATAGGCATTAGCTCCGAGTTGAGCGGCCCCGCTCAGAGGGGCGGCGCTGCATATCAGAATGGCGATATTGCGGAGAATCGGTGTCATCTAAGATATAACGCCGGCCGTGTGAGTAATATTGTGTGGGGTTTTACTTCCTGAAGGGGATGCAGTGCACCACTCTCACGGGCACGCACTTGTCGCCGTGTTTGCCCGGAGTCCAGTTGGGCATCTCGGCAAGAATGCGCATTGCCTCGAGATTGAGCGAGGAGTGGCTGCCCTTTATCACGCGCAGATGTGAGATGTTGCCGTCGGGGTTCACAACGAAGCTGCACGTCACGCGCCCCTCTATGCCCTGTTCGTAGGCTTCCTTCGGGTAATGGCGCGTCTTGTTGATGAATTCCATGAGGGCCTCGCGCCCTCCGGGGAACTGAGGTTTCTGATCTACGAAATCATACTCAAACACCTCCTTATAGTTATGGCAGCCGTCGGCACCCGAGCCTATGCTTACGCGGCACGTCTGGGCCGTTGAGGAGAAAGGGGCCGCTAAAAATGTCAGGAACGCGGCGGCCGGAATAAGAAGGAGGCGAAGTGAATGATGGATGAAAGTCAGACTCATTTTGATAATTAAAAATCTTTATGGCGCAAATTTAAGATGAATATTCGGAATCTGCAAGACAATACACTTTAGTTTAAACTAATTTAACTTTATTTATGAATGCCCCCGCTTTCGTGGTGCGGCCGCCGGCTATGTCGAAGCACGCAATATTATATAAAATTCTTTAAAAATGAGGGTTTATGAAATGAAAATTTTGAGAAGAGCGATTTTTTGTATAATTTTGCAGCCGAAAAAATACATAATAATTAAACTGCTACAATTCATGAAAGCTAAATTTTTGAACATGCTCATCGGAGTGCTGATGCTGACCGCAATGGCGGCTTGCTCCGATAAGGAAGACCCGGCAGATATCCCCGGAGATTATTCTCTGAAGGTCAAGGTCAATTGCACGGCAAGCGACAAGAACGATTCTCCCTCTCAGATGATGATTGCTGGCTATAGCGAGGGTCAGGAGCCATTCGATATTCTTCCCGGCACAAGTCTTGAAAAAGAGTTTGAGATCGCTCTGCCTGAAGTTCCTTCCAAAGCCGGTTTCGTAGTGTTTCCGTCAATAGCGGAAGAGGGTGGTAAATGCGAGTTTACCGTGAAAGGTGAGGTGACCCTGATGAAAGGGGGAAAGGCTATTTCAACCAAAAAGTTTGATGAGAATCATTCTGTCACAGACGTTGATAATGAAGACGCAGTCTCATATTTATATGAAGTTACGCAGCGAGGTCTGGAAAGAGTAGACGGTATAACTGATCCTGAGCCGGATCTTGCCGAAATCTTTGAAAATACTGAGAAGGAGGAATATTTGATGAAAGACAATGATATCACAAATAAAGTAACACCTTATTACGCATACTTTGAATTTGAACAGGATATACCAGCGAGGGATTATCGTGACAAGAAAAGGAAACCCGTTCCAAAGCCAGACGAACTTCAGAAGAATCTATATGATGTAAGGAATTTCATTTATAATGTATTTGACAAATCTTCCGGGTATAATTATTATTATATAGAGCAGGTGATTGAAACGGCATGTTCTCCAATGTATGCAGGTGTATATAGTAAAGCATTTAAAACACGTAGCGGTAAAACGATCGGTAAGGTGTGTGAATGGTTTTGTGACAGTGTTAATATAGTCACACATCCAAAGACAGGGACAATTATTGAGAATGACTTTACAAGTAAAGTTGCGTTACCTCCTACAATAGAAAAATCTTCGCATAAAACGGAAGGGTTCAGTTGGGGACTTGGTGCTGAAGTCGGTTTTTCTGCAGATGGAGGCGCAAGTGCAAAAGCCACAGGATCTTTCCAAGTCTCTAAATCATTTGACTATACGGTTTACGATGTGGAAATAACAAATAAAAGTGGAACAAATAGGACATTCAGCTGGGGGTATAAATTGGCTTCTCCAGTTGTTTCCTATGGGCCCGTTTCTACTGCCCTGACAAATATTTATCCTGGTGCCAAAGTTGGACATGGAACGATGTATAAAAATACGGCGTTCCTTTTCAGAACAAAATCGGTGAATCCCAAGATAAAAGTTAGTCTTGAGGTGTTTTTGAAGTCTATGGGAGGCAAGGGTGGCTATCCATGTGGTATACAAACGAAGTCCAAGTGCGATTCATTGATAATTGCACTTCCTTATGGAGTTCTTGAGAATGGTAAAGTTGTATTCCAAAATCCTGATGGTTTGAACTTTGCAAAGTGAATTATTTGTATTAGAAATAGTAACGGGGGCATCAACCGAGTTGATGCTCTCTTCTTTTATATATAGACGGTTCTAACCGGAAGAATGGTGCACACCCTACAACGTTCAGCAGACATCGCACGCGAAGTTCCTACGTATATGTCTGTGTTTCAATTTCAAAGTAGGGACGTGGCGTGCCACGTCTGCAGTGAATGAAGATACGATGCACCGAAAATACAACCGAAAATACAGTTTGTGCCGATTTTGCCGAATGAAATATTTTTACTAAATTTGCAGTCAGAAAAACCGAGATGCCGGTGAAGTAATCTTCATCGGCACTATAACATGAATCTATGGACAAGAAAGCACTACTGATTATCCTCGACGGATATGGAATCGGCGATCATAAGAAAGATGACGCCATCTTCAACACTCCGACGCCTTTCATGGACAGCCTGCGCGCCGAGTATCCCAATTCTCAGCTTCAGGCATCGGGCGAAAATGTCGGCTTGCCCGACGGCCAGATGGGCAACTCGGAGGTGGGCCACCTCAATATCGGCGCCGGACGTGTCGTGTATCAGGATCTCGTAAAGATCAACCGTGCGATAGCCGACGGAAGCTTCATGCAGAATCCCGAGATAAAGGAGGCATTCGGATATGCGCAGAAGCACGGAGTGCCTATTCACTTCATGGGTCTCACATCGGCCGGTGGCGTTCACTCGAGCCTCGATCATCTCTATGCCCTTTGCGACACCGCGAAGGCCTACGGTCTTGACAAGGTATATATCCACGCCTTTATGGACGGCCGCGACACCGATCCCAAATCAGGAGCCGGGTATCTCACCCAGGTGAAGGAGCATTGCGAGAAGAGCGCCGGAAAGATCGCCACGGTCATCGGCCGCTACTATGCTATGGACCGCGACAAGAACTGGGACAGGGTGAAGGAAGCATATAATCTTCTCGTCTATGGCGCCGGCAAGGAGACTTCAGACGTAATAAAGACCGTAGAGGAGTATTACGAAGAGGGAATCACCGATGAGTTCATGAAGCCAATCGTAAACGACACTGTCGACGGACGCATCGGTGCCGGACACGTAGTGGTCTTCTTCAACTACCGCAACGACCGCGCGAAGGAACTCACCACAGTGCTCACCCAGCGCCCCGAGGGGGGAATGAACATCATCCCCGACCTGCAGTATTTCTGCATGACTCCCTACGACAGCAGCTTCACCGGTGTGCACATCATCTTCCCCAAGGAAGACGTGCACAACACTCTCGCAGAATATCTCTCAGCCAAGCAGTTGAAGCAGCTCCACATAGCGGAGACTGAAAAATACGCTCACGTCACATTCTTCTTCAACGGCGGACGTGAGGCTCCCTTCGACGGTGAAGACCGCATACTCGTGCCCTCGCCCAAAGTGGCTACCTACGACCTCCAGCCCGAGATGTCGGCGCCCGAGGTGACCGAGAAACTTGTCGAGGCCATCAACTCTGAGAAATATGGTTTCATCGTTGTCAATTTCGCTAACGGCGACATGGTAGGGCACACAGGTGTCTATCCCGCCATCCAGAAGGCTGTGGAGGCTCTCGACGAGTGTGTGAAGAAAGTGGTGACTGCCGCTCTCGCCCACGGATATGAGAGCATCATCATCGCCGACCACGGCAATGCCGACCACGCCATGAACGAGGACGGAAGCCCCAATACGGCCCACTCTCTCAATCCGGTGCCTTTCATCTACATCGGCGACAAGAACGCAAAGGTGAAAGACGGCCGCCTTGCCGACGTCGCTCCCTCGCTGCTCCACATCCTCGGAATTCCGCAGCCCAAGGAGATGACAGGTGAGAATCTTATCGGTTGAAAGATAGTCAAGGCATTCTCTATTAAGGGAATCTGGCATAATTTGTAAGTTATGTTTAAAAAGATATTGTTCATTATATTGTGCGTTGCGGCGACCATGCAGGTCGCCGCACGCGATTTAACTATACTGCACACCAACGACACCCATTCGCTGATACTGCCCGACAAAGACGGTAGGGGAGGGGTGCTTCAGCGCAAAGCCATTATCGACTCGGTGAGGGCCGCCAACCGCGACGTTATCCTGATAGATGCCGGCGATAAGGTTCAGGGCTCGCTCTATTTCAAATTCTTCAAGGGCGATGTGGAGTATCCGCTCCAGAACATGCTCGGACTCGACTTCTCTATTCTCGGCAATCATGAGTTTGACAATGGTCTTGAAAGTTTAGCCGAGAAGGAAAAGATGCTCAAGGCGGAGCGTCTCTCTACCAACTACGACTTCACCGGCACTGCTGCCGAAGGGCTGTTCAAACCATACGCCATCAGAAAGATAGGAGGAAAGAAGATCGGTTTCATCGGCATCAATATCGATCCGTCGTCGATTGTGGCCCAGCCCAACTATGAGGGCATGAAATTCAGAGACGTGATTGAATCTGCCAATGAGACAGCCGCTTTTCTGAAGCATCGCAAGGGCTGCGATCTGGTGGTGGCCATCTCTCATATCGGATATACAAAAGACAACGACAAGACCACCGACCCGGAACTTGCCGCCAACTCGAAGGATATCGACATCATCATAGGCGGCCATAGCCACACGCTGATCGACCCTGCCCATCCCGAGAAATACCCGTCGCTGGTTGAGAATGCCGAGGGGCGCCCCGTGCTCGTGACTCAGACCGGGAAAAGCGGAAAATATCTCGGTCAGATCAAGATAGACCTCGACCGGATAGGCAAGGACACTCCCGCCGACTACAGATACAGCCTGATAGAAGTGACCGACCGTTTTCCCGAGGAGATGCTCGATCCGCAGATGAAGGCCTTCATCACTCCTTTCACCGACCGGCTCACTGAGATCACCGGCGATGTGATAGGCACATCGGCCATCGACCTGAGAAACGACTCGCGCACCGGTGCTTTCCCTAACTGGACAGCCGATTTCGGAATGTGGTATGGTAATCTTGTGCTTGACTCACTCAGGCAGGTCAATCCCGACACTCCGCATCTTGATCTTGCTATTATGAATGTGGGAGGGATAAGGAACACGATTCTCAAGGGCAACGTCACCAAAGGCGACATCATGAACACGTTTCCTTTCAGCAACCGCTATGTGGTGATGCGCATAAGCGGGCGTGACCTGCTCGAGACCCTGCGGGTGGCTGCCGGCAAGGGCGGCGAGGCCGTGAGCGGGAATGTGCGTGTGGTGAGCGATGCGCAGGGCAATCTGCAGCATGCTGCGGTAGGCCTGGAGGAGATCGATCAGGAGCGTATATACACAGTTGGTACCATCGACTATGTGGCATGGGGTAACGACGACATGAAGAGCATGGCCAACGGTGAATGGATATTTGCCGATGGCCCTGAACTGTGTGTGCCTATAATGAGATATGTGGCTGCCCACCATAGCCTCGGACTTCCGCTTCAGGCCGACCCGTCGCCGAGGTTCGTATATGTCGGGGAGGAATAAACTACCTTATGATACGCCATTCCGTCATATCAGTCCTTTCCGTGGTCGTGCTTCTGGCCGGAGGATGCCGGCGTCCCGGCTCCGCCCCTGTGGCTGAGCCGGACAACTGCCCTGCCGACACGGTGGTTGTGGCTTCCGTGCCTGACGCAGCCCTGTTGTGGGCAGATTCCGTGATGGCGGGTATGACTCTTGAGGAAATGGCAGGGCAACTCGTGATGCCCGCCGTATATTCAAAAGCCGACAAGGCCTCTGTTCGCGCTCTCACTGAGTATGTAGCCGACTGCAAGATAGGAGGCGTGGTGCTTCTGAAGGGCACTTCAGATGCGGCGCGTGTCATCAGCGACACGCTATCGGCCATAATGAAGGTGCCTCCTTTTGTGGCTATAGATGCCGAATGGGGGTTGGCGATGAGGCTCGAAGACATGCCGCGATATCCCCGCAACGGAAAAATCTCACTGAAGACGGAAGAGGATCTAATGTATGACTACGGCTATGAGGTGGCGCGCGAGAGTCGCACCTCGGGCATCAATATGGTGCTCGGCCCGGTGCTTGACGTGCTTCCTAAAGGGAAGTCAGACCCCGGAGGGGTGATAGGGTCGCGCAGTTTCGGAAGCGACCCTGACAGGGCGGCACGCCTCGGATGCGCCTACGCCCGCGGAGTGGAAGACGGAGGCGCCATAAGTGTGGCCAAGCATTTTCCGGGGCACGGCAGCGCTGATGCCGACTCTCATGTGAGGCTGCCTGAGGTGAAGAAGCCTCTCAGGCAACTCATGGACGAAGACCTTCTGCCCTTCCGCCGATATGTAGATGCCGGTCTGAGCGGAGTGATGACCGCTCATCTCCACGCTCCGGCTCTCGACAGTGTGGTCAGACCCGTTACAGTCTCTCCCGAAGTGCTTGATGCGCTGCTCAGGAAGCAGATGGGCTTCACCGGACTGGTGATAACGGATGCTATCAATATGCGGGGGGCGTCGGGAGCATCGGCCGCAGATGCTATTCTTGCCGGGGCCGATCTTGTGCTCGCTCCATTCGACACACGTACTGAAATATCCGGCATCTGCCACTCAGTGAGGAGCGGCCGGCTTGATGCCGGGCGGCTGCGCGACAGGGTGAGAAGGGTGCTCCGATATAAGTATATATTCCTCATGGAAGATGAATTCAGGCGCGCGGCAGATCCTGACGAGGCGGCACGTATCAGCAGAAAACTGCTTGATTGAGACCTCCTTCGCTGAACATTTTGACAATAGCGATTGTTGTATTTATAAAAATTAGACACTGTAACCGCTATAGGATTTGAGGATTCCGTAGCACAAAACAAATAAAACTATGACTATAGAATCAATTGGAACATGGGCCGGAGAAGTCTACAAGGCCCTGGAGAAAGCTGATGATCGTGCACTCGGTCTGAAGCAGCTGAAGAAAGCAACCAAACTCAAGAAAGATGAACTGATGGCTGCCTTCGGATGGCTTGGACGCGAAGGAAAAATCTCCCTCGCTATGAACGATGAAGAAATCATCGCAGCTCTCGTAGGCTGATATGAAGATTCAGGGCATGATGCTTTTCAGCATTGTGCTTTTTGTTTGACTTCGCAAGGACATCTGTCTTTACGGGGTCTTTTTTTTGCCGCGCATTATTGGCCGATTCAAAACTTTTGGTTAATTTTGTGGATGGAATCCCTGCGGGGATATCACTATTGTCACATTTGCTAATTATACCAATATGTTTTCACCCGACACATACGTCAGCCGCAGGGCTGAATTGAAGAAACGTCTCGGTAAGGGCCTCGTTCTGCTCCTCGGCAACGACCCGGTGGGGATGAACTATCACGACAATGAATATGAATTCCGCCAGGATTCCACTTTCCTGTATTATTTCGGGCTCCGTCACGACGGGCTGAACGCCGTGATAGATATCGACAATGACCGCGACATACTTTTCGGCGACGAACTCACTATTGATGCCATTGTCTGGACAGGCAACCAGCCCACCCTGCGCGAGCTTGCAGCAAAGGCCGGGGTCAGCGATGTCCGGCCCTCGTCTGAACTGAAGCCATATCTCGACAAGGCCCGGGCAGCCGCCTCGCCTATCCATTACATACCTTATTACCGTGCGGATCACGAGCTGAAACTTCTGAGTCTGCTCGATCTGCAGCCCGGCGGCGCAGTGCCCTCGGTGCCGCTCATCAAGGCTGTGGTAGACATGCGCAACCATAAGAGTGCCGAGGAGATAGCCGAGATAGAGAAGGCCTGTGGCGTAACGGCCATGATGCACAAGGCTGCGATGAAGGCCGCCCGTCCCGGAATGAAGGAATACGAGATGCGTGCCATTGTAGAGAAAGTGGCTATGGATCACGGCATGCGCTGCTCATTCCCGACTATTGCCACTATTCACGGCGAGATACTTCACAATCATTCCTACGATAATACTCTTGAGTCGGGCCAGTTGTTCCTTCTTGATGCCGGAGCGGAGACTTCCATGGGATATGCAGGCGACATGTCTTCGACGTCGCCGGTTGATCTGCGGTATACCGACCGTCAGAAAGTGATCTACGATCTGCAGCAGTCCGCCTCGCGCAATGCAGTGGCCATGTTGCGTCCGGGCGTGCCTTTCAGGGAGGTTCACATGCAGGCGGCGCGCACCATTGCCGCAGGGCTGAAAGATCTCGGCATCATGAAGGGCGATGTGGATGAGGCTGTCGAGGCCGGAGCCCACGCTATGTTCTTCCCAACGGGTCTCGGCCACATGATGGGGCTCGACGTTCACGATATGGAGAATCTCGGCGAGGTGTGGGTTGGCTATGCCGGCGAGCCGAAATCGACCATGTTCGGACTGAAGTCACTGCGTCTGGCCCGCCCGCTTGAAGAAGGATTCGTATTCACCATCGAGCCCGGCATCTACTTCATGCCCGAGCTCACGGCTCTCTGGAAAAGCGAGGGGCGGCATAAGGACTTCATCAATTATGCCGAAGCTGAGAAATGGCTCGGGTTCGGAGGCGTACGCAACGAGGAAGATTATCTCGTCACGTCTGACGGACACCGCAGACTTGGCCCCGGCATACCAATGACGACCGAAGAGGTGGAATCACTCAAAAACTCATAAGCAAGAACTTGGAGCAGAATTCAAATTCCCGAAAATGGCAGGGCAGGGCGGCCGCTCCGATGACGGATGCGACCGGCAAACTCCCTCCTCGTGATACTGATCTCGAGGAGGCTGTGCTCGGTGCCCTCATGATTGAGAAAGACGCATACATGAATGTGTGCGACATATTGACACCTGAAAGTTTCTACGAGCCCGCACATCAGAAGATATTCAACGCCATAATGCAGCTCGGTCTCAGCCAGCGCCCCATAGATATGCTGACTGTGGTGGAGCAGCTGCGCGCCAACGGCGACCTGGAGGGGGTGGGAGGCCCGGTCAAGATCACGAGCCTCACATCCAACATCTACAGTGCTGCCAATGTGGAGTATCATGCAAAGATAGTGGCTCAGAAATATCTTGCGAGGCGCCTTATCTCATACGCCACCAACATCGAGACAAAGGCCTTCGACGAGGGCAATGACGTAGACGACCTTCTGCAGGAGGCGGAGGCCCTGCTTTTCGACATCTCCCAGAATCAGATCAAGAGGGAGGTGACGCAGATCGACCCCGTGATTAACCTTGCGCTGGAGCAGATACACAATGCCTCGAATTCATCGTCGGGTCTGTCGGGCCTGAAGTCAGGCTTCGCGGGGCTCGACAAGGTGACGTCGGGCTGGCAGAATTCTGACCTTATCATCATTGCCGCTCGTCCCGCTATGGGAAAGACCGCCTTCGTGCTTTCGATGGCGAAGGAAATGGCCGTCACCAATTCTATCCCGGTGGCGATATTCACTCTCGAGATGGCCAACGTGCAGCTCGTGAAGCGAATGCTCAGCAATGTGGCGAGCCTTGAGGGTGAGAAAATAAAGAGCGGACAACTCAGCAGTGAGGAGTGGGACAGACTCAACTCGAGCCTGAAGGGGGTCTATAGCGCTCCTCTTTATCTCGACGAAACTCCGGGCTTGAGCATCACCGAGTTGCGCACCAAGGCAAGGCGCCTGGTGAGGGAGCATGGAGTGAAGATGATCATGATCGACTATCTTCAGCTCATGACGGCCGGCGGCCTTAAACTCGGAAGCCGTGAGCAGGAGGTGTCTACCATATCGCGCTCGCTGAAGGCGCTTGCCAAGGAACTCAATATTCCGGTCGTGGCGCTGTCGCAGCTCAACCGAAGCACTGAGACGCGTGAAGACAAGCGCCCCGTGCTCTCCGACCTGCGCGAATCGGGCGCCATAGAGCAGGATGCCGATATCGTATGCTTCATTCATCGCCCGGAGTATTACACGAAGAGCGGGGAAGACTCTCAGGGCAACGACATCAGGGGTAAGGCCGAGCTCATCATAGCGAAGCACCGAAGCGGCGCGGTGGGCGACGTGGCCCTGCGCTTCATATCAAAATACGCCAAGTTTGAAGACTGGCAGGAGGGTTATAATGCCGTGCGTTCAGCCCTGGGCGAAGCCGGTGAAGGCCGGAAGATGGAGTTTCAGTCAAAGATGAATTCCGGCGCCGGCGATGAGCCTCTCGCCTCGCGGTTGGCGAAGGGTGGCACTAACTTCTCCTTCTCAGGAACCGATCTGCCCGGTGCCGGGCCTGACCTCTCTCCCTCGCCCGGTGAGGAGGTGCCTTTCTAAAAGGACATTGCCGTGGCTAACTGGCGGCGTATGCTTTTTTTGACTCCGGGAATGAACATTAAAAGGCTGAAGAGTGTTTAAGTGTTACAACAAGGGAAACCACACTATAAACATTGAAAACATAAACTATTCAACTATGGAAACTAACGAAAAAGATACACGTCGCCAAGAGATGGAAGACAAGGCTTTTGATGCTATGCGTCATGAAGGAAAGAAGGCAGAGGAGTCGCGCCGCGACAACGTGCCCTCAGTGCAGAAGACCAGCCGCCTGTGGGTTTGGCTCGGTGTGCTGGTGCTCATCTTCATACTGATGTATTGGCTCTTTGCCATCGGAACTTTCGGCGATCTCGCCAACTGGTTCAACGGATAAGATAGTGTTTAAGTCAGCCTTCCCCGATGGGGATGGACTGAAGGATATAAGGCTCCGGAGCAATTCCGGGGCTTTTTTTGTCAGTTCAGCCTCCCTGAGTCTCTGTAGGAATAGAAACCGTCTGTAGAGATTATGAGATGATCTATGAAACGCAGGCTCATGATGTTGCAGGCGTCGCGCATTTTTTTCGTGATATGATCGTCCTGCGGCGATGTGTTGAGATTACCCGAGGGGTGATTATGACACATTATCACTCCATCCGCGTTCTCAAGGAGGGCACGCTTGAGCACCATCTTTGTATCGAATACCGAGGCTGTGTAGCTGCCCGAAGTGATTCTGAACTCGCTTACTACCTGATTTCTGCGATTGACCAGAAGAATCCACACCTCCTCATGATCGAGATTGGAAATGAGGCTGCGCATCCTCTTGTGGATGGCGACCGAGCAGTTGAGAGGCTCTATCTTGCGTGTGGTAGCATCAATCGATTCCTGAAAGTGGCGGCGCATGAGTTCCATCATGGCTTCGATCTGCAGGGCCTTCGTGTCGCCAATTCCTTTGGTGAGCATGAGTTCGGCGCGCGAACGCCGCTCGAGTGTCAGCAGGGAGTTGTTGTTGTCGTTCATGAGTTGCCGGCAGAGGTCAGTGATGGGAAGACCTTTCTGTCCGGTGCGAAGTACAAGGGCCAGAAGCTCGGCTGTGGTTAGGGAGCCGATGC
This sequence comes from uncultured Sangeribacter sp., assembly GCA_964410515.1. GTDB lineage: Bacteria > Bacteroidota > Bacteroidia > Bacteroidales > Muribaculaceae > Lepagella. Next base: position 20,890 of record CAYPGW010000017.1, on the reverse strand, counting down.
CGAAGGCGATGGCGCGCTCGCGCGGACGCTCGTCGGCATTCATGTCTTTTATGGTGCGTGATTGCTCTGCGCTTTCCGATTCAGGCTCATGCGCCTCAAGTCCGAAGTCTTCGCGGGTCATGTGTGGGAAGATAGGGTGGTGGTGAAAGGGGAGATGATAATTATTTGCCTCTGCGCATCTCCACTTCCTGTGCCTCATCGCGTCCGTGGCGCAGTAATATTTTCCAGACGTAGGCGCGAATGAATCCGGTGCCGTAGCCCCAAAGCTGCACCATCGAGGCCGCCACCGCCATGGTGCCTACTTTTAGGCTGCGGGTAGAGATGATGGCCGAGATCCAGAGCATCAGGATATAGGCTGCGAGGGGAAGCAGAAAGAGAGGGTTGAAAAAGGAGGCTATGACCGATGCTGCCGAGAAGATCACGAACAGGGCCGGAGCCCAGTGCACGGCTTTCATCGATCCGGGATAAAGCAGCTGCAGCGTGATGCGCGACATTCCGAACACATGCACCTGACGCCAGAATTTTGCGAGGTTGCCGCGCCGCTTATGATAAACCTTTACCTCACGGATAAGTTCCGGTGAGAATCCGGCCAGGCGTATGCGCGTAGACATGTCGATGTCTTCAGAAAACATCTCGCGGAATCCTCCGGCCTTTTCATACACGGCGCGCGAGAAGCCCATGTTGAATGTGCGGGGCACAAACTTCTCCATCTGCACCTTGCCACCGCGTATGCCACCCGTGGTGAGGAATGCTGTCATGGCGAAGTTGATGGCTTTCTGCGTGTCGGTGAAACTCTCGTGGGCGTCGTCAGGCCCTCCGAAGCAGTCGAGGGGATGGGCGTCGAGCGCCCGGCGCAGGTTTGCGATATAGTCGGGCGGGAGGATGCAGTCGGAATCTACGAATACGAAGTAGTCGCCACGTGCATGCTCCATTCCGAAGTTGCGCGCGGGCGAGCGTCCTTCATTATCTTTATGAAAATATTGCAGGGCGACTTCGGAAGAGTATGCTTCCGCAGCCGCCCTGCATGGTATTGTGCTTCCGTCTTCCACGATCACCACCTCGAAGCCCTTGTCGGTCTGACCGGCAAGGCTTGCCATCAGTTCCGCCACCTCGTCGGGGCGGTTGTAGACAGGCACGATTATGGAGAAGACGTGAGCCATCTTGTAGGGAGTATCAGGCCTTCACACGGCCTACGTATGAACCGTCGCGGGTGTCGATCTCGATGATCTCGCCCTCGTTGATGAAGAGAGGTACGCGCACTTCTGCACCGGTCTCCAGAGTAGCGGGCTTGAGTGTATTGGTGGCGGTGTCGCCTTTGAGTCCGGGCTCGGTATAGGTCACTTTCAGTTTGGTCTTGATAGGCATTTCGGCGAAGAGTACGGTGTCGGTCGATGCGTCGCGCACCACTTCCACGATGTCGCCTTCCTTCATGAAGTCGGCACCTGTCACGAGGTCTTTCTTGATGGGTACCTGATCGAACGATTCCTGATCCATGAAGATGTCGTCGGCTCCGTCCTGATAGAGATACTGGTAGGGGCGGCGCTCCACGCGTACGTCTTCCAGCTTCTCACCGATGTTGAAGCGACGTTCGAGCACACGGCCGTCGACAACGTTCTTCAGTTTGGTGCGCATGAAAGTGTTGCCCTTGCCGGGTTTCACGTGGAGGAATTCGATTACGAAATAGAGCTGGCCGTCCATGCGGATGCAGGTGCCGTTTTTGATGTCTTGAGCGTTCATCATATCCGTTGAAATTTTGTATTATTCTATTTTGTGTGCAAAATTACAAAAAAAAACCTAATTTTTAAGTATCGGAAGGCGTAAAAGATACTATTTTGAGGGTGCAATTGCGAAAAGATGGCGGTTTTTTTGGTTAATTCAAATGATTTTCCTAATTTTGCAGTCCAAAAGGTCTTGACAAGCCGACAGAAATAATATAAAACCTCATACCGATATGAAAAGAACATTTCAGCCTTCCAACCGTAGAAGAATCAACAAGCACGGTTTCCGTGAAAGAATGGCCACTGCCGACGGCCGCAAGGTGCTCGCACGTCGCCGTGCTAAAGGTCGTTACTCACTGACTGTTTCTGACCACATCGCAAGCAAGTGATTTCTGCTGCGCGCCTCTTGAAATAAAGAGAAAGAAATATCGGGATCATGCTCATCGGCATGATCTCTTTTTTTATGCTATATCTTTACGAGGAATGTCAGCGTGCTTCCGAGGCTTGATTATATGGCTATGGCTACGAGCGTCCATACAATAACGGCCAGAAGGAGAAGTGCTGTCTGCCTTAGTAGCCCGTTGAGGCTTGCGCCCTCCGATTTGAACAGGGTGCGGATGAGATGAATGCTGAATATGCCAGCAAGTATATATCCGGTCAGCCCCCACGCCGGGAGTGAGCGGCGGAATGCAAACCATATCAGGAAAATACCTATATATGCGCATATCGCGTAGGCTCCCCGCATGAAGCCGGGCCCGAACACCACGGCTTTTGTGCGCTTGCCTACTGAGGCGTCATCTTTCACGTCGCGGATATTATTGACCGTCAGCACATTCGCTCCCAGTAGCCCCACTCCGACCGATGCTATGAGGGCGTTAAGCCAAAGAGGGCCGAGCTGCGCCTGCATTTCCCCGCCGCTCCAGCCGCCGCACTGCAGATAAGCCGTGAGGCATACCGGCACTATGCCGTAGAAGAGCACCACCGCCTCGTCGCCGAGCGCATGGTGGGAGAGGGGATAGGGGCCCGCGCTGTAGGCAAAGGCGCCTATGACTATCACGACGCCTATGGCTATGAGCCAGATTCCTCCCCAATAGATGAGCGAGAGTCCGAGCAGGCAGTCGAGTGCCATCACGGTGAGCATCACGCGCTTCATGGCCTCGGGCGATATGTCGCCCTCTGTCACTCCCCGACGGAAGCCTTCCCGGCCCTTGCGGTCAAGGCCGTTTTTGAAGTCGAAATATTCATTGGCGAAGTTGCTCACTATCTGCGCCGCAACCGCAAATGACAGACAGATGAGAGCCGGCAGCCATTGAAAGCTGTGGTATGCGTATGCTATTCCACATCCGGTGAGCACTCCGGCTATGGATACCGGAAGAGTGCGGAGGCGCATGGCCTCGATCCAGGCTTTCATTTTCATAATAGCGGAATAATAGGTATCAACGTTTCTTTTTGAAGAAATCGGTCATTAGGGCCGAAGCCTCGTCTGCCAGCACTCCGGAGGCAACTTCCGTCTTCGGGTGGAGCGGCGATTTCCCTCCGTAGTAGGATTGAAACCCCCGCTTGGTGTCGTCGGCTCCCCATACGAGGCGTCGCGGACGCGCCCATCCGATGGCGCCGGCACACATGTAGCAGGGCTCCACGGTGACGTAGAGGGTGCATTCCGGCAAGACGCGGCCACCGAGATAATTCTGGGCGGCGGTGAGGGCCATCATCTCGGCGTGAGCTGTGACATCAGTGAGGCGTTCTGTCTGATTATGTCCGCGTCCGATGATGCGGTCGCCACACACCACTACGGCCCCGACCGGCACCTCATCTTCAGAGAATGCCTGTTCAGCTTCTTCAAGAGCCTGCCGCATCCAGTATTCGTCAGTCTTTGTCATCATGGTCAGCAATTGATGTGGACTCTCCACAAGCCTCGGCCACCTTCTGCATCAGCCAGCGCGGAGTGGAAGTGGCTCCGCAGATGCCTATGCTCGATGCCCCCTTGATCCATGACGGATCGACCTCTGTCTCGTCGGTTATGAGATATGTCTTGGGATTCACTTCCTTACACTGGGCATAGAGCACGCGGCCGTTGCTGCTCTTGGCGCCGCTCACGAAGAGTATCACGTCGTGAGAAGCGGCAAACTCACGCATTTTCGGCATTCTGTTGGCCACACGTCGGCAGATGGTGTCAAACCAGCGGAATCCGCCGCTTTTCTTGCGCTTCTGAATCTCTGCCACTATTTCCTGAAAGCCCTCGATCGACTTGGTGGTCTGCGAATAGAGCCAGATGTCGCGGTCAAGATCGAGTGAGTCGAGGTCTGCTTTGTCCTGAATCACAACGGCGCTCCCTTCTGTCTGCCCCACGAGGCCATTCACTTCGGCGTGGCCCGGCTTTCCGTAGATAAGGATGAGCGGAGCCTTCCCTTCTTCCGGTGCGGAGGCGGCCACAAGCACGTGAGCGTCCTTGATACGCTTCTGCAACTGAAGCACTACCGGGCATGTGGCGTCAATGATCTCAATATTGTTGCGCCGGGCGGTCTCGTAGGTTGACGGGGGCTCGCCGTGGGCGCGCAGCAATACCTTGACATCACGCAGCTTTGCAAATTCCTCATGGTCTACTGTGATGAGCCCCTTCTTTCTGAGCCGCTCCACTTCGCCGGCGTTGTGCACAATGTCGCCGAGGCAATAAAGCAAGCCGGTACGCTCAAGTTCCTCTTCCGCCTTTCTGATGGCGGTGGTGACTCCGAAACAGAAACCGCTTCCGCTGTCGATCTCAATCTTGGCCATCGGTCTTATCCTTATACAGATTAAGAAGTATTTCCATCTGCTCTTCACGCGAGAGGTGATCATTGTCGAGCACGAAGGCATCGTCGGCCTTCCGCAGAGGCGACTCGGCGCGTGTGGAGTCGATATGGTCACGCTCCCTGATGTTGGCGAGCACGGCATCGAAGTCGGCCGGAGTACCCTTTTCCTGAAGTTCCTTATATCGCCGCTCGGCTCTCACTTCGGGGCTGGCCTCCACAAACACTTTCATCTCAGCTTCGGGAAAGACGGTGGTTCCGATATCGCGCCCGTCCATGACAATACCTTTGTCGATGCCGTATTGCTGCTGGAGCTTCACGAGATAACGGCGCACTTCGGGGATCACGGCCACAGGACTGACCCATCCGCTCACTTCCATGCCGCGGATCTCAGCCTCCACATCCTCGCCGTTGAGCATTGTGTGCTGTGTGCTGTCAGGGGCAAGTGTAAACGAGATTCTGATGTCGGGCAGCGCGGCCACAAGAGCCGCGGTGTCCACTCCTGATGCAGCGGAAGTCATTCCGTGGCGGATGGCATAGAGGGTTGTGGCGCGATACATCGCGCCACTGTCTACATATACATATCCTATCTTTTTTGCGAGCTGCTTGGCCATGGTGCTCTTGCCGCTCGAGCTGTAGCCGTCGATGGCTATTGTGATTTTCTTCATTTCTTTGCAGTTGTTTTCTTTGCAGCCGGTTTCCGGGCCGGCGATTTTCGTGCTGCCGCCTGCTGTCCGGCGTTTGCTTCGGCGGCTTTCCTATGTACGGGGTGAGGCTTTACCATGCGAAGCACTTGAGCCGTGCGCGCAGGAATATACATCTTCAGCCATCCCTTTCCTGCCGCTGAGTAGAGGGGATCGGGAGTAGTGAAATGGTGCACGCTGTCGTCTACAAGTCCGTGGCCGCCAAACTCCGTTGAATCGGAATCGAGAAGCACTTCATATTCTCCGGCCGGGGCGAGAAATCCGTAGTCGGCAAATGACTTGGTCGGGCTCCAGTTGAAGACGAATATCAGATCGCCGCGCTTGAAGGCGAGCACCTGGTCGTCATCTTTCTCCCAAAGTTTCTCCACCGGTTTTGACTGGAAATTGTATTGCTTTTCCACGATGCCGATCATGGCATTGTCGAAGCGGTTGAGATACTTGTATTTTAGATCTTCGCGGTCTACGAGATCCCATTGCCTGCGGGCATATTTGTAGCTCCATCCGTTGCCTTCGCGCGGGAAGTCGATCCATTCCGGATGCCCGAACTCGTTGCCCATGAAGTTGAGATAGCCGCCGTTGATGCTGGCGAGCGTCACGAGGCGTATCATCTTGTGAAGGGCCATACCGCGTTCCACCGTGAAGTCATTGTCGCCGTCCATCATGTGCCAGTACATTTCCTTGTCGATGAGGCGGAAGATGATGGTCTTGTCTCCTACGAGCGCCTGATCGTGGCTCTCGCAGTAGGAGATGGTCTTCTCGTCGGCGCGCCGGTTGGTGAGTTCCCAATAGATAGAAGTCGGATGCCAGTCTTCGTCTTTCTTCTCCTTGATCATCTTGATCCAGTAGTCGGGGATGCCCATGGCCATGCGGTAGTCGAATCCGATACCTCCATCTTCAAATTTCACGGCGAGTCCGGGCATTCCACTCATCTCTTCGGCTATGGTGATAGCATGTTTGTTTACCTCATGAATCAGCATGTTGGCAAGCGTGAGATATACGATGGCGTCAGTGTCCTGATTTCCGTCGTAATAGTCGGGATAGCCTCCGAAGGCCTTTCCGAGTCCGTGATCATAGTAGAGCATGGAGGTCACGCCGTCGAACCGGAATCCGTCGAAGCGGTATTCTTCCTGCCAGAATTTGCAGTTTGAGAGCAGGAAATGAAGCACTTCATTCTTTCCGTAGTCGAAAAGCAGAGAGTCCCACGCCGGGTGTTCGCGGCGGTCGCCCTTATTGAAATAAAGGTCGTAAGAGCCATCAAGACAGCCGAGGCCTTCCACTTCATTCTTCACGGCATGGCTGTGCACGATATCCATTATCACGGCGATGCCGAGCTCATGGGCGTCATCGATAAGGTGCTTCAGCTCGTCGGGTGTTCCGAAGCGGCTCGAAGCGGCATAGAAACTGCTCACATGATAGCCGAAAGAGCCGTAATACGGATGCTCCTGAATGGCCATGATCTGGATTGCATTGTAGCCGTCGGCGGCTATTCTCGGAAGTATCTTTGTGCGGAACTCCTCGTATGAGCCCACCTTCTCTTCCTGCTGGGCCATTCCTATGTGGCATTCATAGATGAGCAGGGGCTTAACGTCGGGCTTGAAATCCTTTACCTTGAACTTGTAAGGATGGGCCGGAGCGTAGACCTGCGCTGAGAATATCTTTGTCTCTTCGTCCTGCACCACTCTGGTGGCGTAAGCCGGGATGCGTTCTCCCTGGCCGCCGTCCCATATCACGAGCATCTTGTAGAGGTCACCGTCGCGGAGCATGTCGGGGGCGAGGTGTAGCTCCCATGTCCCACCTTCCAGACGAGTGAGGGCGTAATCCTCGTTAAGTTTCCAGTCGTTGAATGTGCCGATGAGATAGATGTGAGTGGCATTCGGCGCATATTCGCGGAAGATCCAGCTTCCGTCTTTCTCGCCGTGAAGCCCGTAGTATTTATAGGCGTTGGCGAAGTCGGAGAGAGAGCCGCCGGTGCCCTGAGTGATGTCATTGAGTTTTCGGATCACGTCTTCGTGCCTCCCTTTGATGGCTTCTTCAAAAGGTTCGAGCCAAGGGTCGTTGCGAAGGATTTCGAGTTGTTTTTTCTTGCGGGCCATATATGTGGTTTTTGGTTATTTCATTATTTTTAAAGCAGATAGGAAGAGGATTGTTGCAGGCTCAGGTGAAGAGCTTGCGTATTTCAGCGCGCAGCCGCTCGCTGTGTTCTCCTGAACCTTTCAGTATGGATATCACGCCGTTCACGTAGTCGTCGCTGTTCGAGAATCCGAGGTCTTTCGCCACGCAGCTACCCGTGAGGAGCGGCTTGTGGTTGAACACCCGAAGCACTCCCTCATAGTCGCCCGATCGGGCCATGCGGCGGAAGTCGGCGAGAAGCCGGTCGAAAATGTCGCGCGGGCGCAGTGTCTTAATCAGGCTCTTTATATGAAGTTCGAGCGCGGTGATGCATGTGAATCGGGCATCGATTTTCCGCTCCACATCACGTTTCATTCGGTGGCGCGTGTGCTGCAGGGCCTGAGCCTCCGCCATTCGTGTGAATTTTTCAAGCACTTCGTGTCTGACGGCCTTCAGCACCTTGTTCGGATTCCTGTTTCGAGCCGATGCCATCGTAGTGACCACACCGGGCGAGAGGAAGATGTTTTCTATTTCAGCCACTTCCGGCACAAGGATGTGTTTTGCCCGCAGATATGCCACTTCCTCATCGCTGCGTCGGTCTCGGTCTACGAGTCCGTAGCTTTCAATCCGGTGCATGGAGCGAAGCGACTGCATGGTGCGGGTGGATTCTATCACCTTGTCGCAACTGCCGAGAGGCTTAACTGTGAATTCAGGAAACACTACTGAATAGAGCCTGATGTCAATGCTGTGTGAGGTGTCGCCCTCAGTGAAGAGGATAGGCCGGCGACTCCCCATCATCTGGAGCAGGATCTCATCGGGCAGTTCGCCATCGGTGATGATCTGATATCGCCATGTGTGGTCAGTGGCGTCAAAGTCCTTTATCCAGATGGGTATGCGGCGCGAGTGCGAGGCTGCGAACAGGGCCTCGTTTGTGTCGTAGACAAATCGGCAGTCGGTGCGTGTCTGTTCTATCCTGTCCCAGAGCACTCCGGTGGCGGTGGGGTGCAGGAAGAGTCCGGGCGAATCCACGAGTATCAGAGCCTCCGGGGGAGCGAGAAGACACGCCGCGATATAGTAAAGGCCTGCTTTTTCTCCACGGCTCAGCCTTCGGATGCTGACGGAGTCCTTGCCTGAACGGTTGCTGACCTGAGGCCTGCCGCCGGTGACTTCAATAATATTCCCCGGAAATGTTTCCTCCCAGATGCGCTTGAGTGTCATCATGCGCTCTTGCTCCTCATCTGAGGCCAGAATCTCCATCATCGACGTCAGGGAGCCCTGCATGCGCGCCGGCATCCCGCCCGCCACGGCCGACACCTGATAGGCGTCGGGCTGATTGAGCCGGAATATCTCAGTCATGAAGAGTGATTTTCCGCTTCCGTTGCCTCCGAGCAGAGTGAAAAGGCGCTGCCTTCCTTTGAGGCGCGGGGGCGCGGGGACGCCTGTGCCGCAGGGCGGGAGTGTGACGGTTTTCATGGTGAGGAGGATTTTGAAGTGCCGGGATGATTGCAGTTGAAGTGTCTCAGGAGAGGGCGGAGATGCGGGCTATGTATTTACCGATAATGTCAAACTCAAGGTTCACTTTCGTTCCGGCCTCTATCTCTTTGAAATTGGTATGGTCGTGTGTGTAGGGGATGATGGCCACCCTGAAACTGTCGGCCTCCGAATCGCATACGGTCAGCGAGACTCCGTTGACGGTGATTGACCCTTTCTCTACAGTGACATAACCTTTGGCCGCGAGTTCGGGCTTGAAGTCATACCTGAACGAATAATACCAGCTGCCGTCGAGGGGCTCAACTCCGGTGCATATCGCTGTGGTGTCAACGTGTCCCTGCACTATATGGCCGTCAAGACGCCCGTTGATTTTCATGGAGCGTTCCAGATTGACCGAAGACCCGGGTTTGAGCTCACCGAGGTTCGAGCGGTCGAGTGTCTCCTGCACTGCAGTGACGGTATATGTGCCGTCGCCGTTAAGCGACACTACCGTGAGGCAGACTCCGTTATGAGCCACCGACTGGTCAATCCTGAGTTCGTCGGTGAAGGAGCATCTTATGGTCAGATGCACGTTGGAGCCATCCCGTTCGATCTTTACCACTTCCGCGGCTTCTTCTACGATACCTGAAAACATATTGCTTCGAAATGTTGTGTGAGCGGATAATATAAGCTTGATCATGATTAATCATGTTTAAACATGATTAATCATGACATTAATAATTTATCACATTCCGATAAGGCCCCTGAGCGCGTCGATTGCCGAGTCAGCTGCTGATTTGTTGCCTTCGGCCGCTTTCCCCGTCATCTTGAAGCCTATGCAGATGCCGTCATATTCCTTTAGGATCTTGTCGGCGGCCGACACCATCTGATTGCCGCTCAGGCTGGCTGCGAAAGTCATGATTTTCTTAATCTTGTCGGCATCAAACATCACGTTGAGCCCCGAGGGTGTCTTCTCCACGTAGGCGTTCATCGTTCCGAGTCCGATGCTGCCGAAAGCCATGAACTTGAACGAGAACACACCCTTGCTCTTAACCTTTAGTGTGCCTTTCACAGGAATCTTGCGGATGGTGAGCGTGAAGTTGCCCTCCTTGTCGATGTTGAGAACGGCACCGTTGAGTCCGAATTTGCTGTAGTAAGGATCAAGCTGCGATTCCACGGCGCCTGCGGCTGCCACGCCACCGGCTTTCTTCAGGAAATTGTCTGACTGGAATGTGACGGCCGAGCCGTTGGCAGTCCATTCTCCGGCTATGTCTTCCACGGTGAGGTCGGTCTTGGTGAAGACACCTTCCACGGCGTTGCCGAGGGCGCCTCCTAATCCTCCGAGCACGTCCTTGAGGTCAGGAGCCGATGCGGGTTCTGCTGATGCGGGCAGCGACATGCTGAGCAGCGCTGCGGCTGCGAGTATTCTGAATGTCTTTAGAATATTCATAATGGAAAAATTTGATTGTTGGTTTATAATTTCAAAGTTAATGAAAAAAAACGTAACAGCCAAATTTTCCTCATTTTTTTATGCCGACATCACTTGCGGTCCGCGTCGGGCGCACACGTCAGTAATCGTATGACAGCGACAACTGATCTATGTAGAGCACCGACGATGTGGAGCCTGTGAAGTAGTCGCCATATTTCGACGAAGCGCAGGTAATCATGATGTAGGAGGGCACCTGCGACGTGGACTTATACTTGACTTCAATCTCGAATTCTTCGTAAGAGTCCATCGATGAGCCTCGTTGCAGTTCGCCGTAGCCTATCACGTAGGGCGCGTCTTTATCGAAAAGTTGGCGGTTGTTGGGGTTGGTTCTGATTTCGTATGGCGCGCTCCAGTCTGTGAGTGCGATGTAGATGGAGCATGTGTCGGGCCGCCCCTTCAGCTCGGGGAGCTCCTTGCTCGCATAGTTGATGTCGCCTGTCGTATACTGATAATATCCCTTCAGTTTTGTGGGCCGGAGAGTCCAGACGCGGCCGAAGTCGAGGATGCCGTTGGTGCCGTCGGTCTTCTTGTATGAGCCGGAGTAGATGGAGCCGGCGGCAAGTTTGCCGATTCCGGCTATTCCCTTGAATTCGGTCTTGAGTTCGGCTGATTTTCCCGAGAGACCTGCCGGAACGTAGTCTGACGGCTTCACGTTGCTCTCTCCTAAGGTTGCGGCTCCCGTGTTGCCGGTGTCCCAGAAGCGGTTTCCTTCGGGCCATTGCTGTGCATCTTCGCCCCAGGGGCACCATATTCTGCCGTTGAGCCACCATTGCTCCAGATCTCCGTCGGGCAGATCCTGTGTGCCCTGGGTGGTCACGGTTATTTCGTTGCCGGTGTTGTCGCCGCTTCGGGCTCGCACTGTGTATGTGGTGAGCGGCTCCAGATGCTTTATGCAGCAGCTGAATGCCCCGTCTTTTTTGGTTATGTCTGCATCAGGAACGGTAGTCCACGACGTATCTCCCTGCTTCTTATATTCAAAATAATTATGGGCATCGGCAGGGCCTTCTCCGTAGGCCCATATCACCCGGCTCCATGCATCTGCGGCGCTTGTGCTTACGATTTGGGCGGTTTTCTGGGCATAGATGGTCCAGTCCTCCGTGCGCCCCCAGGCAGTGACGTCGATGCGGAGCGGCGACTTGAGGTTGATGATGCTCCCTGCTGCAAATTCGGGAGTCAATAGCGAAATGTCTTTGGGCCCGAGTTTGATAGATGTGATCTCAAGCGTGGAGAGATCGGCATTCTGAGGCACATTCACAATGATTCGCCTGCCTACAGGGTCGATTACGGTCTCTCCAATCTGACCCGCTACGGTGAAATAGCGCTCTATGTGCTGCTCGGCCGAGATCATCCACTGATAGTCCTGATATAAAGACAGCGTCACGGTCATCGGCACGGAGAGATCCCATGTGCCTTCGAGTAGATCCTTGTCTGATTTGGCTTGTGGTGAGATTTTAAACTCGCTGAAGCGCACTGCCTGAATGTCGGTGGTCTCTTCAAGAAAGACTATGGCCGTGTAGTCGGTCGAGTCGATTCTGGCCGGATTCAGTTCTCCATCTGCCTTGAGCGCGAGTATAAGTTGCGGAAGGCGCGGATAGGGTAGGTCGTTCTTGATGCACCCCGCGCATGCTATGGCGAGGAGTATTGAAAATATGCCGATAGTCTTTATGTGATGTGTTTTCATAGTTTATCAGATAATGATGGCCACTCCGAAGTTGATGTTGAAGATGTTGAAGCGGAAATTGATTCCGCTTGTGGTGCGTGTGCCGCATTCTTCGCCGTTCTCCCATTGTTTTTCGGTCTTCAGGTGGAAGCCGAAGATGCCGAACGAGAGATTGAAGGCGGCATTTTTCATCATCATGATCGATACGCCCGGTGAGTAGTTCAGGTTCACGCTTTGCGTCTTGGTGCGGGTGTCGCGGGTGGCTCCGTCGAAGGGGCGTATGAAGTGTGTGCTTCCGCTGCCTGCCGAGAGTTCCGCTTCGTTGAAGACCGCAAACCTTCCGCGGCGCGAGAGTCCGAAATATTGCTGAAAGAACACAGCCGCCGAGTAGGAATCGGAGGTGTATTTTATGTCGTGAAGGTTAAAGTTCATGTCCTCGTCTATGTCCACCTTGAAAGAGTTGATGCCGAGGTCTCCTTTGGTGAACGCGAGCCTTATGCCCACACAGGCATTGTTTCGGATGAAGTAACTCACCGAAGGCTTGATGCTGTAGATTTTTCCTTTTATGTCGATCTCCTTCATGAGCGATAGGAGCTCGGAATTCTCTGTGTCGAGTTCACCATAGTTGGCGGTGAGTCCGATATGCCATAGCCCTTTGGGATATATCAGCCAGTTGTAGAGTTTCCGGTCGTAGCGTCCCAGGCGCTTGGTGTGGAGCGCCATCGGGATTTTTGTGCCTCGCCAGTTCACCATCTCTGTCAGATCCGGCTCAAACGGGTCTCCACCGGGGTTGCCGGTGCTGACAGCAATGTCTCCGAAGGTTTTCCCGCTCATGACAGCCTCCACATTTCCGGCAAGCGAGTCGGGAACCCATAGATAGGAGCCTCCTTCGCGCGCTTCAGGCTCGATGTAGACGATTGTCTCTCTTATTTCTGCTGCTGTGGTCGTGCCTGTAGTGCTGCCGTAGGTGGCCCGGTCGATGGTCTCGCCAATGAAGACGCCGTTGCCCCTCTCTGCCGGAGTCTCCTCAATAGATTCGGTCTCGGCGATTTCTGATCTGTATTCCGGGTGTTGCGACGCTGCTTCCTTCTTAGCGGGGCGTTTTACTCGTGAGTCTCTTCTCTGCTGATTGCTTTCTTCATCATTCCATCTTGACACAACTTCTGATAATTGGCTCGCTGTTCTGGAAAGGCTTTCAACCGATTCTATGAGGCTGAGCGTGGCTTTCTCCACAACAGAATCGCGTGGCTCGGGAGGCATGGCTGCTGCCGGCGCAGCATGGGCCGACAGCGTCACTAATGCCGCCGACAGGCTTATCAGTATCTTGCAGGCTTTCGTTTTCATGCTCATAGATAGAATGCTACTCCGAACGTGATGGAGAAAAGGTTGATCTTGAAGTTTGCCATGCTCGTCTTGCGGTGCGCTTCATAGATTTGATCGGTGAGCGTGCGTGTGTAGTTATAATCGAAACCGAGCACGCCTACGTTCACTTCAAGCGCCGAGAAGTTGTTGAGGAAGACGCAGAGTCCGGGGGCTACTCCCACTCCTATGTTGAAGTTGCGCTCGTAGTTTCCGGTTAGATCCTCGCCCGTGCCGCTCATAAGTTTCGCCTGTCCGCCTCCTAATTCAAATTGAACCTCGGTAAACATTCCGAAGCGTTTTGACTTGCCGAGAGAGAAATAGTTTCTAAGCACTGCCATGCCTGAATAGCTGTGCGCCAGCCTGTAAAGGTGATCCACGTTGTATGATGTCTCCGGGTCGAGAACGATGTCGGCGCTTTCGAGCTTGGTCAGGTTGCGGTTGTAAGAGAATTTGCCACCCGCTGCCATGTCGTTTTTGAACGCGTAGAGAAGCATCGGTGCTATCTTGAATGAGTACGTGTCGCCGTTCACTCCCTGAAGAATTAGAAACTGATAGTTTTTCTGGTCAGACTGGCTGTATGATACGCTTACGCCGGTGATCCACTGCCCTTTGGGCACGAAATCAACCGACTCGAAATCCGGCTCGAAATCCGGTTCAGTGTCTTCAGCGCCGGCCATGCCGGGTATGATGATGGCGATGAGTAGAATCAGCCAATATGGAGGTCTCGTCATAAGTGTCGAGTGATGTCTGCGATGTTCTGATCGGCAGAGAGCGCTAATCAAGTGCAAAATTAATAAAAAATTCCTATCCGTGAGAAAAAATCGTGCAACGGGATTATGATCGGGATAATCTGAAAAAATGCGGCACCGGTGCTTTTCCCGGCACCCGTGCCGCATTGTGTAGGTATGATTGTCTGTCAATTATTCATAGAGGAGCTCGAAGTCATCCACATACATCGTTGATCCCTCGCCGCCATCGAAGAAGTCACCGAATTTCGATGCCGAGCATACAATGATCAAGTATAAGGGCTTATTGCTCCGGGCCTTTGCATTATAATCGAAGTTGATGATGAGTTGCTGAAGGGCGCCGTCCGGTCCGTAATTGGAGTGGTCAAACGTATGTTCGCCGTAGGCAAGTATGCACGCATCGTCAGGATTGAAGAGTTTTTGGTCACTTTTCTTTGTGCGGACTTCAACCGGTTCAGTTGACAGGGCCACATAAATCTGGCCCGAATCAAGTTCATCCAATGCGAGATGTCCGTTCTTGCAACCGTTCTTATCCGCTTTTCCCGGGCGATAATTTACCCAGACACTCAGTGCCGTAGGATGCGAACCGTTGTATGCGCGTCCGAATTCAAGACGACCGTCTGTGCCTTGTGTCTCAAGATATGTTCCCGCGAAGAGATTTCCGGCGGCAAACTTGCCTGCAAGACCTCCCAATCCCACAAATTGTGAACGCAGTTTGGCAGACTTAGAGGGCGAATGGAACATGTCGGTTGAGCCTTGTGTGAGTGTAACGCTCATGGTTGCCGATCCGTGGTTGCCTGTGTCCCAGAATGTTCGTTCTCCTCCGGCTCCCGGCAGAAGGACTTTGCTATTGTCTGAGAAGTTTGACCAATCCTCCATGCCGGCGTTCGGAATTATGAACGGCGACTCGGTGGTGAATTCATTTATCTGGGTGCCGGTGAAGTCTCCGCAACGTGCTCTGTACTGGTAGGTCGTGCCTGATTCAAGCCCGGTGATTGTCACTGTCGGAGAGTCTGCCGGGGCTGCCGCCTTGCGTCGGATGCCCGAAGGCTCGGGTGCAGCTATGAATTTCCAGTCGTTCTCACCCTTCTTGGTGTATTCCACGCCTCGTGTGTCATTTCCATCGTAGGTGGCCGACAACTTGAAAGGTATGGTGGCGGAATGTGCGAGTACAGCCAGATAGTCTTTTTCGTCGACGGCATAGACCTCAATCGGGTCTGCCACCCTGACGGCGGCCTCGCTGCGGGCGATACATAACGAATCTATGGTCTCGCGGCCTCCGTCATCAACTACCTTGATGAGGAATTTGTGTTCCTTGCCCTGTTTGGGAAGACGACGTATCACGTCTTTCGAGATAGTCAGGAATGCCGTAGCTACCGAGTTGTCGGCATTCATCTCGGGCTTGCTGAATTCAATGCCGTTGTCTTTACACAGATTTATGATGGCATCTGAAGCCTTTGTGAAGTTTACGGTCTTGTTTCCGGAAAGTTTTCCATTGGCTGCATCTCCGAGCAGTGTTGCCCATGAGCAGCACTTGGGTGTGAATTCCACGTCGTCAAGACCATCGAAGCCGCATATCTGTAGGGAGATGTTGTCCGGAATTGATTCGTCGTCGAGGCATACCACCTGATTCGCCATGTCGAAATCTACGCCTGTGATGGTAGGGCGGCTGGCTATCAGTACGATTCCGGGATCAATGAGGTTTTCGTCCTGAATCTCGATCTTGATGAATGCACCTCCCGTTTCCGGGTCATCGGGTATGTCCGGATTGTATAATATGTTGAATATGTAATGGTGAGCGGGTTCCACATCGATGGTGCCGTTTTTGGTAAACGGTTTGCCGTCTTTGCGTGTGCCGGTTATCGTGTAAGACAGGCTCGTTTCATTGTCAGCCATCATGAAGTAGCCTCTGCTGTCGCCCTCTGCTTTGGTGTAGTTGAGTGAGCCGCCTGCGTTCTTGATGGTGATGACATAGTCATCTTGCATGAGGTTCGGATCAATAGTAGCGGTATTGATTGAAGCTACTACATTGCGGATCCTGCAGTTGAGCACTACGGTGCTTGTGCTTCCTTTAGTCACGCTGAAATCCTCGTATCCGCGATAAAACTTGCTCACGAAAGAAGCGCTCACTGAGTCGCCGCTCCATGCCTCGGCTACATATTCGCCGGCCTTGAGCGAGATCTGATCTTTTACCTTGTCCAGTCCTTTTTCCTTGTAGACGAGGCTTTTGCCTTTTTCTGCGTTTTTTTCAGATATGTAGACCACGCAGTTGGCACGGAGCGCCTCATCTTCCGAGGTGTCGATGGCTCGTGTCGTGATGCTGTTCACCACAGTGTGCAGCCGCACGATGCCCGTTCCTTCCGTATCAAAAGGATTCTCTGCCGAGCAGCTCCAGAGAGTCAGGGTCGTTACTGCCACAACTCCCTTCAATATATTTGAAATAAGATTCTTCATTCTTCTTTAGATATTTGAGGTTAGAGTTGCGATTATTCGTTGTGAAGCCATATTGTAGCCTTGGTTGTTCCCCCTGCGTCGGTGATGGTCAGATTAAACTTGTGAGTGCCTTCGCCAAGCAATGTCAGAAGCGGTAAGAAATCTGATATGTCAAATTCACATAAGGTTTGTCCTCTTACTTTGTCGCCGGTAGGGAATCCAAGTTCTTCAAGGGTCTCCTGAAGGTCTCCGGTCGCATTCACAAGATCAAGATCTGCTTGCAGGCCTACACCTTCAAGTTCTTCGGCGGTCAGTGTCGTCGAGTCAATAACTATTAGGAAATCAGTGATGCCGGTCTCGCTTGTGACGTTAAATGCCAATCTGCTGCTTCCGTCTATCTCGCATTGCTGGTCTAAAACTATTCCCTCCGACAGGATCTCGATATGCGGGCCTTCACCTGAAGGTTCTGTACCGGGGTCGGGATCCACTCCGGGGTTAGGATCTACGTTTGGATCCTGAGTAGGACGCATATCATCTTCAAGATATTTCTGCTCGCTGTCAGGATCTACTTCTTCTGTCACGGGAATAATCTGGATGGTCGCGTCAATCGTGATTTCTCCGTTGGCCGTGGTTATGCTTCCGGGATCTGTGTTGTCCGGACGGTTTACGTGGAATATGATGCGATAGGCGTTGCCCGGGGCTGCATTGTCGTATGTTTTCCTGACGTCGCTTATTTTCATGTCATCGACTGTGCCGGAAAATTCAGCCACGATTGTCCGGCTGCCTTCCACATATTTGAAATATCCCGTGGAGTCCACATACTCTTCTTTAAATTCGAGACTTGCTCTGCCGGCCGTCACTGTGACGCAGACATCCTCACCCACGATGTCCATACCGGTCTCGTCTGCCACTTCCACATCCACCTTCATGTTCTTGAGGGTGCATTTGATAGGGGCGACATCTTTGGTGATTTTTCCGGGCTGGATGGAGAATGAGGAAGACCCCTTATAATAAGGATTTTCCCACTCTGCAGCCAGTGTGCCGTCGCCATAGACGGCTTCCGCGCGGTAGTCACCTTCAGGGAGCGCCACATATTCCGGCATTTCCGAATACTTGTAGCTTTCTACCGTGGTGTTGGTCTTTGTATCTATGAAATTAACTTGAAAGTCTCCGGTTTCAACACCGGCACGTGTCCCGGTGCGGATATAGTCTACTGAGAGGGCGTTGCAATCTAACCGGCCTTTCTCGGCATCAAACTGAAAGTTGCTCTCTTTATCGCATCCTGCAAGCGTGAGGAGTGATGCTGACGCTATAAGTGCTGTATATATCGAGTGTCTCATCGGTTATTTTCTTTTGTGGGTTTTCTTTGCGGGTTTTGCTGCTGCTCCTCCCTTGTCATAATTGGCTTTTACATTGTCAATCCAAAGTGCAGAACCGGTGGCAACGGCATGGTATTGATTAGCAGGAACATTGGATGAAATTCCATCATGTCCTTTTTCTTGCAGGTTGGTGTCTGTTGGAATGTTGATAGGTGGAGTAGAATTGTTGGAACTCTTGAAGCTGACAATCAGTTTTCCGGCCTTTCTGTTGTCGAAAGAGTTGTATTCTATCGGGAATGTGATTGTTCCCGATCCTGCAGGTAAAGCGTAGATCTTGTCTTCGCCAAATGGAACGCCTTCGGTATCTTCCAGTCTTATTCGTGCGTATGCTTCATCAGTGCCGATGGGCTCGTAGGTATATTCAAATGTAATTGAATTCGGACGGCTTGCGAAGGCGATTCCTTCAGATCTTGTCTCGCTGCCGTTGAAAGTATAAGTGCCAAGGAACAATTCACCCGCAGCCTTTTCGAGCTGATTGTCGGATGGTGAGTTTTTGCTGTACGTTGCTGCAGCCCAGGAACTAACCGGAAGATTTTGTCCATGATGATTGTAACCGACGTTACGCATATATCCTCTCTGGTTATCAGTGTCAAGCCATGAGGATGGAACTACATACCATGTATTGCGGTTCGATGCACCACTCCACGCTGTAAGATCATTTACAGTAGCCCAATCTGCAGGTAGGGTACGAGAGAATGATGATTTTAGAGTATAGACTTTTATGGCTGCTTTAAATTCACCACCATCCTGAAGTTCACCGCTTTCTAAGGTTTCACCATGTTGAGAGAAGTCTCCATTCGGAATTTCAAGTGCTCCTTCTGTCGTAAACGAGCCGTTGGAGTTTACTGTCTGATCACCGGTGATGGAACTCTTCACGGTGTAGGTGGTACCTCTTGTAAGGTCGCCGATTGATATCACGCCACTTTCATAGTCGCGGAGTATGTTGCTTGTCACTTCGCTCCCCGATAATGACAGCTTCATATTCGCCATCACCTTTTCAAGCAGTTCCGGACGGTCGCTCATGATGACGCGTACAAAAGCATAATGGCTGAATGCGTCATATTCAAGAGTATATGAAGGAACAGTTACATTTATCTTTCCGCTGGCCTTCTTTGAAATGCTGTTTTGGTATATATCAAGGTTTAGATAATCTTTTGCCGAGCTTACTTCTGTGGGGAGTTGGAGTGTGAAGACGTAGCGCTTCTTGTCGAATGCTCGTGTTGAGGTGTCTTCGTCCCAGCCTTTTACTACGAAGTTATAGCCGGTTCCGGTTGCTCCGTAAGTCTTGAATGTGAGGTCGGCAGGATTGTTGCCATTGTAATCAATGGTTACGGTGGTTTCAGATCCGCAGTAATCCATAACTGGCTGATTCACTATATCAACTGTGATTTCCTGACTGTCGATTGTGAAATATGCTGTCTCGCTGACGCAGTCATTCTTGTCCACGACTATGAGCGATACCTTATGAGTGCCTTTTCCGAGGTATTTGTTGAAATTGGTGAAGTCTATGGCGGCAAATTTGCCGGCAGGCTTGCTGGCGGAGCCAAATCCGTCAAACACGATGCCGGTGGCGTTTAGTTGCTGTTTGTCCGGATCGGAGATTGTGCAAAGGTCAATTTCCGAGCCCCATGGAATCGTGTAGCTTGAAGATTCCACCACGAGAGTGGCGCTCTTGATTTCTGCCGCAGCGTAGACACTCATCTGCAATGGTGAGTCGGCGGCCGTGTTGGCAAGCATGTCGATTGTCTGCCCGTTGATGTAGCCTTCCGAGAATGTTATCTTGGGCGCCGGAGTAGTGAGCAGCTCGTCTGAGAGGTCAATATAAATGTTATCCTCTTCCAGAGAGTCGTCAAAAGAGATGGATAATTGTGCGTTTCCTTTGTCGTTCTGGGCGATATCAAACGTCACATTGTGGAGAGTCTTGCCCATTGGGGCGAAATCGCCCACGCTCTTCGACGATGTTATGCCACTTTCTTTAGTGGTGAAATGCACTGTCAGCGACGCGTTGTTGGGCTCTATGAAGGCCGGGCGCGTTTCGCTGTCGTCATAGATGATGTCGTCGGTTTTCCCTTCGGTGTGAAGCTGGGAGTGGAAGTCCGACATATAATTTTTGAAGGCATCGGTATAGTTCACCTTCACCATGGAGTTCATGAGTTCAGCCCTCAGTTCAAGCTCCTGAGTTTTTCCGGACAGGACATTAAACGAGGATGAGGCCTCGAAATAAGGCGCTTCGAAATCCTGCTTGCCCTTTTCTCCGTAAAACGCAGTGAGCGTGTAGGCTCCGGTGTCGAAGGTGTGCTCGTGTGCGTAGTCAAGAAAATACTGTAGTTTCGTCCAGGTTTTCAGGAACGTACCATCAGTTTTCTCCAATGTTATATTGAAGGCGTCTGCCTTAGGTATTTCTATATAGTTGCTGAGATTATCGGTATCTTCAGAGCGGAACGACGGTTTTGAAGTACTGATGTCGGGATCCGTAGAAAGTATAAGAGAGATGCTTCCCTGTTCTTTGGAAGTTGTTCCCCATGGGTTTTCATCAGAGCACCCTGTCAGGCCGACAGCTCCAAGAAGCAATCCCGCGATGGGAATTCCAAATTGTAAGTGTCTCATGTTGCGTATTGGGTTTGATTGTTTATTCGGTTTTGTTTTTCTTGACCCTCATGTATATACGTGAATCCAATTCTAATCGAAAATTCCTATATATAATTAAGGTGTAGTTATTTCTTGTCAGTTTGCTTTTGTTTTCTTTGATTAGTTTGCACGTTGTTATATGTGCATGGAATCGTGAAAACTGTGCAAAGTTAATAATTTATTCCAATATTTTAAAGTGTTTTTAGATATTTAAGTGTTTTGATGCGTAAATATGACCAAATTTATGGGTATTAGTAATTAGAAAAACGCAAATACGGTTCCTGAAGGGAGTCTTTTGAAATATCCGAGGAATAGCCAAAGCCTTCCATATATATCCCAAATATCTCAATTTATGGCACAAGCCGAATTTACGGTGCATGAAAATTTGTGAAAAAGGGGTAGAAAT
>CAYPGW010000016.1:0-64585 GCA_964410515.1 uncultured Sangeribacter sp. | reverse complement strand
AGGAAAGGAAACGAAAGTAGGTCAGAAAACTTTCGTTTCCCGACCTACTCGATTGGCGTCTTGATGTCACAACTGCCTGATTATTTACATATCTTGCAATGTTAATCCTCTGTAGTCGACTTCGTAGTTGCTGGCAATCTTATTTTTTGTGAAGAAAGTTTCGGCTTTCTTTTTTAATTCACCGATGCTGATATTATCTTTTTGCCTTTTTACTTCGTAGAAAGTGAGTTTGCCGTCGATTTCATTTTCTGTTATAATGTCGATTTCATTTTCCCCTTTGCGGTCCCACCAGCTTCCAAGTCGAGTGATGTCTGCTTCCTCGGCAAGTTTTTGTTGGAAATATCGTTCCAATGCATGTCCACTGTAAGTGGAGTAATCTCGCTTCACTATTTCTCTTAGTTTGTCGTATTTCCCGATTTCAAGCATATAGTTGTATTTATGAATAAATCTAAACCAGAATCGGAAAAACATATCATCGAGTTCATAGTGGATGTTGTTCCGGGCGTTGGGAGTCAGAATAGGGAGATGTTTTGAGATCAGGTTATACTCATCTTCCAGTTTTGAAAGATAACCGCCTACTTCTTTTCCTACGGCTGTCTCTATTTCATTGCGAGTGTTGCGTCCGGAAGCAATTGCACTGAGAATAGAAAAGTAAACTGCCGAATCCTTACCGAATTCTTCAAGCAAAACGTTTTTCCCTTCAGAGATAAAAGGAGAATCTTCAGAGATGGCTCTGTCAATCATTGTATCGGAAGTAAAGGCTTTGGAATCCATAAAGGAACTTACATATTTTGCTACTCCTCCTGTCAGCATATATAAGGAAAGGAGATCATCTGAAGAGTAAGAGTCGTTGTAAGATTTTAGAATATCCTTTATTACGGCTGTACGAAAGGGTTTAATATGCAGGAATCTTGTCTGGCGCCCATAAAGAGGCTCCTTGTTATCTTTGAATATTTTTGACAATAACGAATAAATTGATCCACCCACTATAAGATTCATTTTCGACGTCTCCTTATATAGATCCCAAATTCGCTGAATATCACTGTAAATGGATTTGTTTACTCTTAAAAAGTCTTGAAATTCATCGATAAATAGAGTGATAGGATGCTCTTGAGAATATTTCATCAGAAACTCGAAGATATCGGTGAAATTTTCCGGAGCACCAAGCACCGGGATGTGTAGTTTCTCCTCAATCTCCTTAACATAGCCTTTGCATAAATCAGTTTCTGATTTGCGTCCCACAAAGAAATATAGCATCTCTCGTTGGTCGTATGCGTGAGTGACAAGCCAAGTCTTTCCGACACGGCGTCGGCCGGTTAATACCGTAAACTGTGCATTTTCTTGACTTAATGCCTTAACTTCTTGCAATATTTTTGTTTCTTTTTCTCGATCAAAAAACTTCATACCTTTATTGTTTTAATTTTCGACACGGCTGTTTCCGACACGGCTGTGTCGGAATAGCAAAGTTAATAAATTATTATTAAAGTACCAAAAATCCATATCAAAAGTATGTTGTGAGGAGTCACCTCTGGAGTCACATGCCGAAGTAGGTACAAATTAATCCGTATGAGTCATCCATCAATAATTCTTGTGTAGGTGGATGAAACAAATGTAATGTTTTATTTTGAAACGACAATAATTATATGTAATTTTGCATCATTATCAAACAGGAGATACCATTATGTCAGAAGCAGAGATGAATAGTTATCGACTCACGTCGATGGAGGAGCCGGGTGATGAGCGTATGGAGCAGATTATGCGCGAGGTTGCCCAGGATGCCCGTGAGAGCACTCGCAGGGCTGCCGAGCGTGTGGCAGCCGGAATAGAGATCGCTGCGCATGAAGCTCGTAGCCGAGTTGAAGAAACGCTTAATAGACTTCGCAATGGAAGCAAGTAAGCATCGTCCTGTTCTGATTGTGATTGCAGGTCCAAATGGTTCCGGCAAAACTTCTGTGACCTCAAAGATTCTTCATCATGAGTGGCTGGAAGATTCGGAATACATCAATCCCGACAATGTGGCCCGTGACATTTTCGGAGATTGGAACGACCGGGAAGCTGTTCTCAAGGCTGTTAACTATTGTAATGACTGGCGCGAAAAATGTCTTGCAGAACGTAAGAGCCATATCTTTGAGACCGTAATGTCATCTAACGATAAGCTTGACTATATTCTCAGAGCTAAGGAAGCCGGATTCTTTGTCCGATTGTTCTTCGTTTCTACCGAATCTCCGACAATCAATGCAAAGCGCGTTGCAACCCGAGTCATGAATGGAGGTCACGATGTTCCTATCCCCAAAATCATATCTCGCTATGGCAAGTCTATAGCCAACTGCATTGCATTAGCGCCATACGTTGATCGACTCTATATCTATGACAATTCAATTGAGGATACAGAAGCTCGTCTGTTGTTTAGATTGAGCGATGGCGCGCTTATGAAACGCTATGCAGATGAACTTCCCAATTGGGCGAATATCATCTTACCAAAATAAGAAGGATATCATTCTTCGTTATTGGAAATCTCATATTTGTATTGTAGGCGAGGGGAGTGGGGACGCCGCTTTGGTTCTTAAAGTGGTTGGAAGGGCGGGGGCTTAGTTGTTGGTCAGTTTTGGATATCGGTTAGTCTATTTTTCTTGGTGCTCTTGGATAATTTTACGCATTGATTAGCAATTGTGTTATTTTTAAAACAAAAGTGTTAAAAATACGCTCTTTGTTGAACCTTTCGCAAAATGATTTCGTTATATTTTCGAAATCGAATCCGATTCAGCCTTTTTCAATTTAGATAATAAACTACCAAATCGAATACGAAAAAAACATACACCATGATAACAGATCGCGTAATAAAGGAGATATATAAGAAATATAATAAGCCTGCAAAGAACACGGGTGATCTCCATATCGATCATTATGCAGGCATGCTTGCCGCAAACCATAATATTAAATTCACAGATAGAGAGGTGATATTTGAAGATCAGGAAGAATTCAGCCCGTTCCGCCGTTTCCTTCTGAGAAGCCTTAACGCTATCCTTGAATTTGATCGCCACGTGGCTTTCGTATTCAGCAATCATATTCTTTTCCTCTCCAAAGACTCCGACGACATGAGAGTTCACATGCGTCCCTGCGAGAAGCCTCAGAATCTCTTCAGCCGCATTTTCGCCCGCTGAGATAATTGAGATAAAGATAAATTTAGACCGCCGTGTTGCTTGAGCAGCACGGCGGTCTAAATTTAGTGAGTTGGCAGTCGAAAACTTAATTGAGATCGAAGTCTTCCAGGTTCTCGAGGTCTTCAGGATTATATCCACCCTCGCTGTTGTAGAAATCTTCGTCAAGCACGTCGGCTGCCTGCTTCATGGCCAAAGCATCGATCTGCCGGTCGAATTCTTCAATGTCCACACTCTGCTTTGGAGCATTGCCCTTCTTCAGAGTGCATACCGGCTCGGAGAGCGACCTGCCGGGAATGGTCTCCTTCAGTTCCATGAAGAATGCGCGCTCGGTGAGATAATCAAACACGAACATCATCTTCTGGCCCTCATCTTCCACGAGTTCTCCCAAGGAAGTATCATCCATCAGCCATATGTCGCAGTCAGAACTGCTTCCCATGTCGACCAGAGTCACCTCGCAGGTGCGCTGCCAGTCATCGTCGCAGATGAGGAATGAGTTCATGTCATCTTTCGAGTAGCCGACACTGTCAAGAATTGTGTTTCTTAACTGCAGAAAGGTGGAGTCGGAGTCAATCTCGATCTCACGGCAGAAATTAGCCGCTTCGTCGCTTATAAGTTTAAATCGATATACCATGTTTAAATACTTTCTATCAACCGAGGAATGCGAGAAGTACGCCTGCTGCTACAGCACTGCCAATCACGCCGGCCACGTTGGGGCCCATGGCGTGCATCAGAAGATAGTTGCTTGAGTCGTATTCAAGTCCCACATTGTTTGAGATGCGCGCAGCCATCGGCACGGCCGACACTCCGGCATTGCCAATAAGCGGATTGATCTTCTTGTTCTCGGGCAGGATGAGATTGAACAGTTTCACCGACAATACGCCTGCCGAAGACGCGATGATGAATGCTATGAATCCGAGCAGGAAGATGAAGAGTGTCTCTTTGGTGAGGAAGAGGTCGGCCTGGGTCGACGCTCCTACAGTCATACCGAGGAGAATGGTCACGATGTCGGTCATAGCGTTGCTGGCTGTCTTTGCAAGGCGGCTGGTGACGCCGCTTTCCCTAAGCAGGTTGCCGAAGAAGAGCATGCCGAGCAGCGGAAGGCCAGACGGCACTATGAAGCAGGTGAGCATCAGTCCAACTATAGGGAATATGATTTTCTCATCTTGCGAAACCACGCGAGCGGGCTTCATTTTAATCTTACGCTCCTTATCGGTGGTGAAAAGTCTCATCAACGGGGGCTGGATAAGCGGAATCAGGGCCATGTAGGAATAGGCCGATACCGCTACAGCACCTAAAAGCGCAGGGTTGAGCTTGGATGTGGTGAAGATTGCTGTCGGGCCGTCGGCGCCGCCGATGATTGCCACGCAGCCTGCAGAAAGCGGATCCATGCCGATAAGCAGCGCGAGCATGTAAGCACCGAAGATACCGAACTGGGCGCATGCGCCGATGATCATCAGTTTAGGATTTGCGAGCAGGGCCGAGAAGTCGGTCATGGCGCCGATGCCTAAGAAGATCAGTGGCGGATACCAACCTTTCTCCACACCGTTGTAGAGGATATTGAGCACGGAACCGGGCTCATAGATGCCGATCTCCATGCCGGGCTGAAAGGGAATGTTGCCGATAAGCATACCGAATCCGATCGGAACGAGAAGAAGGGGCTCGAAGTTTTTCTTGATGGCAAGCCATACGAAGAAGCATCCCACAGCAAGCATGATAAGATTCTCATACTGGCAGTTGGCGAAGCCCGTGAAGTTCCAGAATGTCGATATGTTTTCTGAAAGGAATTCCCAGAATGTCTGTGTAAGTATCATGATAAATAGTTACTTGTGATGTTAGGGAATTAGCCGATGGTCATGATATCGTTGCCTTCAAGCACGGCGTCGCCCACGCTCACCAGAATCTTCTGAACAGTGCCTCCGATAGAAGCCTTCACGTCGTTTTCCATCTTCATGGCTTCGAGCACGCATACTGTGTCGCCGGGCTTCACAGTGTCGCCCTCTTTCACCTTGAAGCTCATGATGGTGCCGGGCAGGGGAGCCTTGATAGCTCCTGCAGCTCCGCTCGAGGCAGCCGGTTTGGATATCACTTTCTCGCCGCTCGGAGTCTTGGGGGCGGCAGCCGGGCGATTTACGTTGTTGATCTTTACGGCGGCCTTTGCCTCTTTCTCAAGCTCTACTGTGTAGTGAGTGCCGTTGACCACCACTTCCACGTGGTTGTCTTCGATGTCGCCTACCTCAACGTTGAATTTGGTTCCGTTGATTTTATATTTATATTCTTTCATGATGGTTGTTTATTTGCTGGAGTTGCGGCGCAGTGTGGGCTGCGTGCGCAGATTGTAGATTTTTGAGTTCCAGGGCGAGTATGCCTTCTTTATCTGGTGGATGGTGAGGATGGTGTCTTCAATGTCGTGGCCCTGACCGAAATGCTCTGCAAGAGCCATGCCGATGGCGGCAATGGTCTGGCCGTCAGACACCTCGGGGTGATAATCCTCGATGTCTTTTCCAACTTTGGCAGCCGTCTCATGTTTCCTTCTGTTGATGAAGTACTGAGAAATCTTGCCGAAGCCTTGGAAAAGCAGGCTGAGAAGAATCAGGGCTAAAATTACTATCGACATCGAAATGATGGTCAGCGATCCGCCAAACGAGTCATTTTCCTCGATGTTCTTCGCTTTTTCAAGCTGGCGCATCTTTCTGGCAGTCTCGCTCACCTGCACCGTGTTGGTCTCCACTGAAGGCACAGCCACAGACTCGACGTCTTCATTGCCACACTCCAGGCACTCCACTACCGGAGCATCGATCTGCGCCGGAGCGTCTTGCGTCTGAGCCATGGCGCAGCACATCGAAAGGCTGATGACTCCTAATGTAATATATTTTTTCAGCATAGGTCTATATATTATAGAGGTATGTTTCCGTGCTTCTTCGCGGGATTGCTCTGCTTCTTGGTGGCGAGCATCTGGAGAGCGCGGATGATGCGGAAGCGGGTGTTGCGGGGTTCGATCACGTCGTCGATATAGCCGTATTTGGCTGCATTATAGGGGTTGGCGAAGAGATCGGTGTATTCTTTCTCTTTCTCTTTCTTGAATGCTGCGGGGTCTTCATGCTCCTTGGCTTCCTTGGCATAGAGCACGCCAACGGCACCCTCGGCACCCATAACGGCGATTTCAGCTGTGGGCCATGCATAGTTCATGTCGCCGCGCAGCTGCTTGCAGCTCATCACGATATGGCTTCCGCCATAGCTCTTGCGGAGCGTCACAGTCACCTTGGGCACGGTTGCCTCGCCGTAAGCGTAGAGCAGTTTTGCACCGTGAAGAATCACGGCGTTGTATTCCTGACCGGTGCCGGGAAGGAAGCCGGGAACGTCTACGAGAGTCACGAGAGGGATGTTGAAAGCGTCGCAGAAGCGAACGAAGCGGGCTGCCTTGCGCGAAGCGTTGCAGTCGAGCACGCCGGCGAGCACTTTCGGCTGATTTGCAACCACGCCTACGCTCTGGCCGTTGAAGCGAGCGAAGCCTGTGATGATGTTGCGGGCATAGTCGCGCTGCACTTCAAGAAACTCTCCGTTGTCGATGATGGCACCGATCACCTCATACATATCGTACGACTTCTTGGGATTGTCGGGAACGATGGTGTTGAGTTTGTCTTCCAGACGGTCGATAGGATCGCTGCAGGCCACGAGCGGAGTCTCCTCCATATTGTTCTGAGGAATGAAGCTGATGAGCTTGCGGATGGTCATGAGCGCTTCCTCGCCGTTTTCGCAAGCAAAGTGTGTAACGCCCGATTTCGATGCGTGAACAGAGGCGCCACCGAGTTGCTCCTGAGTCACGTCTTCGCCGGTGACGGTCTTCACCACTGAAGGCCCGGTGAGGAACATGTAGGAAATACCCTTCACCATGATGGTGAAGTCGGTGAGAGCGGGAGAGTAGACCGCACCGCCGGCGCAGGGGCCGAGTATGGCGCTGATCTGGGGCACTACGCCGCTGGCAAGGATGTTGCGCTGGAAGATTTCGGAATATCCCGCGAGGGCGTTGATACCCTCCTGGATGCGTGCGCCACCCGAGTCGTTTAGGCCGATCACCGGCGCTCCCATCTTCATGGCTAAATCCATCACTTTGCAAATCTTCTGAGCCATGGTCTCAGACAGAGAGCCGCCGAGCACAGTGAAGTCCTGTGCGAAGACATAGACCAGACGGCCCTCGATTGTGCCGAAGCCGGTCACGACGCCGTCGCCGAGATATTGCTTCTTCTCCATGCCGAAGTTTGTGCTCCTGTGAGTCACAAACATGTCAAGTTCTTCGAAGCTACCCTCGTCGAGGAGCTGGTCGATTCTCTCGCGTGCTGTGTATTTGCCGCGTTCGTGCTGCTTTTCTATTGCTTTTTCGCCACCGCCAAGGCGTGCTTTTGCGCGCTTGTCGATGAGCTCCTGAATCTTTTGTTCCTGAGTAGTCATTATTGCAATCTGGTTGTATTGTTATTTCTTGCTGGGATCTTCACAGAGTTCGGTGAGCACCGCTTCCGTGCATTTGGGGTGGAGGAAAGCGATCTGAAGACCGTCGGCACCCTTGCGCGGAGCCTTGTCGATGGTGCGCACGCCTTTTTCCTCGCATTCAGCCAAAGCCTCGGCCACTCCGCTCTCCACTGCGAATGCCATGTGGTGCATGCCACCTTTGCCGCCGTTTTTCTCGATGAATTTTGCGATAGTGCTTTCGGGGCTGGTGGCCTCAAGAAGTTCGATCTTTGTGTCGCCTACCTTGAAGAATGCTGTGGTCACCTTCTGGTCTTCCACCACTTCCTGCTTGTAGCATTTCAGGCCAAGTACGTTTTCATAATACTTGATGGCCTCTGCGAGGTTGGGCACCGCGATGCCGATGTGTTCAATGTGAGATATTTCCATTGCGTTTTTTTGATTTATTGGTTAGCTATCTGTTAGTCTCGTGATGCCGTTAGGCCTGTTAAGGCCGTGACGACATAATTATTTGCAAAATTAGCAATTATTTTTAAAATTTCAAACGTATTTTGTGAAATATTTACACTCCCGGCCTAAATATTTTTTGTAGGCGATGTTGATTTCCATTCTCTTCCTGACGAAAAAATGTGGCTTGATAGTAAATTTTTAAGATAAAATATTGTTATGTCAGATTTTTTTACGATATTTGCAAAAAATTTGCAGGCCGCATCTGCAACGAGTATTAATTTTCATCAAAGATATCTCCTCGATACAGATATTTATGGAAATGACCACCGGTGCTTTGGCCGCCATGATCAACGCTGAGGTTGACGGCGATCAAGAAGCAAAATTATATGGATTCGCAAAAATTGAGGAAGCCGCCAAGGGGCACCTCACGTTTATTGCGAACCCGAAATACGCACATTTTTTGGAGTCGACGCTTGCGTCGGCCGTTCTTGTATCAAGAGATTTTTCCCATCCTAATCCCAAGGGGGTGACTCTTCTGAAGGTGGATGATCCTTATTCTACTCTTGCTCAGCTCCTGCGCCTTATCCAGAGCATGATTCCCAAGAAGAGGGGCATTGAGCAGCCTTGCTTCATTGCCGACGGCGTCGAGATTCCCGAAGATGCCTACGTCGGCGCGTTCTCTTATATAGGGAAAGGTGCCCGCATCGGCAAGGGCGCTCAGATTTATCCTCAGGTATATATAGGTGAGGACGCTTCCGTTGGAGAGTCGTCATGCCTCTATGCCGGAGTCAAGATTTATCAGGGATGCCGCATAGGCGATCGTTGTATCCTTCACAGCGGAGTCGTCATTGGCGGCGACGGATTCGGATTCGCACCCAGCAAGGAGGGCATCTACGAGAAACTGCCGCAGACCGGTATCGTAGTGATTGAAGACGACGTCGAGATTGGGGCGAACACCACAGTAGACCGTGCCACATTCGGCTGCACACGTATCGGGAAGGGTACGAAACTCGACAACCTCATTATGGTGGCCCACAATGTGGAGATCGGCACCAACAACGTCTTCGCGGCACAGTCGGGAGTGGCCGGAAGCACAAAAATCGGCAATTCCAACCGGGTAGGTGGCCAGGTAGGTTTTGCAGGTCACATTTCGGTAGGCGACAACAATGAATTCGGCGCCCAGTCGGGAATACCCAAGAATGTGGGCCACAATCAGCGGCTGATGGGTTATCCCGCTGTGGATTACGGCAAGTTTGCCCGCAATGTGGTGTATATCAACAGGCTTAACGAACTTTTTGCCTCTCTTCATAAGAAGTGAAGCTGTGGCAAAAATTCTCGGTTAATATTTAGTTTAGTTTCATTCCATAATAGTAATAAAAATCGACAGATAATTATATGAATCAACTCACTCTTAAAGCTCCCTTTAAAGTAGAGGGAAAAGGGCTTCATTCCGGCAGGCATCTCATTGCGGAGTTCAAGCCATCCCCGGCCAACACCGGCATAAAGTTCAAAAGAATGGATTTGGAAGGGGAGCCGGTAATTGATGCACTTGCCGAGAACGTGGTGGAGACAACCCGCGGCACTGTCATCGGAAAGGGCGATGTGCGCATCAGCACTATCGAGCATGCCATGGCTGCCCTGTATGCGGCCGGAATAGACAACTGCCTCATCGAGGTGGATGGCCCTGAACTCCCCATCCTCGACGGAAGCGCAACCATATATGCCGAATTGATCGAACAGACGGGCCTCGAGGAACTCAACGCCGACAAGGATTATTACGTCATAAAGGAGAAAATTCAATATAAGGATGAAAACGGAGCCACAATCACTATCTATCCCGACGAGGGATTCAGTGTGGAGGTGATGGTGGAATATAATTCCACTGTGCTCCCCAACCAGTTTGCCGTGCTTGATGATCTTGCCGATTTCCGTCAGGAAGTGTCAAGTGCCCGCACATTCGTCTTTGTAAGAGAGATAGAGGCTCTGCTTCATAACGGTCTCATCAAGGGCGGCGATCTCGAAAACAGCATCGTTATCTATGATCAGCCCGTAAGTCAGGAAAAGATCAATGAGATCTGTGATGCGGTGCATGTGCCCGCTATGACGGTAGACAAACTCGGCTATATCAACCCCAAGCCGCTCAAATGGGACAACGAACCTGCGCGTCATAAACTTCTCGACGTGATCGGAGATATCGCCCTTATCGGTCGTCCGCTCAAGGGACGTGTCGTGGCTATCCGCCCCGGACACACCATCAACAACAAGTTCGCGCGTATGCTCCGCAAGGAAGTGAAGCATACAGAGATACAAAGCCCGGTCTACAATCCCAACCTCGCTCCGATCATCGACGTGAACGGCATCAAGAAGCTGCTTCCCCATAGATATCCTTTCCTGCTCATCGACAAGGTTATCGAAATCGATAAGAAGCATTGTGTAGCGGTTAAGAACGTCACTGTCAACGAGCCCTTCTTCCAGGGGCATTTCCCTCAGGAACCGGTTATGCCCGGTGTGCTTCAGGTTGAGGCTATGGCACAGGCAGCAGGAGTGCTCGTGCTTAACTTCCTCGAAGACCCGGAGAAGTATTCCACCTATTTCCTAAAGATAGACAATGTCAAGTTCCGTCAGAAAGTAGTGCCAGGCAATACGCTTCTCCTCAATGTCTCCCTCGCCACTGAGATACGCCGCGGCTGCGCCGTGGTCAAAGGCTATGCCTTCGTAGGCGAGAAGATTGTATGCGAAGCTGAATTCATGGCCCAAATCATCAAAAATAAATGACCATGGGAAATATGAATTCCATCCATCCCGATGCCAAAATCGGAAACAACGTTAAAATCGGAAATTACACCACTATCCACGAGGATGTCGAGATTGGCGATAACTGCGAGATAGACTGCAACGTAAATATCTATCCCGGCGCCCGCATCGGAGCAGGAGTGAAGATATTTCCCGGTACCACGGTTGCTGCAGTGCCGCAGGATCTGAAGTTTCGCGGAGAAGTGACGTACGCTTACGTAGGCGATGGCACAGTGCTGCGTGAATGCGTCACAGTGCATAGAGGCACCGCCTCGAAAGGGAAGACCGTTGTGGGCGAGAACTGCCTGCTCATGGCATACGTGCACGTGGCACATGATTGTGTGGTAGGCAATAGCGTGGTCTGCTCGAATGCCGCCCAGATGGCCGGAGAAGTGGTGATCGATGATTGTGCAGTGATCGGAGGCGGAAGCCTTATCCATCAGTTCTGCCATATCGGAAGAAATGTGATGCTTCAGGGCGGAGCTCTCGTGAATAAGGATATTCCTCCCTTTGTCAAGGCTGCAAGAGAGCCTATATCATACGTAGGTCTTAATTCAATCGGCCTCCAGCGCAGGGGATTCAAGCCGGAAGACATATCTCAGATTCAGGAGATATATCGCATACTCTATCTAAGCGATCTCAACGTAACAAATGCCGTGAAGATGATTCTGGAGGTTTGTCCCGAATCCATATATAGGGATGAGATCGTGAACTTTGTCACCAATTCCAACAGAGGCATCATCCGCTCGGCGATCTGACTCTTTCAACATGCTGACCACTGCCAATCAATATGTGCGTCTGATTATTGATTGCATAGCCTCACACGGTGTCGGGACTGCTTATTGCAGTCCCGGATCGCGTAATGCACCCCTTCTCATCGCACTGGAATCGCATCCTGAGATTTTAAAGCAAGTGGTAGTCGACGAGCGAAGTGCCGCTTTTCAGGCTCTCGGATGCGGCCTTGTAGATCGTGCTCCGGTGCTCCTCGTCTGCACATCGGGCACCGCTGTCCTGAATTATGCTCCGGCCGTAGCCGAGGCGTATTATGCCGGCGTGCCGCTTATAGTGGTATCAGCAGATCGCCCGTCGGAATGGATAGATCAGGACGATTCCCAGACAATACGTCAGTTTGGTGTTCTGTCTCACATCGTTAAGGCATCGTATGATGTCCGCGCCATACCGGAAGAACCCTTCGGAAAATATACGTCAGGAGGAGCGTGGCGCATCAACCGCACTGTGAACGAAGCTATGCTTAAAGCCCTGGAAGGTAAGCCGGGCCCCGTCCACATTAATGTGCAGCTTGGCGAGCCTCTCGGCGACATGGAGGAAATCTTGCCGGAATCGCCTCGTATTGTAGGGCAGATAGAACGTGCTGAATCGCTGTCGAAGATGGCGATGCAAGACATTGTCGAATCCATAGCCGGCAAAAAGATTATGCTGGTGGCCGGCTTTATGAGGCCCGACAATAAACTTGACCGGGCTGTGAGGAAGCTTGCCGCTTTGCCCAACGTGGTGGTGATGGCTGAGACGTTGTCAAATCTTCACGCCCCCGCTCCGCAATCCTCCATGATCGATGCGGTTCTCTGCAGGCTGTCGCAAGAAGAGAAGGAAGAATTGCGCCCAGATGTCATCATTTCAATCGGTGGAGCTCTTGTCTCCAGGATGCTGAAGCAATATCTGCGAAGCAATCCGCCGGAATATCACATAAGTGTAGGCCACAGCAATTATTTCTGCGACTGTTTTCAGTCGCTCACTACAAAAGTTGAGGTAGCCCCCGCCGGTTTTATCGCTTCGCTTGCTGCCGGCTTGAGTAAATCGGCCAATCACGGTGGAATCAATTACTTCGCCGGGCGATGGCTTATGGCAAGAAATAACGCGGCTGCCGAAGCTGCATCCTATATCGCTGACGCACCGTGGTCGGATCTGACTGCGTTGCATTATCTGCTGACGCATCTCAGGCTCGACAATCTTTTTGTTTCCAACGGCACTGTAGTCAGGTATTCGCAACTCATAGCCCATTCCTGCCATGCGGAATATTGCAACAGAGGAGTCTCGGGTATCGATGGGTCTTCCGCTACAGCAGTGGGTGGCGCCCGTGCCTATGGCGGTGTTACCACTCTCATCTCAGGCGACATGTCTTGGCTTTATGATTCGGGCGTATCCACGCTTGGCAGAATACCCGGCAATATGAAGTGTGTGGTTATTGACAATTCTGGTGGAGGCATCTTCCGTTTCATCAAATCCACGTCTTCGATTTCTCCCGATATACTCGACACTTATTTCTGCGCGCCTTCCGATTTCCCGGTGTCTGCTATTGCTGAAGCTTACGGTTATGAGACATTTGAGGCCTACGACATGCCTTCGCTTGAAGAAGGCGTGAAGTGGCTCAATGCCGATTCGGATTTACAGGGAATCCTTGTGGTTCATACGCCCCCTGAAGTGAGTGCCGAAGTGCTCAAAGGATATTTCGCCGGCCGATGACAAACTTTCGCCGTGACTATAATTAATTTCTTGATTAATATTGAAAATCATTCCCTATGTTTGACTGGAAGACCATAAAAGAATATGAAGACATCCTCTTCGATCAGTTTGAGGGGATAGCCCGCATCACAATCAATCGTCCGCAAGTCTATAACGCGTTCAGACCCAAGACAAATTTCGAGATGCTCGATGCCATGAAGATATGCCGTGAGCGCGATGATATACGCGTAGTAGTCCTCACAGGCGCCGGCGACAAGGCTTTCTGCTCGGGTGGCGATCAGAATGTGAAGGGTGTGGGCGGCTATATCGACGAGTCGGGAACTCCGCGCCTCAACGTGCTTGAGATGCATCATGCCATAAGGAGCATACCGAAGCCGGTGATAGCTATGGTCAACGGTTATTCCATCGGCGGGGGCAACGTGCTTCAAGTGCTGTGCGACCTTTCCATCGCGTCAGAAAACGCCCGTTTTGGCCAGACCGGGCCAAAAGTGGGTAGTTTCGATGCCGGGTTCGGATCGTCATATCTTGCTAGATGCGTAGGCCAGAAGAAGGCCCGCGAGATCTGGTTTCTGTGTAAGCAGTACACCGCTCAGGAAGCACTGGAGATGGGAATGGTGAACTGTGTAGTGCCCTTCGACAAGCTGGAGGAGACCACTGTGGAATGGTGCCGCACCATCATGAAGCGCTCTCCATTCGCCATAAGGATGATAAAGCGTGCTCTCAATGCCGAACTCGACGGCCAGCGCGGAATGATGGAATTTGCCGGAGACGCCACTCTGATGTATTATATGATGGATGAGGCTCAGGAAGGCAAGAACGCTTTCCTTGAGAAGCGTGATCCCGATTTTGACAAATTCACCATCTTCCCATGAGACTTGCCTACGCGCCCTACGTGCTGAACTTCCGCCGGCCGGCTGGAACGAGCCGGGGCATCCTCACTGAGAAGCCTACATTCATCATAAAGGTATATGATGAGGCTGATCCCTCGCGTTTCGGAATAGGAGAGTGCTCCGTCTTCCCCGGTCTATCGCCCGAGGCCGACGGCACATACGGTTATAAGCTCATCGAGCTTCTCGCTAACGTCGCTCTTGGTAAGGAGACTGATCTTTCGCACCACAGCAGCATCCTTTTCGGACTTGAACAGGCGCTACGTGATTTTGCCGGGGGTGGCAGACATATCTATTTCCCTTCGCCATTCACTGAAGGAAAGCAGAACATCGAGATCAATGGCCTTATATGGATGGGTGATTTCGATGAGATGATAGCGCGAATTGATGAGAAGGTGGAGCAAGGATTCGGCTGCATAAAACTGAAGATCGGCGCTATTGACTGGAAGAAGGAAGTGGATATGATCGAGTATATCCGCCGGAAATATTCTGAGAAAGATCTCACGATAAGGGTCGATGCAAACGGAGCCTTCACTATGGACAATGCGCTCCCCAGGCTCAAGCGGCTCGCTGATCTGGGCGTCCATAGCATAGAGCAGCCGATTCCTGCCGGCTATCCCGATCTGATGGCTTTCCTATGCAGTGTCTCGCCTCTTCCGATTGCACTCGACGAGTCGCTGATTGGAGTGAGCGGAACTGAAGCGAAGAAACTCCTGCTCGATGAGGTGAAACCTGCATATCTGATTCTAAAGCCTTCATTGTGCGGAGGTTTTTCGGGTGCCGAGGAGTGGATTGAGATTGCCGGAGAAATGGGTATAGGCTGGTGGGTGACATCTGCTCTCGAATCAAATATCGGCCTTAATGCACTGGCGCAGTGGACTGCTACACTCCAGACGAAGATGCCGCAGGGTCTCGGTACGGGTGCATTGTTCACCAACAATTTCGACTCTCCGCTCCGTCTTGATGCCGACCGACTGCGTTATGACCCGGATGTGAAGATTGACAATTCAGTTTATGATTCGCTCGACTGGAGACAATAGACCTTTGAGGCAGATTGTCTGCATCGCCCCATATATATTCTTTCATCATGACTCAACAAGAATTTGAACTCCAATGGAATGACCCTGAAGATTATGTGATCTGCCACACATCAGGCTCTACCGGACGCCCGAAGGAGATTCGTCTTTCGAAAGACTTCATGCGTGCATCTGCACGGCGCACTGCTGACTTTTTTGCACTTGATGAGAAGAGCCGGCTGCACACTTGTCTTGATTTCTGCTACATAGCGTCGAAGATGATGACTGTCAGGGCTGAAGTGGCCGGGTGCAGACTTACGTCGGAAGTCCCATCCTCAGAGCCTTTGCAGGATATCGCGGCAGATGAGCGGATAGATCTTGTATCGGTAGTGCCGGCACAGATGGGGGGCGTGCTTGATGCTGCGGTGCGATATGAGGGAATCAGAAATTTCCTTATCGGAGGTTCTTCAATCCCTCCGTTGCTGCGCAGGCGTATAGCTTTGTCAGGATATAAGGCATGGGAGTCATACGGCATGACCGAGACGGCGTCCCACATAGCGCTCAGGCCGGTGGAAGAGAGTGGAAGGGAACCGTTTCATACGCTCCCTGGTATCACGGTCAGTGTGTCGGCCGAAGGATGCCTTCAGATACTGCTTCCGGGAGAAGATGATGTGATAACTACAACAGATCTTGCCGAGGTTATTTCCTCAACTGAGTTCCGCCTGCTCGGACGGGCCGACAACTGCATCATATCAGGGGGCATCAAGATCATTCCTGAAGATCTGGAGTCGATGCTCGGGCCATTCATTGCGTTTGATTATTGCATTTCATCGCTTCCCGATGAAAAATGGGGTGAGCGTCCGGTGCTTGTGGTGGCGAAAGGTGGCAACTCGCTTCCCGAATCTTTTCTCAGGAAAGCCATCGCTGTCAGGCTCAATCAGTTTCGCAAATCCCTCTCGCTTGGCCCGAAGGCTCCGAAAGAAATCATATTGCTCGAAGAGTTTCCCCTTACTTCTACCGGTAAGCTCGACCGGAATAAACTGAAAGAAATGATTTAGCCGTTCTGGGAGATTCTGTGAAGCATCTCCTCATTGATGATCTTTATCTTGCGGCCGTCTACGAGAATCAGTTTCTCCGCTACGAAAGCCGCCAGAGTGCGGATAGCATTAGCAGTGGTCATATTGCTGAGGCTGGCCAGATCCTCACGGCTCATGTAGATGCTCAAAGTGGCACCGTCGTCTTCAAGCCCGTAGTTGTCACGCAATATCAGAAGAGCCTCGGCAAGGCGTCCGCGTATATGCTTCTGCGTGAGATTCACAATTTTTGTGTCTGATCCACCGAGATTGCGCGAAAGTTCGTGGATGAAGAACATAGCCAGATCGTTATTGCCGCGTATCAATTTTTCCACCATCTTCATGGGTACGCGGCCCAAGGTGGATTCCTCAACAGCTCCCACTGACGACACGTATGGCTCATCGGCAAAATAAGCCCGGTAGCCGAAATATTGCACAGGACTGTAGAGCCTCAGGATCTGAACCCGCTCACCGATGCCTGTCTTATACATCTTGACTTTACCTTTCAGTAGACACCAGAGATATTCCGGATCTTCTCCTTCGGCGTATATGACATGGTTCTTCTTGTAAGTCGATATTTCAAAATTGTCGGTCACTATGCGTTTCTCTTCCGGGAGAAGCGCATTCCACAATTCTGACATATCATTACTGATTATATGCTCAAGTGTACTTTTCTTCAACATTACAATCCTGGGCCTGCCGACCTGCTCTATTTACAATAAGTGTCAGGCATCTCTTATACCTGATATTTTTTTACCTAAAACTCTTATGCTGTTATGATGTGCAAAATTACTAAAAAAAAATGAATTATGAAAATATTACCTAAAAAATATTTATCTCGGGCGTATTTGGCCGTCGCCCTCGATTATCCATTTGTAGGTGGTGATTTCCCGAAGTGCCATTGGGCCGCGGGCATGAAGTTTCTGGGTGGAGATGCCGATTTCAGCGCCGAGTCCGAACTGGGCACCATCGGTGAATGATGTCGGAGCGTTTACATAGACGCATGCCGCGTCTACCATCCGGGTAAACAATCCTGCCGCATCGTCATCCGATGTCACGATCGCTTCAGAATGTCCCGAACCGAACTTATTGATATGCGCGATCGCTTCCTGTGTGTCGGCTACTATCTTCACGGCCATAGCGAAGTCAAGAAACTCAGTTCCGAAATGCTCAGGCGTGGCGTGGCGAAGAAGTTGCTCGGGATAATGGCCCGACAGCGCCCTGAAAGCATCGTCATCTGCCCATATCACCACATTATACTGAGCGAGCGTAGCCACCAGCATCGGCAATTTCCCGGCTATGCTTCTCTCCACGAGCATGCAGTCGAGAGCATTGCATACGCTCACTCGGCGGGTCTTTCCGTTGCAGATGATGGCTGCTGCTTTGGTCAGGTCGGCAGATTTCTCTATAAATGTGTGGCACACTCCGGCTCCGGTCTCTATCACCGGAATACGTGCCTCTTCCCTAACCCTGTCGATAAGTCTACGCGACCCGCGAGGGATGAGTAGATCCACAAGTCCGCGGGCCTGCATCAGTTGCGCGGTGGCTTCGTGAGAGGAGGGGAGAAGTGTAGCAGCCGCTCCCGCGATGCCGTGCTTTTCAAGAATGCCGTGGATGACTCCCACTATCGCCTTGTTCGATTCGGAAGCATCTGAGCCCCCTTTAAGCACAACTGCATTGCCCGATTTGAAGCAGATGCAGAAAACGTCGAGCGAAACATTCGGACGCGCTTCGTAGACAACACCGATCACTCCGAATGGCACTGCTTCCCGTCTGAGCCTCAGTCCGTTGGGGAGAGTTCGCCGTTCTATCACGGTGAGGGGTGAGGGGAGATTGGCCACATGTCTGGCATCGGCCGATATGTCTTTCAGGCGTCCCTCGGTCAGCGCAAGCCTGTCATATCTGGGATCTTTCGGATCCATACGGGCAAGATCCGACATGTTGGCTTCCAATATTGTCCTGGTGTTGGCTTCTATTGCATCGGCCACTTCCATGATTATGGCCGAACGTTCGTCGTCACCGAGCATACCTATTTTAGCCGAAGCCTCTTTTGCAGCCTTGAGCATAGGCCGGATATCCGTCTCATACATCTCTACAGTTCTTTTGAAATTTGGAATGTTGCGGGTGCTTATTGGTTGATATTGTTCACATACAGGTAGTCGTAATGGATCATGGGCCGGAGTCCGCGTTTCCCGGCCACATCGCGGGCTTCATCTGAAGAGTAGGAGATACGTCCAACACCCAGTACAGATCCGGATGTGGCGCTCACTATCCTCACAAGATCATCTCTTTCAAAATCTCCCTCCACCGAGGTCACGCCCACCGGAAGCACGGATACGGCATTTTCCGACCTCACAGCCTCCTCCGCATGCCGGTCGAGCAGAATCCGGCCTTTGGTGAATCCTTCGCTATGGGCTATCCATCTTTTCAGGCTCGATGTGGGTTCTGAAGCCGGAGCGAAGCGGGTGCACACGGCTTTTTCTCCCTTTTCGAGCAGGAGGCGGGTCAGTATATTCTCACGTTTACCATTGGCGATGATTACCTCGATGCCTTCTCCCGACACCTGACGCGAGATGCGGTATTTAGTGGTCATGCCGCCCCTTCCGAAGCCCGATTTCTCCGTGCGGAGATACTCTGTAAGATCCCTTCCGGAGTCTACCTGCTCAATAACCTTTGAGTCAGGCAAAGACGGGTCTCCGTCATAGATGCCGTCAATATTGCTCAGTATCACAAGCGCATCACAGTCGAGCATGGCCGCCACGAGGCCCGAGAGTTCATCGTTGTCGGTAAACATCAGTTCGGTAACCGAGACCGTATCGTTTTCATTCACTATGGGAATCACTCCGTGGTCAATCATTGTCAGCATGCAGTTTCGCTGATTCAGATAATGACGTCTGGTAGCGAAACTTTCCTTCAACGTAAGCACCTGGCCCACAGTGATGCCATGCTCTCTGAAGAGATCATAATAACGATTGATAAGTTTGGCCTGTCCCACTCCGGAGAATAGCTGTCTCCGCTCCACGTCGTCGAGGCGTGATGTGTCGAGATTCCTGAGTTCCGACCGCCCGCAGGCCACCGCTCCCGAAGATATCACGATTATCTCCATACCTTCCTTACGCAGTTCCACTATCTGATCTACCAGTGCCGAAACTCTTGTGGTGTCGAGTGTTCCGTCGGGACGCGTCAGCACATTGCTGCCTATCTTTACCGTGATTCGCCTGTAGTGTCTCATGCTTTTGTTGCTGTTAGTATTGCCGCTATCACCGACGAAGGAAAGCCCTCGCGTTCAAGCGTGTTGATTCCTTTTATTGTTATGCCGCCGGGAGTGGTCACTTCATTTATGAGACTCTGCGGACTCTTGCCGCTTTCTTGCAGCATCGCGGCAGCCCCTGCCACTGTGGCGGTGAAATATTTCACGGCGTCATCGTATGAGAATCCGAGTTCCACTCCTGCCTGGGCCGCAGCCGCTATGAATTTATAGACGTAGGCTATGCCGCATGAGCAAAGGGCCATACCGGCCGACATCTTGCTCTCGTCGATTATTTCAAGCCTGGTGACGGGAGAGAAGAGTGAGACTATTTCATCAAGTGTTTCGGGTGAAATGTCTGCCGCAGCGGCGAAACTCATGCCTTTCCCTATGCTGATGGGAGTATTGGGTATCATATACATCCGGCCTACATCATCCCTCTCCAGTGTCTTCCCTATTCTTTCAAGGCCACAACCGGCAGCCACCGAGAGCACGATACAGCCTTTCTTGAGGTGAGTCCTTATGGCTGCGGCCACCTCGTCAAATGCCCAGGGCTTGACCGCAATAATCACCATATCGGCGTTTTTCACTGAGGCAGCGAAGTCCTGTGAGAGCGTGAACCGATCTGCATATCGGTCATACTTTCCGGAGAAGAGGTCGAGTCTTGTCTTGCCGCGGTTGCATATATGCAGCCGGCAATCTGAATGGAGCAGCAGGCCGCCGGCTATTGCGCTCCCCATATTCCCGGCTCCGATGATAGTGATGTCGCTAATACTTCCCATAATAATCTATTGATTCAATATTCTTATATTTCAACGGATTTTCTTTTGCGATTATTTCTCTGATTAAATATTTTTCATTACTTTTGTGGCATCTTCGACTATCACGATGGTCAATTAATCATTACTTTGAATCAACATCTTCATGATTGAACCTATTTATCAGCCCGAACCGTCACGTTACGATTCCGGCATGGAATATCGCAGATGCGGCCGCAGCGGTATTCTGCTTCCCGATCTTTCTCTCGGCTTCTGGCACAACTTCGGAGAGACCGCTCCTCTTGAAAGAAGCAAAGAGATAATGCGCTTCGCGTTCGACCGGGGCATCACATCTTTTGACCTTGCCAATAACTATGGCCCCGGTTATGGTACTGCGGAAGAAACTTTCGGTTACGTTTTCGATAAATCATTCCGGGCATACCGCGATGAGATGTTCGTTGCTTCGAAAGCCGGTTATGACATGTGGCCCGGTCCTTACGGAAACTGGGGTTCGCGCAAATATCTCATGGCCTCTATCGACCAGAGCCTGAAGCGCACACATCTTGACTATTTCGATGTGTTCTATAGTCACCGCTACGATCCCGAGACTCCGCTCGAGGAGACTCTTCAGGCGCTTGTGGATATTGTGCGCTACGGAAAGGCTCAGTATGTAGGCATCTCACGCTGGCCGGTTGAGGCTGCCCGCTTCGCCTTCGATTATCTGCGTGCCCGCGACACTCCCTGCCTGCTCTTTCAGGATCGCCTGAATCTTATCGACCGCAGGGTGGAAACCGACGGCGTGCTTGACTGTGTCAGGAGCAATGGCTCAGGATTTATCGCCTTCTCTCCGTTGGCTCAGGGTGTCCTCACCAATCGCTATCTTGATGGCATACCCGTTGATTCTCGCGCTCGTCAGGGCCGCTTTCTGAAAGAATCTCAGATCAGCGGCGATTTGCTCGCTCTTGTTGGCAGGCTTGACGAGTGTGCCCGACGTAGAGGCCAGTCGCTTGCTCAGATGTCTCTCTCATGGGTGCTCGCTCATCCCGGAGTGACATCGGTGATAGTGGGATGCAGTTCCACCGCCCAACTCGCCGACTCGCTGAAGGCTGTCAGCTCCAAATCGTTTGACTCCGACGAGTTGAAAGAAATCGAGGAAATCGCTTCCAGAATCACTCTCTGATCCTGATTATGAGCGGGCGGAGGACGGATGATAACCGAGCAGGAACGCCGCGCTCTCCATCCGTTTTTTGCCGGCAGGCTGAAGTGAGATAATCTCTATCCATTCATCGCCTGCTGCCACCATCAGCCGTTTCCCTTCAGTCTTAATAGTGCCGGCAGGAATGCCGGCACATTTCATACCTGTGAGTGCGGTCTCGAAGATCTTGCATTCCAGCGGGCGTCCCGTTTCTTCGGTGATTATCGTCCATGCCGCCGGATAGGGACTTAGTCCTCTCACATGGTTGTGGATGTCAGAAGCATTGCGGCTCCAGTCTATGCGGCAGTCTTCCTTGAAGATTTTCGGAGCAGGCGTAAACTCACCCTCAGGCTGTGGGGTAGTGGTGAGGGTGCCGTTGATAATGGCGTCTACTGTCTCCAATAGCATTCCGGCTCCGAGGTGCATCAGCTTGTCGTGAACATCGCCCACATTGTCGGTAGGCAGAATCTCTATCTTGCGCTGCATTATCATGTCGCCGGTGTCAATCTCATGTTTGAGGAAGAATGTGGTCACCCCCGTCTCTGTCTCGCCGTTCATCACCGCCCTGTTGATGGGAGCGGCCCCTCTGTATTTGGGTAGGAGGGAGGCATGGAGATTGAAGGTGCCGAGCGGTGGCATCTGCCACACGTCTTTCGGAAGCATCCTGAAGGCTATCACGATGAAGAGATCGGCTTCGAGAGCTTTCAGGTCAGCAAGAAAAGCCGGATCTTTCAGTTTCTCGGGCTGAAGCACTTTAAGCCCTTTCTCTTCGGCATATCTCTTTACGTCGCTCTTATACAGCTTGTGGCCTCGGCCCGCAGCCTTGTCGGGCATGGTCACGGCGGCGACAACGTTGTAATCATTCTTAATGAGTGCGTCCAGACTCTCCACGGCAAATTCCGGAGTTCCGAAAAACACTATCTTGAGGTTCTTTTTTTCCATAATTCGGTATCAATCGTCGGAGTAGTGTTTAAGCACCCTCCTGTATGAGTTGAATATCTTTGATTTAGACACAAATCCCACGTAGCGTCCGTTGTCTACCACCGGAAGATTCCATGCTCCCGTCTTGTCGAAAATGTTCATCACCTTATCCATAGGATCAGTTACTTCTATCCGAGCAGGCGGCATGGCCATAAACCGGCTCACGTGCATCTTCTTGTAGAGGTCGGGTCTGAACATAATGTTGCGGATGTCGTCGAGAAGCACCACACCCTTCAGCATTCCCTGAGAATCGGTTACAGGGTAGAGATTTCTGTTACATTGTGAGATCACGTTCACCATCTGCTTGAGGTTCATCTCCGGATGAACTTCGATGAAGTCTCTCTCTATGACGTTATCGATCTTCAGCAGCGTCAGCACCGTACGGTCTTTCTCATGAGTGATCAGATCGCCCTTCTCGGCAAGGCGCATCGTGTAGATGCTATAAGGCTCGAATGCCAGAATGGTCATATAGCTGAGGGTCGAGACTATCAGAAGCGGCAGAAACAGATTGTAGCCGCCGGTCATCTCGGCGGTGAGGAAGATTGCCATGAGAGGCGCATGCATAACTCCGCTCATTACTCCGGCCATTCCCATGAGTGAGAAATTCTTATGGCTCAGGGTTATGCCGAAATCGAGAAGATTGAAGACGTATGCGAAAAGAAATCCCGTCATCGCGCCCACGAAGAGCGAGGGCGCGAATGTTCCGCCCACACCGCCGGCTGCGTTGGTGGCTGTGGTGGCGAATACTTTCGTGAGGATAAGGCAGGCAACGAAGGCTGTGATCGACCATGGGTTGATTCTGTCGCCGTAGAAGATTGTGCCGTCAAGAATTCCCCTTGTATTGCCTTCGAGAAGAGTGTTGATCGATTCGTAGCCTTCACCGTAGAGTGGCGGGAAGACGAAGATGAGGCCCGCGAGAATGATGCCTCCCATCGAAATCTTGATCCAGCGTCGGGGTATGGCTGAAAACCATGTCTCAAGTTTGAACATCATGCGCGTGAAGTAGAGGCTCACAAAGCCGCAGATTACTCCGAGAAGTATGGTCCAGGGTATACGGTTGGTCTGGTATGGCTCACTCTGAGAGAAAAAGAACTCCGCTCCGTAGCCTTCGAGCACGTATGCCACTGTTGCCCCTGTGATTGAGGAAATAAGGAGCGGCATCACGGTTGCGCCTGTGAGGTCGATCATCAGCACCTCGAGCGTGAAAAGCATACCCGCTATCGGAGCACGGAATATTCCGGCGATACCGGCGGCAGCGCCACACCCCACGAGGAGCATCAGGATTCTGGGCGAGAGTCTGAAGGCCTGACCTATGTTGGAACCGA
Organism: uncultured Sangeribacter sp.; assembly: GCA_964410515.1. Taxonomy (GTDB): domain Bacteria; phylum Bacteroidota; class Bacteroidia; order Bacteroidales; family Muribaculaceae; genus Lepagella. The sequence goes on along the minus strand of CAYPGW010000016.1, from coordinate 40,757 downwards.
TTGCGGCTCCGGTGTAGACTATAGGGCCCTCGGCTCCTACCGAGCCGCCGAATCCGATGGTGATGGCCGAGCCTATGAGCGAGGCGTAGGTGTGCTTCTTCTTCAGGCGTGATTTGCGCCTGGATATGGCGTAGAGCACACGGGTCACGCCGTGGCTCACATTGTCTTTCACCACATATTTGATGAAAAGCGTCACGATGATGATTCCTACCACCGGATAGACAAGGTTGAGCCAGTTTCCAGTGGTCTCGCTGAAATGCGATGTAAGGATCCTGGCAATGGTGTGGATGAGCCATTTCAGCAACTGGGCCGCGAAGCCGCACAACACGCCCACCACAAGGGCGAGCATGATGACGAAATTCCTCTCCTTGATATGCCTTTCGCGCCAGCTCACCACTTCTGCCCACCATTCGGTGAATCGGTTATGTGTCTCTTTATATGCCAAAATTCAGAGTAAAATAATAAATAATAAAATACAGTCGGACCGGGTTGCCGCGAGCGGCCTCACTTTCCCTTGCCCTCAAGAATGGTCATCACCGTGTAGAGCATGATTTTCAGGTCTACGAGGATTGACATGTTCGATATATACAGCAGATCGAATTTCGAGCGCTCCACCATCTCGTCCACTTCAGAAGCATAGCCGAATTGCACCATACCCCACGACGTGATGCCGGGACGTGTCTGATACAGAAGTATGTAGTATGGAGCCTTCTGCATGATCTGTCTGATGAAGAATTCCCTTTCAGGTCTCGGGCCTACGATGCTCATGTCGCCCTTTATCACGTTCCAGAATTGCGGGAGTTCGTCGAGGCGGTATTTTCTAAGAATCCTTCCGCATCTCGTCACTCTCGGGTCATCATCGTCGCTGAGCCTCGGCCCTTCATCTTCAGCATCGGGCCTCATGGTGCGGAACTTTATGATCTGAAACGGCTTCTGTTTCAGCCCTATTCGTTCCTGACGGTAGAGTACAGGCCCCTTCGAATCGAGTCTCACCCATATCGAGAGGGCGAGCAGGAGAGGGGAGAGAACTATGAGTGTGAGGGCGCTCATTACCACGTCGAAGCAACGTTTCAGGTTCTTTTCTCCTTCTCCCATATTGCTGTGAGTGACGTCGATCAGCGGGTAGGCATAAATATCTTTCAGTTTTACTCCCGAAGTCAGCACACTGAGAGTGGCCGGTGTTATCTTGATAGGCTTTCCTATGCGGAAAAGTTGATATACAAGGCTGAGCACATTTTCTTCGGAATTGTCTTCCGGAGCAAGTATGATCTGATCTATGTTTCGCTCGGAGCAGAAATCTGCTATCTTCTCGAGCGGCATCCCCTTCGCGTCCATATCCTTTTCACCCGGAATGGAGAAAAATCCTTCCACTTCATGGCTTATCACTGCCTTACTCACTCTCAGGCTGCCGGCCAGCGAGTGGGCTTTGGCTGAGTTTCCCACTATAACGGTGCTGTATTTCCATTCGCGCCGCCTGAAATGCCTTATCTGTGAATTAATTACAATCAGTCGCCCGGCGAGGGTGATGGTGAAGAATATCAGGAATATGAGTACAATCTGTATGAGATTGGCCTGTATGCTGTCGAGCTGATCGTTGGTGAGCAGGAAGAGGTGAATGAGAATGGTGTTCACCATCGAGACGAACGCTGTATTCATGAACTCGTTCACCCTCGACTTGCCGAAAGGAATGTTGTAGAAGCCTGAGAGCCAGTATATGCCGATAAGCGCAATAGGAATCAGTATCTGTTCTATCCAGAGTTTGGGAAGTGTGATGAACTTGATAAAGTTCTGCGTGTCGTGCACCATGTGCGAAAGGATGAAAAACCTCAGCAGATTGAAAAGCATGAAAGATATGTTGGCGGTGATCCAGTCCGTCAACAGGAGCTTCATCCGCTCCAATCCTACAGAAGCCATCGAGCCTTTCATCTGATCACTTTCACTATGTTGCCCTTTGTTATCTTGATAATATTGCTTGGCCTGTTTTTTCCCTTCTCCTCTCTGCGGAATCTGCACACATAGTCAACTCCATCCCTGATTTCGCCTGATATTTCAGAAAAAGTCATGGGTGTCGGTTTTCCGCTGATGTTAGCCGATGTGGAGACTACCGGGCCCCTCATCCGCTCGCAGAGTGCGCGACTGAATTTCTCGTCGGTGATGCGTATGCCGAGGCTGCCGTCTTCAGCCGGAAGGTTAGATGCAACTCCCCGGGCGTCATCATAGATGATGGTCATGGGATTGACAGCGGCATCAAGAAGTTGCCATGCTATTTCCGGCACTTCTTTCACATGGTGCTGAAGCATGCCCTCCGAACTTACCAATGCAAGCATCGACTTTGAATCAGCCCTCTGTTTGAGCCGGAATATTTTATCGATTGCCTCTGCGTTGGTGGCATCACACCCGATGCCCCACACCGTGTCGGTAGGGTATAGGATGATGCCTCCCTCTTTCATGACCCTGACTGCCTCGTTGAGGTCATCCATATCATACCTTGCCGCGTCAGCTTCCCGGGCTGGGCGCCCTTTGACGGAAGATTCGGGTTTGATGCTGTCGTTCTTATTTTCTCGCATGTGTGAAATAACAGATAAAGTGGATTTCAGCCCTGTTTCAGGCATTGATCTGGATTCCCTCGGCCTCGGCTATCCATAGATGCGCGATGGCATCGGAAGGCATGCGCCAGTCGCCCCGCGGTGAGAAAGACACGGGGCCTACTTTAGGACCGTCGGGCATACAGGAGCGTTTGAACTGCTGATTGAAGAATCGTCTCAGGAACGTAAGAAGCCATTTCTTGATGGTCTCGCGTGTGAATGTCGGGCGATTGTCAGAATAAGGGCCTTCGGCGAAAGCCTTGCATGCGAGGGCGAAGATTTTTTGCGGGGTAAATCCGTTTCTCACAAAATGATAGATAAAAAAGTCGTGCAGGTCGTATGGGCCCACGAGGTCTTCTGTCTTCTGTGCTATCTTTCCCTCGCTGTCGGTGGGTGTGAGTTCCGGACTAATAGGGGTGCTTACGATGTCTTCAAGCGTGGCGCGTGTTGTGGCATCGTAATCCTGGGCCACACGCCTCACGAGGGGGCGGATGAGGGTCTTAGGCACGGAGGCGTTGACACTATACATCGACATGTGGTCACCATTATATGTGCACCATCCCAGAGCGAGTTCAGAAAGGTCTCCCGTACCCAGCACCATGCCTCCCGTCTTATTGGCGAGATCCATGAGTATCTGTGTGCGCTCGCGGGCCTGCGAGTTTTCGTAGGTGGCATCATGGGTGTTGATGTCGTGATCTATGTCTTTGAAGTGTTGCCTCACGGCATCGGCTATGCTCACCTCGATGTGGGTTATGCCCATCTGCTTCATCAGTTCCACTGCATTGTTGTGAGTGCGATCCGACGTTCCGAAGCCGGGCATCGTCACTCCCAATATTCCCTTGCGGTCGAGACCGAGATTGTCAAATGCTTTCACAGCCACGAGAAGAGCCAGTGTCGAGTCGAGGCCTCCCGAGATGCCGATCACCAGATTCCTGCAGTTGGTGGCGTTCAGACGCTGCTCCAGCCCCCACGCTTGCATGGTGATGATCTCTTCGCATTGCTCGTCGAACCTGACTGGATCAGACGAAAGGAAGGGGTAGGGGCTTATCTCGCGCATCAGGTTGGCCGGCTCTGCGAGGGTTGCCTTGAAGTCTTCCGAGCCTAATGTGGGGAGCACAAGGTCGTTCTGGCCGAAACTCGACTGGCGCTGACGAGTGTTGCGCAGCAACTCTATATCCACATCGGCCATGCAGTAGCCTTCGGTGCGCAGGAATCGCTCCGACTTCGAGAGAATTTTGCCGTCTTCGGCTATTATGGCGTTGCCGGAGAAGACGAGATCGGTGCTTGACTCTCCCGCGCCGGCCGATGCGTAGATATATCCGCACTTGCAGCGTGAGGAACGCTCCTTGATGAGCGAGACGAGATAGGCATGCTTGTCGATTATCTCATTAGTAGCGCTGAGGTTGGCTATGATGTCGGCTCCCGCCACCGAGAGGGTGGTGCTCGGAGGATTGGGCACCCACATGTCTTCGCAGATCTCCACACCGAACTTGGCGTTTTCGATGCGGAAGAGCAGGTTTATTCCAAACGGGATGGCATGGCTGTCGATGTCGATGATATTGTAGGGCTTGCCCTCGGGAATGCTCAGTTTCAGACCCGACGAGAACCATCTTTTTTCGTAGAACTCATCATAGTTTGGAATGTAGCATTTCGGCACAATTCCCAGTATCTCACCGTATTGAATCACTGCGGCGCAGTTGTAGAGGCGTCCGCGGTAGCGCACCGGAAGGCCCACCACGGTGGTGACGTGCGTCTCCTTGCACACCTGCTGCAGGAAACTTAGCTGCCTTATGGCAGAGTCGAGCAGGAGTGGCTGATTGAAAAGGTCGCCGCAAGTATATCCTGTGAGGCAAAGTTCCGGAAAGACGATGAGGCGTGCACCCTTCTGCGAGAGTTTCGTGATCATTTCTGCGATCCTTACGCTGTTGGCCGAGGGGTCGGCGAGCGCTACGCGCGGATACGCAGCTGCTACTCTCAGATAACCGTATTTATTCATATTTTCAGTTGTTATGAAGTGTGGCGCGGGCTAATGTAGGGCGACACTCGGTTTGCAACTACAAAAATAATAAAGATAATCGGTAAATCCAACAAATAGTGCAAAAAATAATAAGCGGATGCCCGATAAAAAGGGGCATCCGCCATATCTTGCTTAAAAGGATTTTTATTTCAGGGCAGCCTGAACTGCATCGTTGGGCACCATTTCTTCTTTGAAGACGTATGCGCCGGTCTTGGGAGATTTCTCCATTTTGATGATCTTGGAGTAGGTACGTCCTTCACCTTTCTGAAGAGACGCGACGGTTTTCTTTGCCATAGGTCAGAGTGCTTATTTGATTTCTTTGTGGATGGTCATTTTCTTAAGGATAGGGTTGTATTTCTTGAGTTCCATACGACCCGGAGTGTTCTTGCGGTTTTTGGTAGTGATGTAACGGCTCATACCGGGCATACCGCTTGCCTTGTGCTCGGTGCATTCAAGAATCACCTGCACACGATTGCCTTTCGCTTTCTTTGCCATAATTATTGAACGCTATTAGAGCGAGAGAATTTGAATGTTTTTGAAATCGATGTTTCCTTCAGCTTCAGCGCGCTTGAGAGCAGCGTTGAGGCCGATTTTGTTGATAGTGCGGAGAGCACGAGCGCTGACGCGGAGCTCAATCCACATGTCTTGTTCTACCCAATAGAACTTCTTAGTGTGCAGGTTCACATTGAATCTGCGTTTGGTGCGGCGCTTCGAGTGAGAAACGTTGTTGCCGACCGACGCTTTTTTGCCTGTAATCTGACAAGTCTTTGACATGACTGAGGTTTGTTTTTTACTTCTATAAAAATTTAACTTTCGGATTGAGGCGGCCATCACAGTCTCATATCGCCGGATCAATGCATCTTTTGATCCGCTTTTAAGGATGTGCCACAAATCGAGTGCAAAATTACTAATTATTTTCCACTCCACCAAATTTTTCTGAAATTATTTTTCTAAAAACTCCCGACTTTTTGTATTGACCCGTCCGAATAGCGTAAGATCACATGCTCTGATGGCTTTCTTCTCCTGTAGCGCCGGAAGAAACCTTATGCCTGAACAATGTTAAACCATTCCTCAGGCTCTTCTCCTTTCATATCTCAAGCGCAGTCTGCTGCTCATAGAGAGTAGTGTATTCAGATGAATGTCTATTCGTCGGCGAGGTCGTCTTCTTCCTCATACTCATCGCGCAGCATCTTTATGAGCATGACTATGCCGTGAGCGGTGGCCTGTTCGATGACTGCGTTGCGGTCTCCTTTGAAGTGTCTGCATTCACTCACAATCTTGCTGCCATATTTCACTCCTATCCATACGGTGCCTACCGGTTTATACTTTGTGCCACCGTCAGGCCCGGCTATTCCCGATGTGGAAATGCTGCAGTCGCTCCTCATCAGCCGGCAAGCGCCTTCGGCCATAGACTCCACCACGTCGCGGCTCACGGCACCATACTGATCGATGTATTTCTGCGGCACTCCGAGCACATTGGTCTTCACATCGTTGGCATAGCTGACGATGCCACCGAGAAAGTAGTTGCTGCATCCGGGCTGCTGGGTAATGCGGTGGGCAATGTTGCCGCCGGTGCAGCTTTCCGCACAAGCCACGGTCAGTTCCCGCTCCCTTAGCAAATCTCCAAGCACCTGCACCAGCGACTGGTCTTCGATCGAGATAACGTCTTGATTGAAAATGTCGCGCGGCGCCTGATGCAACCTGTTCGTATCGAAGCTGTCGGCTACAGTCTTTTCCCCTTCTCCACTTACGGCCACAATTCTCGAGAAGTCGTATGCTCTGATATTTTTGAAATCCTTCCACGGACTTAATACCTTACATTTCACAACCGCCTCCTCCGGCACATAGAGAGTTGCATTTTCCAATGTGGTTGCGTCAAATATTAAATAATTAATTTCAATTGGGTTCTCACAATTGTAGAATATAGAGGTTAAATTCACACAATATGAGAAAGCCTGCATTCCAATTTCTGTCACAGCATCAGGTATTATGATAGACGTAAGGGATGCGCAACCGGAGAAGGCTTGAAATCCGATTTCGGTAACTGAATCAGGCATTATCACGGTTGTAATGTTCTCACTGTTGAAGAAAGCGTTATCTCCTATAGAAGTTACTGAGTTGCCTATTGTAACAGAAGTTAGTTCATGACAATAAGAGAACGCGTCATTTCCGATTTTGGTTACTGAATACTGATTATGGTTATTAGTAACTGTTGAAGGTATTTCAATCTCTCCAACATATTCGTTGTTTCCTTTGACTACTTCGCATGTCATATCGAATTCAGATGTCACCAAGTAACTGATTCCATCAACTGTGAAGATATCTAAGGCGAAGGCAGAGAAAGATAAGCATAGCATGATTATGCTCATCAAAATTCTCTGAATGATTGGTTTCATGTGATATATAAATGTTATTCAAAAAATAATAGATATGAAGGCAAATTCATGCTTTAGACTTCCATAGTCCATAAATTGAGTTGTGTGCAATGGAATATGTTGTTGCAAAGTTAAAACAAATAATGGATTCGTGCAAGTCTATAAGCAAATTAATATAACATTTACCTAAAATTTCACCCCGGTTTCTTGAAATAATATGAAAAGTAACGGAATTTTTTATTAACTTTGCCAATCTGAATAGTTATAACGCGATAAGACAGGATGCCAACTATGGAAAAGACAGTTAAATACCCGCTGGGACAACAGAATTTCAAGACTTTAAGAGATCTTGATTATCTTTACATTGATAAGACGCAATATATAGAACGAATATTGTGCGGCGGTCAATATGTATTTCTCGCACGTCCTCGTCGCTTTGGCAAAAGTCTTTTCCTATCTACTCTCCAATGCTTCTTTGAAGGAAGACGAGAACTGTTCAAGGGTCTATATGCCGATACAATGGAATGGAATTGGGAACCTTATCCGGTATTAAGGCTTGACCTCAATTCCAACAGTTATGAGGAGCCTGAACGTCTTGACAGCGTACTCAATACCACTTTCAGAAATTGGGAGGCTCAGTACGAAGTGGACGTTGTGGACAATGATTTTTCGCAAAGATTCAGAAGAATAATACAGGCCGCTCATGAAAAGTCGGGGAAGCAGGTCGTCATACTCGTTGATGAGTATGATAAACCGTTGGTGTCCAACATAAGCAAAAAGGAAAATATTGACCATTATCGTGATAAATTGTCGTCTATATATTCCAACTTCAAAAGTTCGGCAGAGCATATCAGACTCGTGTTCCTTACCGGTGTGAGCAGGTTTGGCAAATTAAGTGTTTTCTCAGACCTTAACAATATCGTTGATTTATCGTTTACCGACGAATACGCCGATATCTGCGGCATAACTGAAAAAGAAATGCTCGGAAACCTTCAGGAGGGCATTTCAAGACTGGCCGAAGCGCAAGGTGTCAGTAAAGATAATGCCATATTTCAATTGAAGATTAACTACGACGGTTATAGATTTTCCAAAATGGGCAGTGAAATCTATAATCCATGGTCGCTCCTCAATGCGCTGAACCATTTGGAAATCTCTAACTATTGGAATGATACAGGACTTCCAAAGATAGTTGCCGAGACCCTGAAGAAAGTCAATGCAAATCTGGAGGAATTATTTGATGCATTTTGCACTCTTGAGGATCTGAAGGGCCTTGACCTTGTTTCGCCGCAACCTCTTGCACTTCTCTATCAGACAGGCTATCTTACGATTAAAAGCTATCATCCGAAAATAAAGCGTTATGAACTCGGCATTCCAAATAATGAAGTAAAAGATGGCCTTTACAAGGTGCTTTTGCCATATTATGTAAAGTGTCGCAACGATGCGGAGCCTAAGAAAATTGTAGGAGACATGGTGATGCACCTGATTTTAGGAGAAGCGGAAAAGGCGATGAAGTGCATGCAGGCATATTTTGCAGGTGTGCATTTCAAAATGAAGATGGACAATGAGAACAATTTCCACAATGCCTTCTTCCTTCTCATGGATCTTGTAGGACTTGACACCGAAACGGAATCTGCAACATCAGACGGAAGCATAGACATCACTATCAAGACCGAAGACTACATCTATGTCATCGAACTTAAATACGATGGAAGTGCCGAGCAGGCGCTACAACAGATAAAGGAGAAGAGATATGACCGAAAGTACAGCATGGATGGTCGCCGTATCATACGTATAGGTGTCAACTTTTCTTCCCTGACACGTTGCATCGAGGACTGGAAGGTCAATTAATCTTCTCGCAGACTTTATTCGTCGGCGAGGTCGTCTTCTTCCTCATACTCATCGCGCAGCATCTTTATGAGCATGACTATGCCGTGAGCGGTGGCCTGTTCGATGACTGCGTTGCGGTCTCCTTTGAAGTGTCTGCATTCACTCACAATCTTGCTGCCATATTTCACTCCTATCCATACGGTGCCTACCGGTTTATACTTTGTGCCACCGTCAGGCCCGGCTATTCCCGATGTGGAAATGCTGCAGTCGCTCCTCATCAGCCGGCAAGCGCCTTCGGCCATAGACTCCACCACGTCGCGGCTCACGGCACCATACTGATCGATGTATTTCTGCGGCACTCCGAGCACGTTGGTCTTCACATCGTTGGCATAACTGACGATGCTTCCGAGAAAGTAGTTGCTGCTTCCGGGCTGCTGGGTAATGCGGTGGGCTATGTTGCCGCCGGTGCAACTTTCCGCACAAGCCACGGTCAGTTCCCGCTCTCTGAGCAGATCTCCGAGCACTTGCGCCAGCGACTGGTCTTCGATCGAGATAACGTCTTGATTGAAAATGTCGCGCAGAGCCTGATGCAGCCTGTTCATATCGAAGCGGAGCAGGGCCACTCCCGAGTGTGTGCCGGTGAGAGTGAGTTTCGTCACCAGTAGCGCATCCTCTATGTCGAGTTTCACATAGTCGGGCATCAGTTTCTCGAAATGCTTCAAGACGCCGGCAATCTCATCGCGGGTGTAGCCGTAGACGATGATGTATCTTTTTTCAGTTGTGGTGCTCGCTTCTTTCATGTGGGTATAGGGTGAGAGAGGTTAAACTTGAACTTTTGAGTAGGGCGGGAGATCGAGGCTGCAGAAATCACCTTCAAGATATTTGAAATATCCGGCAATGGCCACCATCGCTGCGTTGTCGGTGGTGAATGCACGTTTCGGAATCCACGCTTTCAGGCCCCGGCGTGCGCAGAAGTCTTCGATCGCAGCCCTCACTCCCGAATTGGCCGAGACACCTCCGCCTATGGCTACGCTCTTAATGCGGTATTCCTTCACAACTTTCGCCAGTTTGTCAAGCAGGATGTCGATAATCGTCTTCTGCAGCGAAGCGGCGAGGTCGGCCTTGCGGTTTTCTATAAAGTCGGGGTCGATTTTCAGATTGTCTCTTACCGTATAGAGGAAAGATGTCTTCAATCCGCTGAAAGAATAGTTGAATCCCGGGATATGCGGCTTGGCGAAGCTGAAAGCGGTTGAGTCCCCTTCGGCGGCAAGGCGATCGATGTGCGGGCCGCCGGGATAGGGGAGGCCCATCACTTTGGCGCACTTGTCAAATGCTTCGCCGGCAGCATCGTCGATGGTGCTGCCCAGTATCTCCATGTCGAAGGGAGATTTCACAAGTATCAGCTGTGAGTTGCCACCCGAGATCAGAAGGCATAGGAAAGGAAACTCCGGAACCTCGTCGTCTTCCTTCTCGCGGATGAAATGACTCAGCACGTGGCCGTGGAGATGATTCACGTCGATGGTGGGAATATCGAGCCCTATGGCCATGCCTTTGGCGAATGATACCCCTACGAGCAGCGATCCGAGCAGTCCGGGGCCGCGTGTGAACGCGATGGCATCGAGGTCGGAGGCTTTCACTCCTGCTTGCCTCAGCGCCTCGCTCACCACGGGGAGGATGTTCTGCTGATGTGCCCGGCTGGCGAGCTCGGGAACCACTCCGCCAAACTGCTCGTGCACTTTCTGGCTTGCAATGACGTTGCTCAGCAGCACTCCGTCGGCTATTACCGCTGCCGAAGTGTCGTCGCAACTCGATTCTATTCCCAATATGACCGTCTTCATCTTTGATAGTAGAGGCATTCTGTTTCTCTCGCAAAATTAGCAAAAAAAATCTGTTCCCGCAAATCGTATATCTAAAAATTAATATGCGTGCTATTTGAAAAAACTGTGTGGTGTCGGCTCTCAACTGAAAACTTTTTATTAATTTTGTAGATTATATGTTTCCGGCGAATAGAAGTTGCTATTCCCCCTGCATAGTATATGAATATATTGAAGGCTATATATAAGGTGTTTAGAAGCATTGTCATGTCGCTGATAGTGCTTGGAATCGTGGTGTATAGCGCTCTCTATATTCTTCTTTCGGTGCCTTCGGTGCAGTTGAAGGTGAAAGAGAAGGCTTGTCGGGAGGCATCGGCGTTTCTTGGCGGCACACTGGAAGCGGGCAGCCTCTCAATACGCCCGTTCAGTGAGGTGCTTCTCAGCGATGTGTGGCTCGCATCGCCGGAAGGTGAGAAATGCATCGAAATTTCTCGTATCGCGGCAGGAATAGATCTGTGGACGTTACTGACGGAACGAAAGATTGTATTTAACTATGCCGAGATTATAGGCCTTGATGCCGGGCTCAGGCAGGCTGAGAAGGGTGGCCCGCTCAATATTCAGTTTCTTATCGATGCTCTGTCGCCAAAAGACAAATCAAAAGCTCCGGCAGCGTTCGATCTCAGATTTCGCAATATTGTGGTGCGCAGGTCGCGCGCCTCTTTCTCGCGTCCCTGGCTCATGTCGGCCGACAGCGTTCCGCTGCCGTTGGCCGATGTCCGCCTATCGGGGCTCCGTCTTGATCTGAGCATACCAGAACTTAAAAACGACCTTTACCGCTTCGCCGTGCGAAATATGCAATGCGAGGTGAATCCCGGGGTGAGTGTGAGAAGTTTCGCCGCCGATATCACTTTTCGTAAAGATGCTGCCGGTGTCGGCAACGACTCCCTTTCGGTGAAAGGCCTGAGGATAGTTCTACCTAACTCGGCGCTTGAAGTGGCCGATTTCTCCATGCCGCTACCTCACCCGTTTCCGGCCGATGCGGGCATAAGCGGAACGATCACACCTTCCGACCTGCGTGAAATTGTTCCGGTTCTCGCCACTTTCGACTCTAAATGGAAGATTGATGCGGATGCCGGAATAGACACAGACAGAATAGATGTGAGAAGACTGAGACTTTCCGACATGGAGGGGAAGGCATTCCTTGATCTTAATGCCTGCATAGATAACTATGCGCGTCCCGACAGTCTGACTGTCGGAAATCTGAAACTCGGGGGATATTTCCCTTCTGCGCTGATAGCCCGGACACTTCAGGCAATCCCGATGAAATCTGCCCGACTACGGGATATCCTCTTGAATGCCGGTGATGTCGGCCTTGACATCGCAGGAGATGTAGATATGAAGGGTGAAAGCAGCATCAGTGGCAAGGTCACTACAGGTGTGGGCGACGTGCGTTTCGAAACTTTGGCGAGCGCCTTGCTCTCAAAAAGACCTGCGATAAAGGCTAATGTTGATATAGATGATCTTGAAGTTGGTGATCTTCTCAATATTCCCCGGCTTGGTTCCACTTCGCTCGCACTCGATGCCAACATAACCGGACTGGATGCCGGGTGTCAGGGCGACGTCTCGCTATTGGTGGATTATGTGGAACTGAATGCTCGTCGGTTCGAGGGAATAGAGTTGTTTGCCAGGAAGAGATCAGATGATTTCCGACTGTCACTTTCTTCCGATGACGGAAATCTCCCCGTGCTCCTCAATGCTGACGGACATTTGGGGGGTGCTGACTCATATATAGATGCCGACATAGAAATAGACGGTTTCAATCCGGCGCAATGCGGCATTCAGGGGAAGTTTGCCGATTCTGATCTCTCCGGAATAATAAAGCTCTATGCAAAAGGGGATAACCTTGATAATGTCACCGGCTTCCTGAAAGTTTCAGACTTCGAGATGAAGACATCAGACAGGCGTGTGCTCCCGCTCGAGAACCTGACTCTGACTATAGATTCGATTTCCGACGCTCCCTCATCCTCTCTTAAAACTCCCCTGAAGAGAATGATGGCATTGCGGAGCGACTGGCTCGACGCCGACATTGAAGGTCTCATCTCTCCGCGCTCTCTTGTGAGGGAACTGTCGTCGATCGCCGCGTCGGTGGTGCCTTCGTTGATTCAGACCCGAAAGGGTTGGAACACCGGGCAGCCGGCTGAGAATGATTTCACCTTCAACATCACCGTGAAAGGTGAATCGTCACTCTTCGACTTCCTCAATGCTCCCGTGCGCCCGCTTGCCGACATCCCTCTGTCGGGCTTCGTGAATGCTGCCGAAGGGAAGTGTGGTGTGAAATTCGACACGCCTTATCTGCAGCAAGGTAAAAACAAACTAATAAGAAACGTCAAGTTAGACGCATCGGTTGATTCATTCACCGGGATGGCAGACATCGCGGCGGAGGCTATCGTGCCGGTGAAGAACGGAGAACTTCATGCCGATGCCTCTGTTCATGCCGTCTACGACATGGTGAACGCCAATGTAGCCCTGAATCCCGGCAATGAGAAAGGGATGCACGGAAATGTTGCGCTCTCCACATCATTCTCGCGGACAGCGAATCCGCTGAAACCTAAGGGAGACCTCGCTGTCCATGCCGAGTTGATTCCTACAAGCATCATCATGAACAGCACTGTATGGAATATAGCGGGGGGAAAGATAGACTACATCGGAAAGAAAATCGAGGTGTCAGATTTCCTCGTGAGCAACGGCAATCAGTTTGTGAAGATATTCGGCACGGCTTCAGAAAGTGCATCTGATGAACTGATTGTGAAACTCAATGAAATTGACCTTGATTATATTTTCGGCCTCCTCAATATCAACTATGTTTCGTTCGGCGGAATGGCCACGGGTGAGGTTTCGGGCAGACGTCTGCTCTCATCACGCCCGATAGCGCGCACGCAGTTTCTCAATGTGAGGGGACTGAAATATAACGATGCGTTGCTTGGCGATGCGAGTCTCGCATCAGACTACGACGCACAGGCCCGGAAGGTGGCTATCTATGCAGTGATTCGTGATCCGCTTTCACGCGAGCGACGCGCCACGGTAGATGGCGGAATATGGGTGACACGCGACTCCCTGAGTTTTGATTTTGATGCAAACCGCCTTGACATTAAGTTTATGAAGCCCTATATGTCGGCTTTCTGTTCCGATCTGGTAGGAAGGGGTTCAGGCAAGTGCAAGCTATATGGAACGTTTAAGGATATAGACCTAACCGGAGCGTTGAAGGCCGACACCTTATCGATGAAACTTGACTTCACAAATACATGGTATCATGCCGGTGAAGACTCTGTGTATCTCACCAAAGGCCTTATCGACATTCCCCCACTGACTCTCTACGACGATTTCGGCAACCGTGCCAATCTCAGCGGATGGGTGAGCCATGAGTATTTCCATAATCCTTCGTTCAGTTTCAGGATTAAGGATGCCGAGGGAATGCTCTGCTATGATACCAACGAAAAAATCAACCCACTCTGGTATGGCACCATTTTCGGATCGGGCAACGTGAACGTAGATGGCCGACCGGGCCTTGTGGACATAGACATCAACATGACGACATGTCCCGGGTCGAAGTTCTGGTATGTGATCAGCGACACCGAAGAAGTGGAGCAGTATTCATTCCTTACATTCACCGACCGCCGCAAGGCTCAGATTGCGTCGGCTGCTCCTGACACCATACCCGATTATCTGCATCGCTTCCTGAAGAAGAATGATGATTCTCAAGACCTGGCGAGCAATGTGATCCTCTCCATTAAGGGCACTGTAACGAGCGACGCTCTCGTCACCCTGATTATGGATCCGAAAGGGGGCGACAAGATCACGGCCCACGGCCAGGGGGCGCTCCAGATGGACTATAACATGGCAGGCAACGACCTGCGCATGATCGGCACCTACGTGCTCGACGAGGGAAACTACAATTTCACGCTGCAGGATATAATCATCAAGAATTTTGTGATCAAGAAAGGAAGCTCTATCAAGTTTGACGGCGATCCTATGGCCGCGAATCTCGACATTGCCGCTACCTACAGGGTGAACACCAACCTCACCGACCTTGACAAAAGTTTCGCCGAAGACAAGGAACTCAACCGCACCAATGTGCCGGTGGATGCGTTGCTCCTGGTGAAAGGGCCGATGACGCATCCCGACATCACATTTGATATTGAGCTTCCCTCGGTAAGTTCCGATGTTGAGAGGAAAGTGAGGAGTATCGTCTCTACCAACGACATGATGAACCGGCAGATAATCTATCTTCTCGCCCTCAACCGTTTCTATACTCCCGAATATACAAGCGGCGACAAAGGCGTGAGCGGATCGGAATGGTCGAGCATGGCTTCTTCCACAATTTCGTCGCAATTGAGCAATATGCTGAGTCAGATGACCGATAAACTGAGTGTGGCGCCATCGTTCAGAAGCGACAGAGGCGACTTCTCAGATATGGAGTTTGACCTGGCTCTCTCTTCAAGGCTGCTCAACAACAGGCTTCTCGTGAATGGTAATTTCGGTTATCGTGACCGCCACACGAGCAATACGCAGTTTGTGGGTGATTTTGACATTGAATATCTGCTCAACCGCAATGGAAATCTGAGGCTGAAGGCCTACAATCACTTCAACGATCAGAATTATTATCTGAGGTCGGCACTCACCACCCAGGGCGTGGGTGTGGTGTATACCAAAGACTTCGATCACCTCTTCAGGCGCATGAAGGATGGAAAGGATACCCGGCAAGATCCGCGCAGTCAGGAAAATGCGGATTCCCTAAAAATAGAAACAATAAAACACAGAGAAAAAGATGATATGGAAAATTGATAATATTCTCGAGAAGGTTGGCCTCAGGTCGAACCCTATCGGGTATGCTTTCAGCGGCGGAGGCGCCAGAGGGCTATCATATATAGGAATGCTGAAGGCATTCGAGGAGTTCGGAATCCGGCCTAATGTGCTTTCTGGCGTTTCGGCCGGAAGCGTGGCTGCCGTGATGTATGGTGCCGGACTCACGCCCGACGACATGCTGAAATGTTTTGTAGATCTCGATAAGTTGGGGGAGTTCGTCTCATGGAAAGTGCCGGGAAACTCTCTCCTGAAGATAGACAAGTTCGGCAAACTCATAGAATCATGGCTTCCGATGAAGTATCTCGAGGAGATGCCCATTCCTACGATTGTGTGCGCCACAGATTTCCAGCATAGCAAATCAATTGGCTGGGGTAAGGGGGAGATTGTGCCGCGTGTGCTGGCTTCATGCTCCATCCCGATTGTGTTTGAGCCGGTGAAGATCAACGGTGGTGTCTATGTCGACGGGGGAGTGCTGCGCAACCTTCCTGCATGGGCCATTAGAAAATATTGCAAGACCCTCTTCGGGCTCAACTGCTCGCCCTACTATCGCTCCGCAAAAGATGTCTCGAGGCAGAATCTCCTCGAGATTGCGCTCAGAAGCTATCAGCTGATGTCGAAAGCCAATATGGTGAACGATGCCAAACTGTGCGACGTGATGATAAACTTGCGCGGTGCCCATGCGATAGGCGTTTTCGATATCGCCAAACTGCACAAGACGGTAGAACTGGGATATGAGACGGCATCGCGTGCGCTTGAGGCCTATATGAAAGGCCAATAACATTCAATTTTTACTATTCAGAAACCAATATAATTTCAATCATGGAAAGACTGATTATCTACCAGATGTTTCCGCGGATATTCAGCAATACTGTAGCCAATCCCGTGCCATGGGGCACCTTCGAGCGCAACGGCTCGGGCAAACTCAACGATCTGACTCCCGTGGCTCTGAAAGCGATAAAGGAACTTGGAGTCAATTGTATATGGCTTACCGGCCTGATCGAACACGCCACTAAGACCGATTTCTCGGCCTATGGCATCGAACCTGACAATCCGAATGTGGTGAAGGGCGAGGCAGGAAGCCCCTACGCCATAAAGGACTATTATGATATCGACCCGGCTCTTGCTGTCGACGTTCCGGCACGTATGAAGGAATTCGAGAAGTGTGTAGATCGTATCCACAAAGCCGGCATGAAGGTCATTATAGATTTCGTGCCGAATCACACAGCGCGTGTCTATCGGAGCGATTCAGCCCCTGCAGGCATAAAGGATTTCGGTGCCGACGACGACATCACTAAATTTTTCTCTCCTTCCAACAATTATTACTATATGCCGTTCCAGCAGTTCGCACCGGGATTCCCTATTGATAAGGAGGGAGAGACGCCCTACGTGGAGTTTCCGGCCAAAGCCACCGGTAATGATTGCTTCACTGCATTTTGCGGAGTGAATGACTGGTATGAGACCGTGAAGCTCAATTATGGCCATGACTACGGTGACTGGTCAGATCACTTCTCTCCGGTGCCCGACACATGGATCAAGATGCTCGCCATATTACGGTTCTGGGCATCGAAGGGCATCGACGGCTTCAGGTGCGACATGTGCTTCATGGTGCCTCTCGAGTTCTGGCACTGGGTAATTCCTCAGGTGAAGAAAGACTATCCTGAGACGGTCTTTATCGGCGAGATATACGACGTGGCGCAATACAGGCCCTTCCTCGACTATGGATGCTTTGATTATCTATATGATAAGGTGAATCTCTACGACACACTTGTGAATATTGAGATTCATAACCATTCAGCGGCGTGCCTCACCGGTGCATGGCAGACCGTAGACGGCATCGGCGACTCGATGCTCAATTTCCTCGAAAACCATGACGAGGTGCGCTTCGGCTCCCGCGCCTATTCAGGCAATCCTTCAAACGTGGTTCCCTCGCTGGTGGTGAGCGCCATGATCTCGCGCGGGCCGTATATGATTTATTACGGTCAGGAACTCGGAGAGTCTGCTCTCGACAACGAGGGGTTTGCCGGAGACAATAACCGTACCACTATCTTCGACTACTGGAGCCTTGACACGTTGCGCCGTTGGTGGAACGGTGGCAAGCCCGGTCTCAAGCAGCTTACGGCGCAGGAGAAATGGCTGAGAGGGGTCTACCGCAAAGTGCTGACCTTGTGCAACGAGGAGCCGGCTTTGCGTGAGGGTGGATTTTTCGATCTCATGTATGTAAACCTACGCCGCGACGGATTCAACCCCCATCGCCATTTTGCATTCTTGCGCTATGCCGGCGATTCGGTGTTGTTGATAGCCGTGAATTTCGACACTTGCGCTTCAGATCTTACTATAGGTGTTCCCCGACTTGCCTTCGACATGGCAGGTATTCCTGAAGGAAAGATCGAGGCCGGAGATCTGCTCACAGACCGCAGCGTGACGCTTTGCCTCAAGCCCGATGGAGAGGTGATGCTTCATCTCAAGCCCAAAGATGCGATGGTGCTCCGCCTGAAATAACCCGGCCCCATTCCCACACCACTATATAAAAGACAAGTCCCGGAGGCTGATGCTTCCGGGACTGTATGTTTATTGGTGTCGAAATGGGTCAGGGCTTGAAGAGGTACTGGCTCGAGATCGACTGGTTATTGTGGATGCGGCGGATGGTGTCGGCGAAGAGTTTGGTGACCGAAAGTGTAACGGCCTTCGGGTTTTCCTTGCCGTATGGTATGGAATCGGTAAACATGATTTCCGTCAGTCCGCTTGCAAGAATCCTGTCGGTGGCAGGATCGCTCATCACGGGGTGAGTGATCAGGGCCCTAACTGAGTTGGCGCCCTCGGCGAGCATCAGATCGGCTGCTTTGGTGATGGTGCCGGCAGTGTCGGCTATGTCATCTACGAGAATCACATTCTTCCCTTTCACGTCGCCTATCACCTGCATCTTAGCCACTACGTTGGCTTTCGCACGCTGCTTATGGCAAAGCACAAGAGGAACGTCGAAATATTTGGCGTATGAGTTGGCGCGCTTCGCTCCTCCTACGTCGGGCGAGGCTATCACGAGATTTTTCAGGTGCAGACTTTCAATATAGGGGATGAATACCGAAGAGGCATACAGATGATCGACCGGAACATTGAAGAATCCCTGAATCTGATCGGCATGCAGATCCATAGTGATGAGTCGGTCGATTCCGGCCACGCTCAGAAGGTCGGCCACCAGCTTGGCTGCGATCGAGACTCTCGGTTTGTCCTTGCGATCCTGGCGGGCCCAGCCGAAATAGGGAATCACGGCGTTGATACTGGCTGCCGAAGCGCGTTTGGCGGCATCGATCATAAGAAGCAGTTCCATCAGATTGTCGCTGTTGGGAAACGTCGACTGCACAAGATAGACTTCGGCTCCACGGATTGACTCGTCAAAGCAGATTTCAAATTCTCCGTCGGCAAAATGCTCGATGTTCATTTTGCCGAGCTCGATGCCCAGTTCCCTGCAGATTCCTTCACCGAGATAGTGGCTCTTAGTGCCTGCAAAGACTTTGATGGGCGGTAGGGTATTGCTCATAATGCTCTTTTATATTGCGCTCCTTACGGGGCTTCTATATTTTCCTTGCAAAATTAATCAATATTTTCCATTATAGCAATACATTGTGCAAAAAAATTCTTATGTGTGGCCGGAATGCCGCGATGTAACAAGGCAATGCACGTTATGCGGCTTTTGCAAAAATTAGCCGCTTTTTGTTGCATATTAAAATGATAAATGCTATCTTTGTATCCGGATATGCAGGGTGTATGCACGCCCGATGCCTGTTAAAATTGAATTTCAGATCATCGCTCCCGTGTAGTAAAGAATTGTCACGCAGTCTGTTCGGGAGAGAATGGAGCATTATTTATGTTAGATATATTTTGGCTTCTCTTTGGAGTTGCATTGATAATATTCGCAGCAGACTGGCTCACAGACGGGGCTTCGTCGATAGCACGGCGGTTCGGAATAAGTGATCTGGTTGTCGGGCTCACGGTAGTGGCCTTCGGCACGTCTGCCCCCGAACTTTCCATCAGTATTGTGTCAGCCCTGAAGGGGAGCGCACCCATCGCTGTGGGTAACGTAGTAGGAAGCAATATTTTCAACATTCTGGTCATCATCGGGGTAGTGGCTCTGGTGAGGCCCATCGTTGTCAAGCCTTCGGTGATGGTAAATGAGGTAGGCCTCGTCATCATCTCCTCGCTTGCGCTTCTGGCCATTGGCTGCAGTGATTTACTCGGAGATTCCGGCCCGCGCATCGTGTCGAGGACTTCGGGAATACTCCTGATGCTCTTTTTCGCCATATTTCTGCGCTACACTTTCGCTCAGGTCAAGGAGGACGAAGATTTGGAAACTTCCGATGTCGGAACTTCCAAAAAGAAGAAGATTCCCTTGTGGCGTTCAGTGGTTATGGTGCTCGCCGGGCTGGGAGGACTCGTCTACGGAGGCGACAGATTTGTGACCGGGGCGTCGGGTGTGGCGCTCTCACTCGGCATGAGCGAGGCTGTGGTGGGCCTCACCATCGTGGCTGCAGGCACGTCGCTTCCCGAACTTGCCGCGTCGGTGGCGGCTGCCATGAAAGGCAACTCCGGCATTGCCATCGGAAATGTTATAGGAAGCAATATCTTCAATATATTTCTCGTGCTCGGCGTGACGGCAACCATCAGACCCCTGCCGTTTGGAGGCATCTCTCATTTCGATCTGGGCGTGATGATGCTTGCCTCGCTTCTCTTCTGGTTTTTCTGCTGGAAGATCGGTAAGCGCACCATCACGCGGCCGGAAGGCGGTATTCTTATAGCGGCTTACATCGCATATATTGTTTATCAGATTTTCGCGGTCACGGCATGAGTATGACCACCTCCGCGAAACTTAGACTCCATAATAATTAATCAGCGCATGAACAGAATTGTATTAACGGCACTCACGGCTTTTTCCGTAGTTGCCGCGTCTTCACAGACACTGAAGAATTATGAGCAAGGCGATCCGAATGATCCCAACTCCGCATATCTTAAAGACTATGCGCCGCTCAAGAATTATATTGATTATGAAAAGTATCCCAATTTCAAGCTCGGAATAGGGACTACGGTCGATGACTACCTGAATAATCCCACCGTGGCCGGTCTCACCAACGATAATTTCACCGAGACCGTAGCCGGCAACGCCATGAAGATGGCAAGTTGCGTTGACAATAACGGAAACATGACTTTTGCCCGTGTCACCAACTATGTAAATGCTGCCGAGAAAGCCGGTATCAACGTCTACGGCCACACTCTCGCATGGCACGCGCAGCAGCCCAACGGCTGGCTGAGAGGTCTAATTAAAGACAAGCCGGCGGTACCCTTCGAGAATCCCGACACTATGGTGAACGTAGTAATCGGTTCAAAGGATTTGCGTACGCAGCGGTTTGTAGGCTGGACCGGAGACAAGGATAAATTTGGCTTTTCTCTCAATTTCTCTGCTGCGAATGGCCTGAACATCCACACCACAAAGGTTGTGAACTCGTATGATGTGCAGTTCGTAATCTATGACAATATTCCGGTTGAAGCCGGAAAGTCATATACTTTCATCTATGAGATAAAAGGCTCCAAGCCCGGCACCATGCATTCAAAACTTGGTGACTGGGTATCGGGTAGCAACACCAACTTCGCGTTTACCACAGACTGGAGCGAAGTTGCGGTGACCTATACAAGTCCGGTGAATAATCCGTTCTTACTCCTTCAATGCGGAGATTTCGTGGGTGATATCTACATCCGTCTCATCAAGGTGGAGGAAGCCATCGGAGCCATGAAGATCGACGAGAAGCGCCGTTTCCTCAAGGTCGAGGCTTCCGCGAAGCAGTCAGAGGTCTGGGACAATCAGTTCTGGATTGTGTGTCCTTCCGCTTTCTCGGCCGGTCAGGACTATGTGTTCACTGCCGAAGTGCGTGCTGACAAAGCAGCAAAAGCATCCACTCAGATTCATAATGCTCCCGGCACATACGTGGATTGGAATGCCTTCGGCGACATAAACTTCACCACAGACTGGAAGACGATTGAGGTTAAAGGAAAGTTTGCCATGGGCGGCAAGTCGATCGCCTTCAATCTGAGTGAGCTCGCCGATGCCAATACTTACTATTTCGACAACGTCAGCCTGAAAATCGGAGGCGTGGAGAAGATCGTTAACGGCTCGATTGATGGCGATGATCTCTCCTCATTCAAGATGAAGAAGGCATCGGGAGCGGTCACTGAGCCCCAGATAGGTAGCACCGACTTCACTATCGTTCTGCCACAGAGCACTCCTCTCACAAAAGAAGAGAAACGTGAAAAACTTTGCGCAGCGATGGAGAAATGGATTAAGGGTATGATGAATGCCTGCGGCGGCAAGGTCAAAGCATGGGACGTGGTGAACGAGGCCATCTCGGGAGGTGGCAACGACGGCAGCGGCAACTATACTCTGCAGCATTCCGAAGGATATAATGGTGATGCCACATGGGACGTGGGCGGAGATGCCTTCTATTGGCAGGATCACATGGGCGATCTTGAATATGTGCGCAGTGCCGTGAAATATGCCCGTATGTATGGGCCTGATGATATCCGGCTCTTCATCAACGACTATAACCTCGAGAGCGACTGGGACGGCAATAAGAAACTGAAATCGCTCATCAACTGGATCGGCAAGTGGGAGGCCGACGGCGAGACTTTCATCGACGGAATTGGAACCCAGATGCACATATCCTATTATGAGAATGCGGGCACGCTGACGAGCAAGAAGAACGCCATCACCAATATGTTCCGGCTGATGGCCGCTTCAGGGAAACTTGTCCGCGTGAGCGAGTTTGATATGGGTTATGTCAATGCCGCCGGAAGAGATGTGCCCACCGCAGAAATGACGGAAGAGCAGCATAAGAGGATGGCCGACTATTACGAGTGGATTCTGAAAGAGTATTTCCGACTGATTCCGGCTGAGCAGCAGTGGGGTATATGTTTCTGGTGTCCTACCGACTCACCGGCCAACAGCGGATGGCGTGCCAACACTCCCGTGGGAATATGGACGCACGGCACATTCTACCGCAAGCATGCCTATGCCGGAATCGTAAACGGTCTTGGCGGTGTGGATCACAGCGGTGTGGATGCGATCTCTTCCGATCAGCAATATAAGGTGTCAGGTATATACACAATCAATGGTGTCCGTCTGCCTAACAGCATTAGGTTTGAAGACCTTCCTTCCGGCCTATACATCATAAATGGCAGGGTAATCAAGAAGTAACTGGTATTAGATAAGACGTAATGACGGCTGCGGCTCTTCAGGGTCGCAGCCGTTTTTGTGAGATGGTTAAGATGAAGAGGTCGTGCCGGGTTGCGGCACGACCTCTAAATGTTATGTTCAGAAATTATATTTACCAGATGATGACACGCTCTTCAGCCGGACGATACATCTTGTCGCCGTCCTTGATGCCGAATGCTGTGAAGAAAGGCTCGAGATTGCGGAGAGTGACATTTACGCGGTTCTCACCGAGAGAGTGAACGTCGCCGCTTGTGAGATTGCGAATTTCGGCCTCACGTATGTTCTGAGCCCAGAGGTTTGCATAGTTCATATAGAATACCTGTGCGGGAGTAAGACCATCTATCAGAGCCTCCTCACTCTCCACGTCCACGCCTTTGCGCTTCTGAGAGTCGAGAAATGCTGTCATGGCTATGCGGAGACCTCCCTGATCGGCAATATTCTCGCCCAGAGTGTACTGTCCGTTGGCGAAAAGGCCGGGAAGTATCTCCACCTTATTGAACTGATCGGCCAGGCCCTGTGTCATCTTGCCGAATGCCTCGGCATCTTCCGGCTGCCACCAGTTCACCATATTTCCGTTTGAGTCGAAATTGCATCCCTGGTCATCGAATCCGTGAGTCATCTCGTGTCCGATCACCACTCCGATGCCACCGTAGTTCTCGGCGTCGCTTGCCTCCGGATCGAAGAAAGGAGCCTGAAGGATTCCGGCCGGGAATACGATTTCATTGTTTAGCGGATTATAGTAAGCGTTGATGGTCTGCGGTGTCATGCCCCATTCGGTGCGGTCAACCGGCTTACCCCATTTCTTGAGATATTCCTTTGTGGCCCACATCGAGGCGTTATGCACATTGTCGGCGTAGGTCAGAGCCGGATCTATGGTCAGTTCGGAATAATCCTTCCATTTGTCGGGATATCCGATCTTCACCGTGAATTTGTTCAGCTTCTTGAGTGCCTGAACCTTGGTGTCGTCGCTCATCCAGGGAAGATGAATGATGTGCTTGCCGAGAGCGTTGCGGAGATTTTCTACAAGGCCTATCATATAGTCTTTCGAGCTCTGGGGGAAATACTGCTCCACATAGAGCTCACCGATGGCTTCTCCGAGGAATCCCTCAGTGACTGCGAGTGCCTTCTTCCAGCGCGGACGCTGCTGCTGCACTCCGCTCATCACCTTATTGAAGTCGAAAGCCGCCAAAGCGAAATCATCGCTCAGATAGGGAGCGTAGTCGTCTACCACGAGCCATGCGTAGTAGTCTTTCAGTTCGCGCTCTGTCAGCGAGCCGGCGAGTTTGTTGGCTGCATTCATTGAGCGGGGTTCGGTCACGATAATGGTCTCAGGAGCCTCGATGTCCATGGTTTCCACAAAGAAGCGGTCGAGCGGAAGATTGCTCCATGTCGCTTTCACGTCTTCGTATGAATAAGGATTGTAAAGGGCCGGAATGTTGCGGCTTTCCTCACGTGTCAGTGCAGAGTCGGCGAGGGCGGTCTCTATCTTCATCACGCTCTTCACTATGCGCTTGGCATCTTTCTTGGAATATCCGGCGAGCGTCATGTATTTTTCAATCAGTTTCTCGTATGCCGCGCGCACCTCTTTGTTGCGTTTGTCGTCCTTGAGGTAATAATCGCGGTCGCCGAGTCCGAGACTGTTAGAGCCGAGATACATTGCATAGACCTGAGAGTTGGCGAGATCTTCCTGCGGGCCTCCGCCGAAAAGGGGGCTGGCGTAGTTGCGGTGCACCCACAGCAGCAGATCTGTCATGCCGTCGGGGGTGGTGCCTTCTATCTTGGCCAGAAGGGGCTTCAGGGGTGAAGCTCCGAGCTGGTTGCGGCGCACTGAGTCCATACCTTGCTCATAAAGCGTAGCCACCTTATAGGCGTTGGTGCCGGGTTCGGGGTTGGTGGCGGCGAGTCCGGTCACGATTCGGCGCACCCGGTTGTTGCTCGAGTCATTGAGGATGTTGAAGGCGCCGTAGCGGGAATATTCAGGCGTCAGGGGATGCGATTCCATCCATCCTTTATTGACGTGTTTGTAGAAGTCAGTCGCTGCCGGGGTCTCAGGGTCTATTCCTTTCGGATCAAGACTTTTCAGGTGTTCGGCATGGAGCCCTATCACCGCAGACGCGGCGCACAGGGCCATAACATTTCTGAGTTTCATTCTTTTATATTTATTAGTTTGTTGATTATGGTTTCAGCTTTAATTTCAGTTTCGTGCCATTCGCTCTCGGCATCGGAGAGGGGTGTGATTCCGCCGCCGGCATAGATGCAGACTGCGTTGGAAGAGCATTTGGCCGATCGCAGCATCACGTAGAATTGTGAGACTCCGTCTATATTATTGGGGCCGCAGAATCCTGCATAGTATTCTCGCGGAAAGGCTTCGAGCCTTTCTATGAGGTCGAGCGAGGCAACCCTGTCGGTTCCGCATACGGCCGGGGTGGGAGAGAGCGTCGTGAGAAGTCTGTCGAGAGGGAAGCCGGAGGGCCCGGCAGACGCCGATATGTCGGTGCATATATGTGCCACATTGCCGAATCTTTTAGTGTATGGCTCGCCGGTGATGATTTTGCTTTCAGGAAAAAATTGTTCCAGTATATCTTTTATGAAGCATGTAACCATCGTCTGCTCCTCGGTGTTTTTTCTATCCCAGGGGCCTGACTCCGATGCTTTCCGGGTTCCTGCGAGTGCCATGGTGTGGATGTCATTTCGGCCGGCAGAGAGAAGCAATTCGGGTGTCGATCCTATCCATGTGCCGGAGGCCGGGGTCGAGAAGGCGAAAGTGAAAGCGTAGGGATAGGCTTTGCACAGAGCTTCGAATGTGGCATGAAGGTCGATGTGCATGTCGATGCGTATGGCTCGTGCTGCCACCGTCTTGCCGCTTTTGCCCTTGAGCGAGCTGATTATCTCTTCCACTTCATGCCGGTGTTCTGCGCGGGTGGTAGAAGCCGGAAGAGGCGAGCTCTCCGTCTTCATCTCATGCTCTTCAGGTATTCGGTCGCGCGGAATGGTGAGCAGTGATTCGGCAGGGGAGAGGAATGGCGCAAACGCAAAACCATCGGAGAGACCTGTGATCAATCGCTCCGATGCTCCGGCTGTTATGGTGTCGGAATTTGGTAATTTATACTTAAACCAGTTCACCGAATAGTTCGAAGGGATCAGCCCCCGTGATTTTTACGTTGATGAATTCACCCGGCTCTGCTGTGGCTCCATTCACGTAGACTTCAGGGTCTACTTCCGGAGAATCCCATTGAGTGCGTCCGATTCTCGTGGTGCCTTCCACTCTTTCCACAAGCACCCGCACTGTGGTTCCAATCATTTCCTCATTGCGTGAGAGCGCTATTTCCTGCTGCAGTTTCATGAGGGCGTCGAGTCTGCGCTGTTTTTCTTCGGGCGATATTGTGTCTGGCAGATTGCGGGCGGCCCAGGTGTCGTCTTCCTCCGAGTAGGCGAAGGCTCCCATTCGCTCAAACCTCTGCTCCTTAACAAAATCAAGCAGGGCATTGAATGCCGCTTCGTCTTCTCCCGGAAATCCCACCATGAGAGTAGTGCGAATCTTCAGGTCGGGGAGCCTCCGGCGCATTTCAGCAAGCAGCTCGCGGGTCTGCTCTCCGGTGATGTGGCGCCGCATGTTGGAGAGTACGGTGTCATCGATATGCTGCAAGGCTATGTCGATATATTTGCACACATTATCGTGCTTTGCCATCACATCGAGAAGTTCCATAGGGAAATCGCTCGGATATGCGTAGTGAAGCCTTATCCATTCCACTCCCGGAATGCCGGCCATGCGGTCGATAAGTTCAGGTAGTGCATGGCGCTGATATAGGTCGGTGCCGTAACTGCTCAGATCCTGAGCTATTATGTTGAATTCCTTTACACCCTTCCCCGTCAGGTCAGTGACTTCGTCAATTATCTCCTCGATGGGGCGTGATGTATGGCGCCCAGTTATGAGAGGTATTGCGCAGAAGGCGCAATATCGGTTGCATCCTTCCGAAATCTTCAGATATGTGCTGAAGAATGGTGTGGTGAGGGTGCGTTCCCACTCTTTGGGTGCGGTGTCCTCATTGCCTGAGCGTGCCGGCAGGGTATCGATAAAACTTTTCCAGTCGAATTTGCCATACCATACGTCTACTTCCGGAATCTCGGCTTTCAGTTGATCCATATAGCGCTCAGAGAGGCAGCCCATCACAACGAGATTTCCGATCTTACCGGTCTTCTTCAACTGTCCGAGTTGAAGTATGAGCTCGATTGACTCCTCTTTGGCATCCTGTATGAACCCGCAGGTGTTCACCACCACCCACTCGCCCTGAGGCGTAGACGGATCATGATGCACCGCATAACCCTTTGCCGACAGTCGGCGCAGCAGGCGCTCGCTGTCGATAAGGTTTTTGCTGCAGCCCAGAGATATGACATCGATCAGACCTTTTTTCATCAGTAAGATATATCCTTATTTAGCCGATTTGCCGAAAAGTGAACGCACGAATTCTTCGCTGTGGAAAATCTGAAGGTCTTCCATCTTCTCGCCGATTCCTATGTATTTGACCGGAATCTTGAACTGATCGCTGATTCCGATCACAACTCCGCCTTTCGCCGTGCCGTCGAGTTTGGTTACGGCGAGAGCGTTTACCTCTGTAGCGGCAACGAAATTCTTCGCCTGCTCGTAAGCGTTCTGGCCTGTGCTTCCGTCGAGCACAAGGAGTATCTCGTGAGGCGCATCAGGCACAACTTTCTGCATCACCTTCTTCACCTTTGTGAGCTCATTCATCAGTCCCTGCTTGTTATGCAGGCGTCCGGCGGTATCTATTATCACCACGTCGGCCCCCTGAGCCTTCGCGCTTGAGATGGTGTCGAAGGCCACTGCAGCAGGGTCGCTGCCCATCTTCTGCTTAATTACGGGCACTCCCACACGCTTACCCCAGATCTCAAGCTGTTCTATAGCGGCAGCACGGAATGTGTCGGCGGCGCCGAGCACCACTTTGTTCCCGGCCGATTTATATTGATGGGCGAGTTTGCCGATAGTGGTTGTCTTGCCTACTCCGTTGACACCTACCACGAGAATTACGTATGGCTTCTTCTCCTCCGGCACCACAAAATCGTCGAGTTGCTCTCCCTCATCTTCAGGCCGGGTAAGTAACTTTGAGATTTCTTCGCAAAGAATGTCGTTGAGTTCGGAAGATGTGACATATTTGTCGCGTGCCACTCTCTCTTCGAGCAACTTTATGATTTTCAATGATGTGTCTACTCCCATATCGGAAGTGATGAATGCCTCCTCGAGGTTATCGAGCACTTCGTCGTCGATTTTCGATTTCCCGGCTACAGCACGTGTTATCTTATCCCATACGCCGCGTTTCGTAGTTTCGAGTCCTGAATCAAGTTGCTCTTTCTTCTCTTTTGAGAAAAGTTTTTTGAAGAATCCCATTTCTAATAGTTTTTAGAGTGCAAATTTACGGTTTTTTCTCCATTCCTACAAATTTAATACACAAGAATCCTTTGAAGAATGGCTCATTATTGAAAAATGCACACCGGTGTGAGACTCCGCAATCAACTCTTTTTCTTTCAGAAGTTCGGTGTTATGCCCACAAAGAATTCGAAATTGATGCCGGGCATGGGGCGCGAAAGCACAGATAGATAGTCTTCGTTGAAGAGATTGTTCACCGCCAGTTTCAGCTGAAGGCTCACCGGTTTGAACTTCAACCCTTTTTCAAGCGAGATGTTGCTCATGTAGTATTTCGGGAGGTGTCCGGTGATGGTATAGTCGTTGCTCGACATGGTAAAACGTTCGGAATAGTAAGCCCACTTGTAAAGGAAACTCCATGAGCGCCAGGTTAGGCGTCCGGTGAGCGATGCCGAGTGTTTGGGAACGTATGGCAGTTGCTTGCCTACAGACTGGTCGGCAGGCGACATCTTTTCCCCTTCGTTGATGGAGGGAGTCCACGAATAAGACCCGTTAAAGTCGAATACCCAACCCCTGAAAGGCTCGAAAGCCACGTTGAGTTTTCCCTCTATGCCGTAGGCGTGAACTTTCTTTACGTTGCGCGGTGAGAAGAACCCTTTGGTTGTTGGCAACCAGATAATCCAGTCGTCGATTCGGCTGTCAAACCATGTTGCACTTCCTCCCATCGACACGGGGAACGGTGCTGACCAATTCACAACGAAAGATGCGCCTGCATCGTAAGTCCAGCCGTGTTCGCTCTTCAGATCGGGATTGCCGCCGGGGAGGAAATAGAGGTCATTGAGCGTAGGGAACTTATGATTTCTTGATACTGATGCTTTCAGCATTACATTTCCATTTCTCGACAAAAGGCCATCGATAAAGAATGCAGGGATAAGGGGTGCCCATGAATTGCCGAACATATCCTGCCGCAACACGAGCGACAAGCCCAACGGATCGACAGGTTGCCACTTAGCGGAGGCGGAGCCGGACAGCTCAATGCGCCCCTTGTCGTAGCCGACGATAGCCTTGTCGCCGTCCTGAAGGATGATATTCTTGTCTTCGGAACGGACGAAATGCTGATGGGCCGATACGTTGGCGGTAAAATACCACTTCTTTGTGGGATTATAATCACCTTCCGCCTGAGCGTAGAAAGTGTTTACGCGGCTCCGGGAGCGTGTCATTGACGACCAATGGTTTTCTGCTACCTCACGTTTGTAGTCATACGCCATCCAAGTGTGGATATAACCCCCTTTGATACCTAACTTCCAAAAATTGCCCCGATGATCCCATGAGAGTACACTTCTGATGGTCTGTTCACGCTGACGGTTCTCAAAATTGCGCTCATTGCCATAGTCTGTGGTTAGCATCGGCAACTCGCGGTTGGAGTTGATATACCATGCGTTAAGTCCTAATCGGTCACCATTGCCGGTATTGTAGTAAACCTCCTGCAGGGCATGGAAATCCTTGTAGGCTCCGCTTCGGTTTCGTTCGGTAGGGTGATATGAACCGATGATATTTTTGTCATCGTCATAGATAAGCACCTTCTTATCGTGATTGATATACTTGTAGTCGTTGGGAGAGGAAGAATAGACTACTCGGGTTGAAACGTGCCAATGTTCACTGCCGTAAGTGAACCGGGCGAACTCGTCGAAGGTACTGAACGAGCCGACACCCTGCACATATTGCAGATTGACGCCTTCGGACACCTCGGGAATAGTGCCGAGTTTGACAAGACCGCCGAGACCGCCGCCTGTTTCATTGACTGATGATGTTCCGTGAAGCAGCGATGCCTGATCGATGAAATAAGAGGGGATAGTGGAGAAGTCGGTCATGCCGAGCATCGGGTTATTGATGCGCATTCCGTTCCAAGTCACCTGCGTATGGCTGGGGGAGGTGCCGCGAAATGCGACGGTTGAGAGAGTGGCACGTCCGTAGTTCTTGACAAAGACAGAGGAGTTGAACGTAAGGATATCAGCCATTGAGAGGGCGATATTCTCCTTGAGAGCGATAGAGTCGAAGGTGGTTTTCTGCACACCGATGTCCTTCATCGGGCGATGCCCCCAAACTACTACCTCTCTGAGTTGATTGCTCCTTTGAGCCATCAACTCAATGCACGATGCACAATGCACGATGCACAATATAAACAATGCACGACGCACAATGCACGATGCATGATTATTTTTCTGTGCATTGTGGAGCATGAATCGTGAATTGAATTGAATCATGTTTTTTTAAATGTGGTTTTTACTATTGATGTCAACAGTCTGATGAGTCGTTTACAATCATCTATCATACTATTGAATCCATCTTTTGAAATATAGTCTGTCTCATATAGTAATTCCAACCAATACTCCGACTCGCAGGCCTCCTTCAGAGCAATATTCATTTTCGCTCCAAAATCCGCTCTACTTTGCCCTCGTAGAGCTTCCTTGACATTGGCACCGATACTTGTTCCGCTACGAAGTAATTGCTTACAAAGAACAAACTCCTTTTTATTATCCGACAAGTGTTGATATAGCCTTATACATCTTATTGCGAAGGCTTTACTCTCGATAGCTATTAAATTATCTTTATCTTCCTTCATAAATTCTTTTGTGATGCATGATTCACGATTCAAAATACAAAATTAATATTTTTACGGCAATCACGCATCATATATAGAAGACATCGTGAATCGTGCATCGTGAATCATGCATCGATTCCTATTTCCAACAAAAAGCTCCGGGAGTTATACCGACGGTAAATTCGTCAATCAGTTTGCCTTCAGGCGAATAGCGGTAGATCATGCCTTGCTGTTGATAGTCGATGGCATCTGCGACATACACTTCGCCGGTTGCAGGGCTTACCGTCAGCCCATAATACTTCGTGTCTCGGTATTCGAGGAAAGGCCGGACAGGCATGCGTGTAGCCGTCACGTCCATCGACCAGATATCGTTGTTGATCCAATAGAGTTTGTCACGCTCACCGTTAAGTTGCACCTCGCTCGGGGCGTCACCGAGTTTGAATTTCCATTGCTTTTCAATGGTAAAGGTTGCCGCATCAATCTTATACAGCGCCGGAGCCTCGTAGCCGTAGGGAGAACCCTCATAACCGCCGTCGGTGACAGTCCACATCTTGTCATACTTATCCAAAACAAGCGATGTGGGCTGAATCCC
Source organism: uncultured Sangeribacter sp. (assembly GCA_964410515.1). Lineage (GTDB taxonomy): Bacteria > Bacteroidota > Bacteroidia > Bacteroidales > Muribaculaceae > Lepagella. The sequence goes on along the minus strand of CAYPGW010000016.1, from coordinate 9,450 downwards.
GACCGTCAGCTGATCCACCACTTCGTCAGTCTCGGTATCAATCTTGATGATACGGTTCTGATAGCTCCAGCAGTTGCAAAACACGTATTTGCCATACTGAACCATCTGTTCGGTAGAGCCGCTCTCCATCGTCATGTCAGGCACTTGGATGTAGCCGGTTATCTCATACTTCTTGGGATTGACGATGAATATGCGGTTATCCCAAATTTGGGTGACGTATGCTTTTTCGTCATTGATGAAGTGGATGTAGCGGGGTGAAGTCAGATCCTCGATATGACCTACAAGTTTGAAAGTATTGAGGTCTATAGCGAAAATGACATGTGAGTTATTGACAACAATCCATCCCTTATTGTCATATATGGTCATTGACTGAGCCACGTCGCCGAGTTTCATGCCGTTGGCACGAAAAAACACCTCGTTCTGCACCTGATTAGTAGCAGGGTCGTAATAGCTCAGTGTAGCATTTCCATATTGGAAATTACCTTCGTTGCAGATGAAAAGACCTGCCCCTGTGGCATTGAAATCTTCAGTTTTTTCGCCATAGTCCCATTCCATGCAGCCTGTCAAAAACAGTGCTGCACAGAATAGAGACATCATTTGGCTGAAAAGAATTTTCATAAATTGAGATCAAATACTCCGCACACTTCGGTTGAGATTTCTCCGAGCCAGCCCGATTTCGCATTTACTCCTGTCTGGATTTTCACAAAATCTACATATTTCAGGCTGACTGCAGATCCGTCTTTGTCAATCGCGTCGGAGATGCGGAATCTATTGCATTGCGCGAAGCCCTCGGTTGAGTATACGTCGCTTCCCATGTTGTCGGCATAGCCGGATGCGTAGGCATTGTTATTCCAGAATCCTGTGTCGGGTTCTTTTTCATTCCTCGGTTTCAGGCATGTCCCTGAAAGGGTATATGAGTTCTCTGCGATCCACGTAGGATAATAATAGTCCTGCTTGTGAAATGCCGATAGATAGTCGATACATCCGGAGTTGCCGAGATTGTCACTCCATGCCACATCCGAAGCGGGAGCGTCAGGCTTGAAATATGTCACTGAATAATCACGTATCTCTTCGTCGGTGCCCGACTCGCTACCCTTCAGTTCATACCAGGTGTCGTCAGGGATTCCGTTGCCATTGCTGTCCTGCATCACATATACTATTCCCGGCTCGTTGCTGCCTCCTCCTCCCGAAGAGTTGAAAAATGCATTCCCGGCTACTGCGAAATCATAGTCGCCTCCCGACGAGAGAATGCTATGGTCAAAGCCGACTACTATGTATCCTCCGAACCCTCCAAGCGAAACGAACTTCCCTGCGTCGAGTCTTGACATGGCCCAGTTGCAGGCATCCTGCTTAGTGAGTATCTCACTGCTCATGCCGCCCGTGGAAGAGTCATTTATATACTGTCCCGGGGCCGGAGTATAATCATAGACACGGTCGGCATAGCGGCTGCTTCCGGCTGATGGCTCGCGGTAATCCCCCTCGGTCTTATCCTTTGAGTCTTCTATATACTCATCCTTATTGCATGAGGAAAACGAGATTGCTCCCAATGCAATAAGAATGAGGAAATGTTTTGCTGCGGATCCGGTCATCTAACGATCTTCAATGAGTGATTACCTGACTTCACTACATATACGCCCGCTCCCAATGTCGAGATGTCAAGAGGTTCGCCATCCGTAGTCATCACGGCATTGCCGGTGGTGTCGTAGATGATGCCGAAGCCTTTGTCAGCTATGGTGACAGTGCCTGATGCGCGGTCGTAAGCGATAGGATTGTCGGTCGCCGTAATTATGGCGTTCACGTCCGATCCGTTGGAGTTCGCAACAATCAGCTTGTCGAGGCAGAAATAGGCCGGAGTGTTCATGCCGTAGTCTCCGGAGTCTGTGCTGTCGATTGTAAAGAAAAGCTCGTTGATGAGGCCGAGCGGCGACAGGTCTACATATTTCCAACCCCTGTTGATGGTAAGATCGCCGTTTGAGTAGGAAGCGAGCTCAACTTCAATAGTCTTTTCAATCTCATCGGGAGTTATGCCGTGGATTGTTACAGTGTAGCGGTCTCCGTTGGTGAAGGCCCTTGCGAATGAATCGCCGTATTCTATAGAATAGTAGGTGTAACTGTTGAGATTGAGGTAGACCCCTACGGCCTCGTAATTTTTGCCGTCGTTGAAGATCATATCGACCGGTCGGGCCGACATCCACGGACTATAGAACCCTACAAGATAAGGCACATCAGGAGAGACAACCGGAGCCCCGAAACTGTCGAGTTTCACTTCTCCATTCTCATCCAGCACGATGCCGCCCGGAGCCATGTTGCTCCATTGGTGGGTCAGTGTGTTTTCCGGTCGGGTGTTGTCCGCGCTGTTCGAGGCGGTGAATCCCCACCAGGTGTTCCAATCCTCCATGCTGCCGTGCACGAATGAGAAGACCTGACTGTCGATGACCGTGGCATCGTCGTCGTAGGTTCCGGTCCAAGAGCCGTTCTCGGCGTTAAATTCAAGTGGAGTGGTTGACTTTGTCAGATCGAGAGTGATCTGCTCTCTTTGGGCACCGGCGGTTGCTGCCATAGCCACAATAGATAGAAAAAGAAATGTCTTTCTCATTGGTTAAAATTATGGTTAAAGAATAATCCCGTCTTTATCGCAAGCGATAATCGACGGGATAGATATCTTCAAGCCGGATTTCAGCCAATGTTGACAGATAAATCAGATACTCTCGACCCATAATCCCGCAGGTCATCGCTATTGGGGTGAAATGGCAGGTCTTCTGACTTATCCCGGTTTGTTCGCGCCTTCCCGGTCTGGTGGTGACCAGTGGCAGGTTGCGAAAACCAAATCAATTCACGATTCACGATTCACAATTCACGATTTTCAAATCGTGCATCATGCATTGTGCATTGTGGGACTTACAGCAGCGGGTACTGTCGAGGAATCACACCTCATTCCCTTTTGATGCTCCTTAGCGCCTCCACTCTTGGACGGCAGAGCAACCATTTCGGGTGCAAAATTAGTAAAAAATGTCTTAATGAAGAAATTTTTATGATGATATTTTGATAAAAATTTTTTTCTGATGAGAAAAGATTAAGCGAGGTTGCGGTTGCTCAATCTCGGCGGGCAGTTATATATAAAATCGGCTCACCGAACCTCGGCGAGCCGATTTTGAGAGGAGTTAATCTGCTATTTATATATCATTTTTACATTGATAAAGTCTGACTTGTCAGTCACAGTTACTTTCTTCGTGTCGCAACCTACATAACTGAATTTTAGTATTGTGCCGGGTTTAATGTTGTCAAGTTTCCAATTCCCGTCAAGGTCGGTTGCGGTTCCTTTTGTCACACCATTTTCTTCGTAGGTTACTGAGCATCCTATCAGCGGCTCATTGTCTTTATCGACTACTTTGCCCCTTATAGAGTTTGCACCGGTTGAGCGGAATAGCCGGAAAAGTGCCTTTTTTGCATCTTCATGTCCTTGATCCTCAGCTTTCCGATACCACTTCATTGCCTCTGCATGATCCTTCGTCACTCCATATCCATACTCATACATATATCCAAGATTATACTGGGCTGATGCATTTCCCTGTTCTGCCGCTTTTCGATACCATTTCACAGCCTCTGCATAATCCTTTGTCACTCCATAGCCATACTGATACATATATCCAAGATTATTCTGCGCATAAACATTTCCATGTTCTGCACCTTTTTGGTAACATTTCACCGCCTCGGCATAATCCTTAGTAACTCCATATCCATTGCGGTACATATTTCCAAGACTATTCTCAGCTGCAGAATTACCCTGCTCTACCGCTTTCCGGTACCATTTCACCGCCTCGGCATAATCCTTTGTGACTCCATAGCCATACTGGTACATATATCCAAGATTATTCTGAGCTGTGGCATTTCCTTGCTCCGCTGATTTACGATACCATTTCACGGCCTCTTCATAATCCTTCGTCACTCCATACCCATACTGGTACATATATGCAAGATTTGACTCTCCCGACGCATGTCCCTGCTCTGCCGCTTTCCGATACCACTTCACGGCCTCGGCATAATCTTTCGGAACTCCATTTCCATACTGATACATATATCCAAGACTATTCTGAGCAATGGCGTTACCCTTTTCGGCAGCTTTGCGGTACCACTTTGCAGCCTCTTCAATATTCTTCGTCACTCCATAGCCATACTGATACATATATGCAAGATTTGACTGTCCTGGTGGATTTCCTTGCTCGGCTGATTTACGGTACCACTTCACGGCCTCGGCATAATCCTTTGTCACTCCATAGCCATATTGGTACATATATCCAAGATAGTTTTGAGCAATGGCGTTTCCTTTCTCTGCAGCTAATTTGAACCATTTTGCTGCTTCCTGATAATTCTTTGTAACTCCTCCTCTTCCATAATAATAATTTTCCCCCTTTTTATATAATTGTTCGGCCGACATGGAAGAGGAGCCGGCAGTGCTGTTCTGTCCGCTTGTTCCGGCCGCAGGTTTAGGAGTAGAGGTTATGGTACTCGGATAATTAAACCTGAAATCAGTCATCAATGTCCCGATTCTGATGGGACATTGATGATTGTTTGTAGCGCTATAAGTATCTCGCACCACTCCGTCCATCATCTCTGAAAAAGATTTAGAGGGCTTCTTTAAGTTCTTGATCAGTGAACTTGCGAATGGGGAATTTCCATCCATTCCTCCATCCATTGCAACATTTCCGGATTCGGTAGCAAACACAATGACAGTGCCCGGCGCACCTTCCATTCTTGACAGACCATTGGCCACAGACCGGCTCCATCCGGTATAATTCTCACGACAGGCATCGAAGAAGAATATCCTTGATTTGCATCCTGACTCCTCAACCTTATCTACCACATGGTTGCATGATACGCAAAAGCGGATATCACGTGCTCTGTCTTCGAGACTGTTGTCTACGGGAACCAGATAGTTGATGCCGTCGTCCTGGATTCCGTGCCCCGCAAAATAAAATAAGGCTACATCATAATTTGCAGCAAGTTTTGAGAATTTATCAATACCTGCCCTCAACTCGGTATAATCGGTCTCGTAGAGTTCGATGATATCAAAGCCAAGTTCTGAAAGCTCGTCCGCAATGTCTTCAGCGTCTTGTTGCGGATTTCTAAGCGGATGGCTTTCATAGTTTTGGTTTCCGATAATCAGGGCAATCCTTTTATCAGGGAAGTTTCCTGATTTATTGCTTTTATCAAGCAATATCTGATCATTCAGTCCTCGTGATGATCCTTTGTTGGAATGAATATAGAGGTCGAGTATAGACTTCAGTCTTCCTTTCTTCTCGCTGACATGCTTTGAAAAGCGCTTAGTGTCGTTAGTAGCAACATTTCTTACAAGCATCGACTGATCGTCTGCTGACCATTTTATTTCCTCTCCTGCCCTGAATGTATCGCCTTTCCTGTAGATCTTATTGCCGATTGTTATGGTGGGCGTAGACAGTTTCTCAATGCGGAACAGTGTCTGCGCAGTCACCTTGCTGTCGGCATTTGCATTGACACTTCCACATGTTGCGATTAATGCTATGAAGAGAATACGTATTAGTTTATTCATCTGAAGTTTTATTTTTATTCGAGTTTGCCACACTATTGTTCTTTTTGAAGTCCTCATAATTGTCCGGCATGCTGAGCACCGAGAAGATGAAAGCCGGTACGGCCGGGATGATTGACGCTCCGAACTTGCAGAACGCCATAACCTTTACTAAAAACATCACACCACCCCAACCTATGTTGAGGAAGATAAAGATGATGATGGGATGCTTGAATAGAGGCTTCCTTATTTTCTCCGGAATCTTCAACGTGTGAATATACAGGACGAAATAAGAGATGCATGCATAGATTATGAAGAGTAAAGATGTTAATTTCCAGTCTACGAGATGATATCCGGAGCGAAGCGCCTCATACGCCCTGATGTTGAGCAGCGGGCCGGGCACATCGCCTGCGTAGGTGGTGTGAATGTCGTGCACCATGTCTCCAACCACGATTATCTTCCCTTTCATCAAGTCGATGAGCTGATCCTCATTAAGGATATTCAGGATTTCACCTCCGAATGGAGGATATTTGGATATGGCGTCGGGGTCGTCTCCTAAATCCATCACATCACTATCTTTAAACCTCAGGAACTGCATGTTGTGACATAGTTTCCCATCCGAGAAAAAGAAAGGGCCGATTCTCCTGATGTCGCCGCCATCTATCTCACGATACATTTTAAGCGCTACAGACAGAGAATCGTTTTGTAGGAAGTCATATCTTGTAAATCCTGAGAAATAAGTGGACCGATAGTCTGCATACCCGCTCTTCTCACGAAGTCCGGGATCGGCTATCTCATATCCGCCGTCTTTAGTGTGGGTGGATATCGCCAAGCGCGGCATGGATTTGATTTTGCTGAATAATATGGAATCTTGCTCAGTCTCGAGTCCTTTTTCAAACCTTATGTCAAGAAATAGATAGCGATAGTCTGATTTTTCGGCTATATCAAGAAGAGTCATCAGAGTCTTTCTGTCAGTTACAACCTCACTTCCTATGGAATCGTTATACTCGTCTCTGATGGCTACCAATTGCTTGTCGTAACCGACATTGAAGACCTTGAAGTTTGAATTATCCTCGAAATCTTCAAGATCATCTTTTGCTGAAGAGGAAAATAGATTTTTTACGACTGACAATGTAGCGGAATCATCGAATATAAAACTGATGAAGTTCCCGATAATATAGTCGGCCACCAATATGACCATTGCAATAGCGGCGGAAACTCCTATTCGTTTCATCGTATGTTTGACTCCGGTACGTCTCATCATACGCAAAATTACAATAAATCTTCCACATATCAAAATTGAGTTGCGTCTTTAACTCAAAATGATACTTGTTTTTTCCCTCTTATCGTGAACGCACAAAAACCGCTACCGCTCCACACAAAGAAAGTCATAACAAGCAGGGCAGAAATGTGGAGCGATAGCGGGTCGAAAGAAAAACTGTGTCTTTTTCAGAGGGCTGCAAGTTCAGCAATCTTGCGCCATTGATCTTCGTATGTCAATGCTCTTGATTCATAGCTCGACAGTTTGAAGCCTGTACGTGGACTTATGGCCAGACGGGACGGATTTACCGGTTTGGAGGCCTCCTGCACCATTCTTGCCAATGACATGACATTGTCGGGGAAGGGACTATGTGCATCCATAAGACCGAGCACAATCTTTTTCCCTTTGGGAACATGGCATAAGACTTTGACTGCATAGTCATTGTCTAAGTCTAACGGAATGAAAAACTTATCAACGCCGAGTGTCGCAAGAGCTTTAGGCATGATGTTGTCGGGATATCTGATATACTCCCATTCCGGCACAATCTTGTCGCCTGCTGAAATAAAAATGGATTTTTCCATATCTTCAGGCAGCCCTTCCAAAGAGTCATTGATAACTTTAAGCAGTTGCCCGTGCAACTGAAGCAGATCAACTCCCCCTTGTAGCAGACGCTTAGTGTAATTGTCATCGCACATCAGCCCGAGAGCCGTATCGTCGTATTGCAACGATGCGCACCCTAATTCATGAAATTTTAAGGATGTCAGGCGGTAAGCCTCCGCAATGTCACTTATCAAAGCGTCTACAGACGCCGGATAAAGCTGTTCAGGATGGCCATCCGCAAGTGAGTATATCTCCAACAGCAAATTTGCCGGCGAGGGCAATGTCTGTCTGCACATAGCGCGGTTGGCAACGGCCGCGTGGAGATATCGGAAATCATCGAAGAAAGGATTTTCCTGGTTGTAAGCGATGCGACCGGTGATGTGGATAAGGTCAGTGGATGATTCCACTCGTTGGAAGACATGGCCTGAAGAAATATGTTCGCATGCTATTCCTTTGAGACCGAACCAAAAATCGTTAGCCCAATGCTTGCGTCGAATTTCTCCTGAGGTGATGTATTGCAGACCGCAGGCTATCTGGCGCTCCACAATATCGCTCACCGCATCATCCTCAACTGCGCGAAAGTGATAATTGTCAATTACGCCCCGTTCATAATCGCGCCGTGCGGAGATGAGTCTTTCATCAGGAAGAAAACTTCCAATTGTTTCTATTGTCATATTTGTGGTGGTTTAAAATATTCCGTTTATTCCACAGAAAATCAGCACGAGATAGCCAAGTATTAATCCGACCATACCCATGATGAGACCGGTCTTGACCATATATTTCTGTTGTATAAATCCCGTTGCGTCGGCGAGTGCGTTCGGAGGGGTGGATATAGGCAGAACCATGGCTACTGAAGAACATATTGCAACGCCAATCAGAAGTGTGGAAACTCCGCCGAATGGTGCCAATTGCTCAGTCATGGAACTTCCGGCTATGGCGAGAATGGGTATGAAAAGGGCCGCGGTTGCCGTGTGGCTGATGAAGTTGGCCATAAGATAGCATAGCAGTCCGGAACCGATGATAACCACGAGTGGCGACCATGAGCCAAACGGCACAGCCTCGATAAGATGGGCGGCAAGTCCGGATTGCTGCATCGCTACTCCGAGTGCAAAAGCTCCGGCAATCATCCACAGGATGCTCCATGAGAGTTGCTCAAGGTCGCGTTTGGTGATGATGCCGGCCATACACAGCACGCCAACCGGCAACATGGCAACTACATTGGCATTGACTCCCGTTATCGAGTCGGTGAGCCATAACAGAATGGTAATGGCAAACGTGATATATACTACTTTGTCTTTCCAACCCGGTTCATGATTCGATTCTATTTGAAGACGTATTTCTTTCTGCTTGAATGGGAACAGGCGTTTCAAAAGAAACCACGCAATGAAGAGAAGCACCAATGTGACAGGTACCATCACCATCATCCATTTGCCAAAACCGATGCCCATGTCCATTCCGTTGGGATCGTTGAGAAATTTTAGTGCTATTGCATTTGGGGGAGTACCGATAGGAGTTCCCATGCCACCAATGTTCGCTCCAATGGGAATGGCGAGCGCCAAGCCAATTTTCCCTTTGCCATCAGCCGGTAATGCGCTCAACACGGGCGCAAGGAAAGTGAGCATCATCGCCGCGGTTGCGGTGTTGCTGATAAACATGGAGAAAACCGCAGTCACCAGTATAAATCCAAGCAATACATTTTCAGATTTTGTTCCGAATGGGAGTAGCATCACTTTAGCCAACTTCACATCAAGTCCTGATTTTGTAGCCGCGATGGCAATTATGAATCCTCCGATGAAAAGCATGATTGTCGGGTCGGCAAAGCAATGGAGAATATCTGTGTTGTTGATCAGATTGGCCATTTTTTCTCCTTCTGCACCGGTTTGGAAAAACCATAATGCGCTGTTTGAGGCACAGAATAACAGAAGGACTACGACTGCCAGTGAAGTTGTCCACGCCGGAACGGCGTCAAACAGCCACATCAAAGCGGCAAAAACGGCACAAGCCGAATTTACGGTGCATGAAAATTTGTGAAAAAGGGGTAGAAATG
>CAYPGW010000015.1:0-64689 GCA_964410515.1 uncultured Sangeribacter sp. | reverse complement strand
ATTTTAAAGTGGTCGAATTTGACCACTTTAGAATGAGTGCCGGATTACCATCTTTTGTATTAAGTGCTACGGAATGGATTGAGAGAACCAATGCAATTGGATTGGTTGTCAAAAAAGGACGTTATGGTGGCACATACGCTCATAAGGATCTCGCATTTGAATTCGGATCGGCGATAAGCGTGCCGTTCAAACTCTATCTGATAGAGGAGTTTCAACGCCTCAAATCGGAGGAGCAGCGGCTGATTGGGTGGTCGGCGAAGAGAGAACTGTCGAAGATTAACTACCGCATCCATACCGACGCCATCAAGCAGAACCTGATTCCGGCAGAAGTCACCAAAGCACAAGCGAGCATCATTTATGCCAATGAAGCTGATGTGTTGAACGTGGCTATGTTTGGATTGACTGCGAAACAATGGCGTGAGGCAAATCCCGATTTGAAGGGGAATATCCGCGACTATGCATCGATCAACGAACTAATCTGCCTCTCAAATATGGAAAGCCTCAATGCCGTATTCATCGAGCAGGGACTTCCACAATCAGAGCGACTGATCAAACTCAACCAAATTGCCATCCATCAGATGCGCATATTGGAAACTGACGGTATGGATCGCCAATTATTGAAGTGAGTGTAAAAACATACATAATTAAAAACACATGTTCAATCTTTATGAAAGTTAAGTAAAAGATTATGAAGAGAATACTTCTTATCATAATAGCACTGTATGGTTTTTACGTAAAACCTGCACTTGCACAAGATTCACAATGTGATTCTATTGATTTTTTCAGTCTCATAAATAAGGTGGAGGCTAATTATGCCGGGTTCCCAACCAAAGTCAACAAGCAGACGCAAAGTGATTATGATCAATTAAAACAGCGACTCCTTAACTCTATCCGGCAAGAGCATCGGCCCGGATATGATGCAGCCGCAGAGTATATCGGGTGGTTTAACGACTATCATTTGTCTCTGGGTGCCCTTTCGGGAGAATATATGAAACCGCGAATTAAATACGATTCCATTAACTATAATCCTCAATTCGTTTCAACGCCGGTGGATGATAATACTTATCTGATACGCGTTCCTTCGTTCTCTTATAAAGATGAAATAGTACGCTTCGTAGAAGATGCCGTGAGTGAGTACAAAAAATCGGGAAAAGAAAATTTGATCATTGATATTCGCGGTAATGGTGGAGGTTTGGATTTGACATTTACTCCGCTTTATAAATTGATTTATACCAAACCTTTCAAACTTAATGGAGTTGAGTTCAGGGCAACTCCTGACATTGCAAAGTTTATTCGAGATGCGTATGAAGCACAAAATAGACAACCAACGTGGGCTCCGGCTCTTGCGGATAGCATTGAAACAGGCCGATATGAATTTGTTCCGATACCCGGGTTAAATGAAACTATAAGTTTAGACACTATTAATATTCTTCCGCGTAAAGTGGCTATAGTTATTGATAATAATAATGCTTCATCAGCAGAGCAGTTTATTGTCTTGGCAAAGTTGTGCTCCGACAGGGTCAAGATTTATGGTAAAGACAACACTATGGGTGCATACGATCATAGTAATCTGATGCGGTATGACTTGCCTTGCAGCACAATAACCTGTATGATCCCGACATCACGAACAATCGGAATAAGCGAAGACAATCCGGGAATTGATCTTATTGGTATTGCTCCTGATGTAATCATACCGATAGCTTACCCCTCCGAAATTACTGACAACATAGATGCGTGGATACATTGGATAGCCGATGATCTTTCTTCTCAATGATTTTAAACGCATAATAATCGGTGCTATAATAACAATTTTAAAGTGTGTGAAGTAAATAAAAGGACTTCACATCCTGATGAATGCAAAGTCCATAAGATAAGATTTATAAGTTCTTTTAGAAAGCCCAAATTGGATAATCAAAAACCTTCTCTCCTTTCTTCTTATGATAATAAATGGTTATACCAAGAGCCAAAGTTATGCTAACAACACGAACAATATTTGAGATTAACCCTCCTGCTGCTACTTCTGTGCCTGTCACATTAAATATGACCCATGCCGTGTTCATCAAGAAATGAAGTCCGAATGCAACCCATAAGTTGAATTTCCAAGCAGCATACATCCAACTGAAATACAGTGCGCCAATAAAAGTAACTCCAAAAGCTGCCAAACTTGAACCCAAGTCATGCCCTTGATATGTATGTGCAAGCCCGAATAAAACAGCAGGTAGAAGCGTTGCCCATATAAATCCAACTTTTGCATACCTGAAGAATAATCCAAACATAAAAGCCCTACATACAAATTCTTCTATGAATCCCGGAAATAAACTTTTCCTGATAATGAGGGGCAAGGTAAGATCAGGATTTATTGAGCCAATTATTGGAAAGACTATATACAACGGTAGGACGGAAATCATTGCGACAAGAATCCCCTTGAAGAAGTTCGCATTGAGTCCAAGGAAAGATACGATTTCTTTGGGCTTTATGACGATGAAGGTTCCCAGTAACACGGCGATAGCCATTACAAGATCCCTTACGAATGAACTGAGTACAGTTCGACTTGGAATTTCAAGCCAAACGGGTATATGCCAAACATTTCCCCAGAGAGAATTTATCAATAGGGAAGCAATTATAGCAAAAATTACTTTGGCTGTTTTTGATTTTAAATTAACCATTTTGCTCGAGTTTATAGATTCAGGCGGCAAAATTACTAAAAAATTTTAAGATATTTATATCTGTGCCCGATAATGAGCGGTTTTCGTCTGAATTCTCGGCGTCTTCTTACTCTTCTGTCTTATCTTATGTCCTTATGTTTCTTATTTATAAGAAATACACACAACTTTCTTTATTATAGGTATGGTCGGAATTGTTGTGTATTTTCGAGAAAAATATTAAATTTGCGCAATGAAGTTTACTTAGTAAGACGATATGACAAAATTCGTTGCGTTTATATTCTCGTTTTCCGTTCTATTGTTGTTCTCATGCAATAACACATCTTCTTCAAAAAAAGGAGATGATGGTGAGGAGACAGTCAATACCTCCATGGATCTGAGTGTTGATGAACGTTTGGCTCCATCGGGAGAAATCAATGGTCAAGATTACGTTGATCTTGGTCTTAACATGTTATGGTCAGTTAAGAATCTCGGGGCAAAGAATATTGAAGATTACGGTGATTACTATGCCTGGGGAGAACTCTCTCCAAAAAATGAATATAAACTCTCTAATAGCAAAACTGATAATCAGAACTTTGAAAGTGAAATTAGTGGAGATCCGGAATATGATGTCGTTAGAAACGAGCTTGGAGGAACGTGGATTTTACCTTCAAAGGAGGACATTGATGAGTTAGTGGCTAATTGCATATATGAATTTATTGAATATAAGGGTGTGAAAGGTTGGTTAATAACAAGTAAAATAAATGGTAAAGCATTCTTTCTTCCGGCAAGTGGCTACAGAGATTCGACAGGAGTTGAGTTCGACAAGAGCCATAGTGCTATATGGTCTGGCACTCCCGACAAATCAGGAGTCCACCAGTCTTACAGATTAGCAATTAAAGAAGGTCACTTTGATGGTGGCTGGTTCGACAGGCGTCTTGGATTGCCGATAAGACCAGTTGCTAACTATTGCTCGGATGCTGAAGATTATTGATATTTTTGCAAGAACGATCGACAGGTACTATAATAATATAGGATTTCGGATAATTATGAGAAAATTCATTGTAACTTTGTTCTTTACCGTATTTGCTGCCATTCAGGCAGCGGCTATTGATTATGTTGTTGAGGGCGAAGTGTCAGGCCTTGATGGACAAACTTTTGAGGTGGTAGACTACGATAACGATAATGTGATTGGAAAAGGCGAGGTACAGAATGGCAAACTCAGAATCACAGGATCGTATGATAAGCCGGCATACGTAAGTGTGATGAACGGAAATACTTTTGCCAATTGCATCATCGACACATTGGCCGTAGTGGATTTCACAACTCACATGCCATCCGGCGGTTCGGCATTAAATATGAAATTGCGTGAGCTTTCGCAAAAGTATGAAGCCTATAAAGAGGAACGCCGTCAATTTTACAATGAAATAAAATCTCACGGATTTGATGATGAAGAAGCGGGTGAAATATTCAAGCATCTTTACGACAAACAGCGTCCTGAGATTATAAGCCTGTGTTCGCAGACAATAAAGGAAAATGACAATGGGCTCGGCCTGGCATTTGTAATGAATCTCGGAGATATTATGGATTTAAGTAGCGATGAATGGGATCGAATTTACTGTGAAATTCCGACTGATCTTAGAAAATCCATTATAGTTGATACTTTCAACAAGAGATTTAAAGCCATGCGTCTTTCTGAGCCCGGCATGCATTTCTTAGATTTTGATGTGAAAGATATGGCTGGAAATCAGAAGAAATTCTCTGATTTCGTAGGCAATGGGAAATATGTATTGGTCGATTTCTGGGCATCATGGTGTGGCCCTTGTAAAAACGAGGCAAAAGAAGTTCTTATCCCATTATGTGAAAAATACAAAGACGTTGATAATTTTATGATTTTGGGCGTTGCCACATGGGATGATGAAGAAAAAATCCGGCAATGGCTTGAAACCAACCCTTATCCATGGACAAATGTGATGTCGAATGATCAAGATGCTATGACCCTTTATGGATTTGACTACATACCAATGATTATCTTGTTTGGCCCTGACGGGACAATAATAGAAAAGTCTTTAAGAGGTACAAGCCTCATTGAGTGCGTAGAGAAGAATGTGGCGGGCCTTTAGTGCCTTTATGTTTGAATCTTGCCGGTATAGTATTATTCTATCAGTCTTTCCCCATACAGGTCGATATAATACCAGCCGTCGCTTTCCCAATAATGATATTCGCCATTGCTGCCGGCAACCTCCTTCAATATTCCCGTATCAGCCACTTTCGCCTTTCCGTTTTCAAAAGGTAATGCACACGCATACTTCGGTTCGATGATTATGTATCCCTTCTGATCGGCATAACCTATCTTTCCTGTCTTGTCCACAATCCGGTATCTGTCGCATCTGACATAATCGTCGCCATTGTCAAATTGATATGGCTTGCAATCAGTATCTGAAATATGCGTGCGCCTGAAGACCCCCTTGTCTATGAGAGGCATATATAAAGTGTCTATTCCTACTTGCAGGTATGAGGGGGTATTATCCGACACAACTATTACGGTGTCTTTCAATCCCACGTATTTAAAGCGTATTGAATCGCCTAAGTTTGCTGTGAGCTTGAACCTCCCTGTTGTATCAGAAACTGTCATCCGGTCTTGTGTCAGGTTGTATATGAGTGTTCCCCTCAGTCTTTCTCCCGATACAAGATCGTATGTATCTCCTTCAATGACTCTCGCCGCGGAAGATTGATGTGCAAAATGAGATCTGCAGCCTGCACATAAGGATATTAACAGCAATATTCCTATTAATCTTCTCATATAGTGTTTGTTAATCCTTAATGACGGCTGTTTCCTACCTCAAGTTCTCAGACTCATCTTTGGTGGGCTGTAACAGAGCGGGTGTTCACAACTGCGCGAGTGAAGACCTCGGATGCTTCAGAGTGATTTAATCCAGACGCAGATTGTGTCTAACACCTCGGGTGAGATGGTTTCTTCTATTGTGGAATATTCGCTTGACGCTCCTGTGGTGCAATGCTGAAAAAGGTGGTTTAATCCCTCTAAGGCGAGTATTTTGTTCCGGGCGTTGTTTGGCAATCCATTGTTCAGGGCATCCAAATTCGGGTTATAAAAGACCTGGGTGTCTTTCTTGCCGTTCAAAGCCAATACAGGGCATTTGATATCTCCTAATTTCCCCCTCATGTCCAGTGCAAGGAAATACTTCATGTAGGGAGTCTTTATTTGCCACAATGCAGCCTGAAGGTTCTGTTTCAGTTCTGCAGGCAAATCTGAAGACTCCAATTTGCTTGATATTGATTCATCGCCGTCAAAAGCCAGCGAGATAAGGTTGCAATAGGTTTCTGCTGTCTGTTGCGGATATCCTGCAAGATTGAGGGAATACATGTTTTGATCTAACAGAGTCTCCTTTCCTGAGACAATCATCCCTGCCAAAGAGATAATGAAATCCACCTTGTCGGCGGCCCCCAGCATCAATGCGACGGTGCCTCCCTCGCTGTGGCCGAGCGCGCCAACCTTATCGAATTTCTGACGCAAAAGGTCTATACCCGACAAGGCATCGTTCATCAGGTCTTCAGTGGTGCAGTTCACGACATCGCCGGTCGACTCGCCAAATCCACGGTCATCGTAGCGCAATGAGGCGATTCCATTTCTTGCCAAAGCATCGGCTATGACCGCAAATGGTTTATGATCAAAAAACTCCTCGTCACGGTTCTGTAGCCCGCTTCCGGTTATCATGATCAGCACGGGAGTTTCCCGGCTATATCCTTCCGGAAGTGTCAATGTGCCTTTCAAGACGGCATCCCCATTGGTGAAACTAACTTCTTCCTGCGAATATGGATACGGGGGCTTGGGAGTCTGTGGCCGTTGGGGAATCTTTTCTCCCGCCACAAGCGTCAGGGGAAACTGCATCCCCCTCTGAGTAAAAGTGCCGGTGATCGTATCATTCTCCAACTTCCCTATGTACGAGGCTCCGATAGCGGCGATATTCACCGATATGCTGTCAGGGGCGATTCTTGTGAATTGCATGGGAACCCCTTTCACGGCCTGAGCCGGAGAGTCTATTGTCGGATTCTCGTCGTCAAAATGAAACACTAAGGGAAGTTTCATCCCCTGCACATTAAGGTCGCCGGTCCAGACGCCGGTCTGTGAGAAGGCCGTGATGATTCCGGCAAGAAAACTGAGTATTACAGACAAAGATCGTTTCATGCTTCTGAATGTTTTGAAGCAAAATTAATTAAAAATTATGTAATCCACAAACTTTTACCACGAAAAAAGATTATTCCTTGAGTTTTGAGTCAATCATTATTGTTACGGGGCCGTCGTTTGTGAGGGCTACCTTCATATCCGCTCCGAAACGTCCTGTGGCTACCGGCTTTCCGATCAGTCCGGAAAGTTTATTGCAGAAATATTCATAAAGGGGTATCGCCGTTTCGTGGCGGGCCGCTCTTATATATGAAGGTCTGTTGCCTTTTCGCGTCGAGGCTGTAAGCGTGAACTGGCTCACAACAAGCGCTTCGCCGGCTACATCCTTCATTGAAAGATTCATCACGCCCTGCTCATCGGGGAAAATCCTCAAGGCGGCTGCTTTCGCTGCCAGCCAATCTGCATCGTTTTCGGTGTCGTCTTCCTCTATGCCTATGAGAATCAGAAGGCCCCGACCTATTTCACTAAATTTAGCACCCTCAATTGTGACGGATGCTTCGCTCACTCTTTGTATGAGTATTCTCATTTTGTCAATTATTATTCTGTTGTCAGGCCGGAATCAATGTTGCAGCCATCGAATCTTTGTCGTGCTAATCAAGATTGAATTCTGTCATTATCCAAACCTTGTCCTTATCGTCATCAATTCTTATTTGCTTATATAATCTGTATATTCCGGGGGCGTTGTGGTTGAGTTTCGGATGCAGGGCTGCCTTAATGGGATATTTGCCCGAAGGTTTCAGCTCAATTCCCAAATCATTGATTATTCCCGGTTGGGGCAGCTCATACCAGATGCCTGAAGCATCCTGATATCCGATTATGTATCTCTCTCCAAAACTGATGTTGCAGTCGCTATCGTTTGAAAGGGTGAATGTCGCAAATTCTGAATCAGCCGGAAAAGAAGCGTGGTCAGGCTGTAGGGTTATAGCCGGAAGTTCCGCTACGGAGTTCACCAGCGCCACGATTGGGTCAGGTTTGTCAGGGCCATTAAAGACAATGTGTTTGGAAGCCGAGATGTTTTTCCTGAATTCTTCTTGCCAAAAAGGTGTGTTTATTGCCATATATACCTCTACAGCATCAATCCCAACCGCGATCCCATATACATTCTGTAGCACCGGATTGCCTTTCAATTGGCTCATCCTGTCGCAAATTCTATCTTTAAGTTCCTTCAGTTCTTTTGCAGATGGCACCGGCTCATCCATGCTGCTGTCAGATGAAAGCGTGTCACATTCAGGCAGCTCATCGGTTGAGGCAGGCATCATGGCGTTGGTGATGGCCGTATCGGCAATTGTTGTGTCGCCGTCACCTTGCTTGTTGTCATTGTGATGACTGCAGCATGTGAAAGCGGCCAATATGCATATTCCTGCAAGGATGCGATTCGAGGTTCTCATAGATTGATCTGCTTTCTATATGATTAAAGAGTTCTGCTTAGGCTGCATCTGCACTCCGTCCCAACCTAATAGATGTACGGTTGTTATATTCTTGAATACTTTTAAATCAAAATATTATGTCGAAAGAATACAAGTGGGGATATATAGATGGCGAAGGGAAGATGGCAGTTGAGCCCCAGTTTGACGGCGCTTGGGAGTTTCATGAGGGGCTTGCCGCCGTGAAGGAGGAATGGGCGCGTGGATATATCGATCACACCGGAGCATTCGTCATCAGTCCCCGCTTTCAGTATGCCGGGCCTTTCACCGATGGCAAAGCGTTGGTGCAGCTCGATGGTCTGTGGGGCTATGTTCGTCCCGATGGCAGTTGGGCCGAAGAACCTCATGAGGTGGCCAAAAACCCTGTAGCCTCCGTTCCGGAGTCAGGAGTTCCATCGGCCGATCCGGTCTTCAGTGAGGGGATGGCCGTGGCTGTGAAAGGGAAAAAATATGGCTATATCGATGAGTCCGGAGCATTCGTCATCAAACCGGTCTTCAAGCAGGCAAAGCCCTTCTCCGAAGGACTGGCTCCGGTGCTGGTGATGGTGTGATACGGAAAAACGGCAGAGAATGTTGATACTCTGCCGTTTTTGTTAGCATTATATGTCTGTCGGGTCTAATATATTGTGTCAATATATAGAGTTCCGGCAGTATTATTTTGCCTGGGAGATGATAGCTTCGTTGATAGCGCTCACTACTTCCTCGATATGAGCCCTGTCGGTGCTTCCGTATGCGTTCTCGGAGCCGGAAGAGGTCTCGATATGCACGTAGTAGATTTTCTTCATGAAGAATAGCCACGCGCCGCCTGCCACAGCCAGGATGGCACCCCACAGCCACACCTTGCAGCAGAGGAGGATGATGCCTATGATGAGCAGAATGATGGGGAATGTTTTCGGGGGATTTTCCTGCATCATGGTAACTGCGTTAAGTGAACGCACCGGAATGGTTTTGCCGCGAAGGATGCAACGGGCGTTAGTCACTGAAACTACTCCGTTGTCGAAAAATACTTGTTCGCTCATAATGTTTACGTTATTGAAAGTTATTGTCACAAAGTTATAACTATTTTGGAAGCCTACCAAAATGCCTTTTGCTGATTTAACAAATTTTAATTAATTTTAACATCGCCAAGAGTGGAAAAAGACTCAATCTGAAGATGTCGTCGCGCCATTTGGATTTGAGAAAAATTCACATATTATTAGAATAACTGAGCCTATTCGGAGAATTTTTATTAACTTTGCACAAAACTATCAAGTTTGCTTATCCATCCTACAATAGGATGAAGATATGGTACTAAATCTCAAGAATATGTTAACAATAGCGATTCAGAACAAGGGGAGACTCAACGAAGACACTGTGGCTCTCATGCGCGACGCGGGCATATCGGCCGCAGCGTCACACCGAAAATTAATATGCGATGCCAAGGGCTTTCCTCTCCATCTGCTCTATCTCCGCGACGACGATATCCCTCAGGCCGTGGCGATGGGAGTGGCGGATATCGGTATTGTAGGCCTGAACGAAGTGCTGGAGAAAGAGCAGGACGTGGATGTGCGCATGAAACTCGGTTTCGGTGCATGCCGTCTGTCGCTCGCAGTTCCCAATAAGGTGGATTATCCCGGCATCCAGTGGTTTGAGGGCAAGCGTGTTGCCACATCTTACCCGGTGATATTGAGGCGTTTCTTTGATGAGAAAGGTATCCATGCTTTTGTCCATGAGATTGCCGGATCGGTCGAGGTGGCTCCTGCTGTAGGCATGGCCGACGCAATCTTCGATATTGTCTCTTCCGGAGGCACTCTCATTCAGAATGGCATGCGCGAGGAAGACGTCGTAATCCGTTCCGAGGCCGTGCTTATCGCCAATCCTAAGCTTGACAGTGAAAAGGAAAAAGAACTCTCGCAGCTCATGTTCCGATTCCAGTCGATCATAGAAAGCCGCGGCATGAAATATGTGCTCTTCAATCTGCCTAAATCCAGGATAGAAGAGGCAGTCTCACTTCTGCCCGGCATGAAAAGTCCTACCATTCTTCCCCTTGCCGACCCCGATTGGGTGTCGCTCCATGTAGTGCTTCATGAAGATGTGCTTTGGGATAAGATAGAAAGATTGAAAGAGATCGGCGCTGCCGACATACTCGTTCTCGCCCTCGAAAACCTGATAAGATGAAGATAATAGACAATCCTCCGCGTTCGGAGTGGGAGGCACTGTGCCGGCGCAATACTCCCGACGATGATGAGATAGAGGAGGCCGTGGAGCATATAATTGCGAAGGTGAGGAGAGAAGGGGATAAGGCACTTTTTGAGTATTCCTCTCGTTTCGACGGATTCTGCGGAAGTAGTTTCGAACTCAACGCAAAAGAGATACACGCGGCCATTGAAAATGTAGACCCGGACGTGGCTGCTGCCATACGCAAGGCGGCAGAAAATATCGAGGCGTTTCATCGTGCGCAGTTGCCGGCTACGGTCGAGGTTGTGACCGCTCCCGGAGTAAGGTGCGTGCAGAAGGCTGTGGCCATTCGCAGGGTAGGCCTGTATATTCCCGGTGGCCGGGCTCCGCTTTTCTCCACGGTGCTGATGCTTGCTATCCCGGCCCGTATAGCCGGATGCCGCGAGATTATTCTTTGCACCCCGCAGCATTCTTCTTATCCAATAGCGCCTGAAATTATCTTTGCCGCTCGCTTGTGCGGAGTGCATCGAATTTTCCGCGTAGGTGGTGCCCAGGCCATCGCTGCTATGGCTTTCGGCACCGACAGCATTCCCAAGGTGGACAAGATTTTCGGGCCGGGCAACAGATTCGTCACAAAAGCTAAGCAGATAGTGAGCCGCGAAGTTGCCATAGACATGCCTGCGGGCCCGAGCGAGGTCATGGTGCTTGCCGACGACACTGCCGTGCCGGCATTTGTAGCCGCCGACATGCTTTCGCAGGCCGAACACGGCCCCGACAGTCAGGCTATGGCGGTGTGCTCATCCGAGGGGCTTGCCCGTGAAATCATGAAGGAGGTGGATCGGCTCTCAGCGCTGCTCCCCCGGCAGGATTCGATAGCCGGATCCCTCTCACACAGCCGTATCGTAGTGCTCGGAAGCCGCGAAGAAATGTCTGATTTCGCCAACGAATACGCCGCCGAGCATCTCATCATCTCCATGCGCGATCCATGGGCTATAGCCGATGGGATATATGCGGCGGGAAGCGTCTTCATAGGCAATCATTCTCCCGAGAGCGCCGGCGACTATGCCTCGGGCACCAACCATACACTTCCCACTTCCGGATGGGCGCGCAGTTACAGCGGCGTAAACATCGATTCGTTCATGCACAAGATCACGTATCAGCAGCTCTCTGAATCAGGATTGTCCCTACTTTCTCCTGTTGTCACTGCCATGGCGCGGGCAGAAGGTCTGGATGCCCACGCGCTAGCAGCCGACATCAGGGTGAATCCTGAAAAATATGTGGAAAAATGAAGAAATATATAAGAAAAAATATACTTGATCTCGAGCCGTATTCTACGGCACGCGATGAATTTGAAGATACGGGTCACATCTCCGTGTGGCTTGATGCCAACGAGTCGCCTTATCCCAACGGAGTCAACCGCTATCCTGATCCTCATCAGAAAGTGCTGAAGCGGAAGGTCTCTGAAATCTTCGGAGTTGCTCCCGAGTCAATCTTTATCGGAGGAAGCGGAAGCGACGAGGCGATAGACTTGATATTCAGAATATTTTGCCGTCCGGGTATAGATAATGTAGTGGCAATAGCACCCAGCTACGGAGTCTATAAGGTGTCGGCGGCAGTCAATGATGTGGCTGTGAGGGAGGTGCTTCTTGATGAGGATTTCTCTCTCCCTGCCGACAGAATACTCGCTGCCACCGACAGCAACACCAAGATAATCTGGATATGTTCTCCAAATAATCCCACCGGTAATGCTTTCCCTACGGATCTGTTGAAAGAGATAGCCATGAAATTCGATGGAGTGGTGGTCGTAGATGAGGCATACGCCGATTTTTCAGATAAGGGTTCGATGCTTCCTCTTCTTGAGGAGCTTCCCGGCCTCATTGTGCTCCGCACGTTCTCAAAGGCGTGGGGCATGGCGGGTCTGCGTGCGGGAATGGCCTTTGCCTCTCCTGAGATCATTGAATACTTCTCGAGGGTAAAATACCCTTATAATATGAGCTCGCTCATTCAGCAGGAACTCCTGAAGCGCATAAATGCCAATGCCGCCGATGTTGAGGCTCAGGTTGCTACTATTAAAATGCAACGCCGATGGATGGAAAAAGAACTTGCTCAGGTGCCGGCAGTCAAGAAAGTTTATCCTTCAGATGCAAATTTTCTCTTGGTTAAGGTTGAGAATGCCAATGCGCTTTACGACTATCTTGCTGAGAACGGAGCGATAGTGCGCAACCGTAGCAAGATGCCGCTTTGCGCCGATACCCTCCGCATCACGATAGGCACTCCTCAGGAAAACAGACGCACGCTTTCCCTGCTGAAAGCATATCCCGACGCTTCAGCCGCAGAGCCTCTTGAATCTTCCGATGACACATCGGGAAGATGTGCCGAGGTGGTACGTAAGACTTCGGAAACCGACATTTTCGTGTCGGTGGATCTTGAAGGGGGCAAACCCTCCGCAATAGATACAGGTCTTAAATTCTTCGACCACATGCTCGATCAGATTCCGCATCACTCAGGCATTTCGCTCACCGTAAAATGTAAGGGTGATCTGGAAGTGGATGAGCACCATACTATGGAAGATGTGGCCATTACGCTCGGAGAGGCCATCACGATGGCGCTCGGCAACAAGAGAGGAATAGAGCGGTATGGTTTCGTGCTCCCTATGGATGAGGCGCGCGCCATGGTGCTGATAGATCTTGGCGGACGCATAGATTTCAGTTGGGACGTGCCGTTCACTCGGGAATATGTAGGAGATACTCCTACGGAGATGTTCCGTCATTTCTTCCACGCTCTCTGCTGCGCCATGAAGTGCAACCTGCATATTTCGGCGAAAGGAGAGAATAATCATCACATCATCGAGGGAGTGTTCAAGGCCTTCGCCAGAGCGTTGAAGATGGCCGTGAGGCGAGATCCCTTCAGTTTTGAACTCCCGTCAAGCAAAGGCGTATTATGATTGCGATAGTAGACTATGGAATGGGCAATATCCGCTCGCTCGGGTATGCTCTTGAACGCCTCGGTGCGGAATGGCGGCTCACTTCCGAGGCCGGGGAGATTCTCGCTGCCGACAGGGTAATACTTCCCGGTGTGGGAAATGCCGGAGAGGCTATGGCGCGTCTTTCCGAATTGGGGCTTCCCGAGACAATCAGGAGAATTCGCCGCCCGCTTCTCGGCATCTGCGTAGGAATGCAGGTGATGTGTCGTCACTCTGAGGAAGGCGATGCCGAATGCATGGGAATTTTCGATGCCAAAGTGCGTCGTTTCGACGATGCTCCCGGTCTCAAGGTGCCAAACATGGGGTGGTCGCCGCTCTCCAACATGGAGTCGAAACTCTTCACCGGCATTTCGAGTGGTGAGTTCGTATATTTCGTGCACAGTTATTATGCGCCGCTCTGCCCCGACACGATAGCCACTTCGCGCCACCCGGGGCTATTCTCAGCCGCTTTGAAATATGAGAATTTCTATGGTACACAGTTTCATCCCGAGAAGAGCGGCAGGGTAGGGGAGCGCATACTTGAAAATTTCCTGAAGTTATGATAGAGATTATTCCTGCCATAGACATAATCGGTGGCCGATGTGTGCGCCTTTCTCAGGGCGATTATTCAAGCAAACGGGTCTACGACACCACACCTGAGGATATGGCCCGGGTATACGCTGAGGCCGGCATCGAAAGGTTGCATCTTGTGGATCTGGACGGAGCGAAGGCCGGCGAGCCTTGCAATCTTGACGTGTTGCGGCGCATAGCGCAGATGAATCAGTTCCGTATAGAATGGGGCGGAGGCATCAAGAGCCGTGCTGCCCTCGATGCGGTGCTTGAGGCGGGGGCCGACTATGCGATAATCGGCTCTCTGGCCGTGAAGGAGCCGCATCTGATGGAAGACTGGCTGGGAGAGTTCGGCGGGAACAAGATAATACTCGGGGCTGACGTGCGTTCCGGCAAGGTGTCGGTGAGCGGATGGCTGGAAGATTCCGACATCTCGGTGGGCGATCTGATAAGCCGCTTCCTTCCTTTCGGACTAAAAGAGGTGATATGCACCGACATATCGAAAGATGGCATGCTCGGCGGCCCCTCGGAGGAACTTTATGTTGAGCTACGCGAAAGTTTCCCGTCAATCATATTCACCGTGTCAGGCGGAATTTCCTCCATGGCGGATATCCTGAGGCTTGACGCCCTCGGATTCCGGCGCGTGATAGTGGGAAAAGCCATATATGAGGGGCGCATCTCGCCTGAGGAAATCAGAAGATATGTGGAAGATAACCGACATGATCACTCTTAATCATCAATAGAAATGCCTGCCAAAAGAATCATACCTTGCCTCGACGTAAAGAATGGCCGGACTGTGAAAGGTATCAATTTCGAGGGTCTTGCCGATGTAGGCGATCCGGTGGAACTGGGAGCTCGCTACGCCCTCGAAGGGGCCGACGAACTTGTATATCTCGACATCTCCGCATCGCGCGAAGGGCGAGCCACTTTCACCCGCCTTGTGGAGCGAATCGCACAGCGCATCAATATTCCGTTCACAGTGGGTGGAGGTATCTCCTCGGTGGAGGATGCGGCTCGCCTGCTTGATGCCGGAGCGGATAAAATCACCATTAATTCGGCAGCCGTGGCCGATCCTGATCTGATATCGCAACTTTCTGCCCGTTACGGCAGTCAATTTGTCGTTGTGGCTATCGATGCGAAGACCGTAGATGGCGAGTGGCGTGTCACTACCCACGGAGGCTCCCGTCTCACCGACAGGGAACTTTTCAGTTGGGCCCATGAGGTTGAGGAGCGGGGTGCCGGCGAGATCATGTTCACGTCGATGGATCACGATGGCACTCGCCGGGGTTATCCGTGCGATGTATTCGCGCGCCTCTGCGACTCTCTCAAGATTCCGGTGATCGCATCCGGAGGTGCGGGAAGCGCTGATGATATCGCCGAAGTCCTTTCTGCCGGACATGCCGACGCAGCCCTCGCAGCAAGTATCTTCCACTATGGGGAGATTTCCGTTGCCGAACTCAAGTCAGTATTGGCCGCAAAAGGTATTTCAGTAAGAATTTAATCGGATGCCCCGTGTATAGGGGCTCCCGTCAAAGAATAACGATTTTTATTATGAATTTCTCTGACTTCAATCTGTCGAAATGCGCAGATGGTCTTCTTCCTGTCATCATTCAGGATGCCGTGTCGATGAAGGTGCTGATGCTGGGCTATATGAATGAGGAAGCGTTCCGAATCACCCGTTCTACCGGAAAAGTGACCTTTTTCTCCCGCACGCGAAACACTCTTTGGACAAAGGGAGAGACCTCCGGTCACTTCCTCCTGGTGCGCGATATGTATGCCGACTGCGATGCCGACACTCTGCTCATCAAGGCCGAGCCGATAGGGCCAACTTGCCATCGCGGTACGGAATCGTGCTTCGATACTCCGGCGGAGGAGGGCTTCATCAGGAAACTTGCCGCTATTGTTAAGAAAAGACATGAGGAGATGCCGGAAAACAGTTATACAACCCGCCTCTTCATTCACGGTGTGAAGAAAATCGCGCAGAAAGTAGGGGAGGAGGCTGTGGAGTCGGCGGTTGAGGCTGTCGATGGCAACCGCTCGCGGTTTATCTACGAGGCGTCAGACCTGATGTATCATTATCTTGTTCTTCTTGAACAGATGGGTGTCGGCATCGAAGACATAGAGCGCGAACTGAAGTTCAGACATTGATCGGATCTATTCAGGGAAGTATGATTTTCAAAGAAATACTTATAGCGGGCGCCGGAGGATTTATCGGCACGGCCGCTCGCTTCCTGATAGGGCGTTGGACCGGTGGATGGTGGAGCGGGCCGTTCCCGCTCGGTACGTTTCTCGTCAATATTATCGGCTGCTTCCTTATAGGATTGTTTTTTGGCTTGATTGAGCGTCTCGGTTTGACTTCCGGACATCATAATATCCTTCTTATCACAGGCTTCTGTGGCGGCTTCACCACCTTCTCCGCATTTGCCAACGAAATGTGGGTTATGATAGGCCGCGGACAGTGGGGTGTGCTGGCCTTCTATCTTGCTGCAAGTATCATCATGGGCATCGGCCTTGTGTGGCTGGGGCGTTTGCTTGTGAGGTAAGAAAACTAAAAAGGCCGCTTCCGAAAAAGCAGCCTTTGCGGTGAGGACGAGATTCGAACTCGTGGTAGGATTGCTCCTACGTCAGTTTAGCAAACTGGTGGTTTCAGCCACTCACCCACCTCACCGAGCCTCCCGACAGGGCTTCCACAGCGCGGAGCGCTGATTTGTATAGAATTGAGAATTGTAGGGATGCACCCGGGTGCATCCGCCCCGGGGAAAGGATTTACCATTATCCGGGTGCTCGCCCACCGCGTCAAGCATTCCAAATTAGCTGCGCTCAAGCTAACCTCAATTCACAATTAGCTACGCTCAAGCTAAAGCAAGTCACAATTCTCAATTAATAAAAGTTCTAAATTCCAAATTCTCAATTAGCTGCGCTCAAGCTAAAGCAAGTCTAAATTATTAAAAGGAATGGGAACGCACCCAGTCAGGCGCATCCCCACTTCTTCATGAAAACAGTTATTATTGAGTGTTATAGCAGAAATCCTGCACTTATCTCAGCAACACTTTCTTCTTGCCGTCCTGAATGTAGATCTGTCCCGGCACCGGATCGGTTATCTCCCTGCCATAGAGGTCGTAGATTTTTCCATCGGCAGCCGCTGACCCGGACATAACACGCGATGTTCATACGTTTACAGCTGAAGCATAATTGAATTGGTTATACTACAGACTAATATATTTAATTCCGGGGTGTATTGATGACTGCTTTATAGGCATCAATCAGTCCATAGCCGTATTTAATATTCCATGTTCCGTAAACTTTATTTGTGCTGTAAGGAATACTGCCAATTTTTTTCGTATTCTTGGCAATAATCTCGTGCACTTTCTTTGCTGTCAGTGACGGATTTCTTTCAAGAATCAATGCAGCCAATCCTGCCACATGAGGACATGCCATTGAAGTGCCCGAACAAAATGCTGTAGTGTTTCCATTCATGGTTGAAAGAATATAAGTGCCCGGAGCACATACTGCCAGTTCTTCTCCATAATTTGAACTGGGATTTATCTCGCCATCACGTTTTAAATTGCCTACGGCTATTATTATTTCGTTTCTATAGCTGGCGGGAAAAGACACCGACGCATTGTCATTTCCTGATGCACATACAATCACGCATCCACGTTTTTCCCGTCCGTTGGCCACGGCATTGTCTATAGCTTCCTCCACAAGTTTACATGGGTTACGTTTTGCCAATGAACAAGAGATTATGTCGGCATCGTTCTTCCAGGCCCAATTGATACCTTCGGCTATCTGTTCCGTTGAATTAGCGTCATTTAAGTTAACACTCACAGACATAAGGCGTACGCCTGGGGCAACTCCTGCGATATCAATGTCATTATTTCTAACTGCTCCGATAATTCCCGCACAATGAGTTCCGTGTCCTTCTTTACCTTGGGTATCATATATTCCACTCGGAGAAGTGCGGGTATAAGCATCGTAACTCTTGTAATAGATGTTATCTACCAGGTCGTCGTGAGTCAGTTCTATACCCTGATCAATAACGGCGACTATTATTCCTTTCCCTGTAACATAATTCCAAGCTTCGGCCGCTGAGATATCTATATCTTCATAGTCCGGATTGTAGAGGGCCCATTGCTCTGATACCAAAGGATCATAAGAGATGCAGGTATCGAAAGCAAACGCTGGCTCGGCACTGGCAAACAATCCGCTTTCATAAATTTTATTTGCTACATCAACGCAGTCCCCATCTGAATTGACTGTCACTTGAAGCGTATACCACAAAGGCATGAATTTGTTCTGGCTCACAATCCTGCATCCGTGCGCCTCGGCAGCCTCCTGAAGCTTTGGATAGTCCGATTCCGTCTTTAATTTTACATAAATCAAACCGGTGGGGATCATCAGTTTTCCGTATTCATCCTTATAGCAAGGAGTCACGAATGTTTCAGTCATTCTTTCGGGCATCATCTTCTTGATATCGGCAAAATTAACAGCATCTGTCTGCCGTATCACCGTAATGTCGTATGTCTGATCGGTGATATGTCTGATGACTTCAATGGAGGACACAGCCCTCATTTTAGATGCAGCCCCTTTAGGAGTCGTGATCACTGCGTGAGCCGAATCTTTTGAAATAGTGATGATATCGGAGCCGCAATAATAATAGCACTCTTCGGCTATAGCCGATAGAGTAGTGAATAATATCGATAGTATAAATATTAATCTGTTCATCTGATATCAATTTTTATTGTTGAGATCAAGACACCACTTCTATCCATCGAGACTACATATATCCCTTCGTTCAAGTCGGACAGAGTCATCACATCTTGCGCCGGAGTCCGCAACACTATGCGCCCGGCGAGATCAGTCACCGTAACAGTGCATCCCTCTATGTCTCCGTATGACTTTAATTGTCTGTTCGCATACTTCAGTGAGATATAAGGACTGTCGGCAGAAGTCTCTTTTATTCCCGCGTCAGATTTGCTGATGACGGGTCTTATGTTCGCTCCGCCACACTTATATATATCGCCTACTTGCATGTGGCTTAAATCGACCCATAATGACTTCGCACGAATGCTTGGCTCAATGGGAGTGCCGTTGTTTGTGCACCAGGGAGAATAGGTTCCTGTCCAATAGTAGCCACATACTCCACTCAATATCTCCTCACCATTCAAGCCCTCACCTCCTATGCCACCGGCAGGAAGAAATATGCTTTTCTCATTCGTTCCATACGCACGTGTCCCGTTGGTCTGCTCGTCAGTAGTCCATTTTTGCCATCCCAACATGTGGAGTTCATAGCATTCCTGATATGTCGGAAGCCGCCAGCCATGTCCCCACTCCAGGGCGGCCGCGTCATACTCCGTACCACTGATTTCTTCTCCTATGTCATCAAGTATATGCCAATAAAATGAACCTTCATGGTCTATTCCTCTGACATATCTATAGTTTTCCCAAGAAAAAGTGAGCTTCGGTTCGGCCTCCCCCCATGCATAGTAATCTCCATATTCGTATGGTGTGCTTGCGCCTAAGTTGCAGGTTGCCCACAAAGTTTTGCTCGGCAACCCTAAGTCTACATATTCGTGTCCGGCGACCTCGCCATCAGCCTTGTTCAGTTCCGGGTCTACTGTGTTTTCTGCTGAGCAAACTGCAGCGGCAAGTGCTATGAGCGCAGATATTAAATGTCTGAATTGCATCTTATTCTCTTTATTAGTTAATACAATTTTTTTAAGAATAATCTCATCACAGGTAAATTTTTCTTGAGAATGAGGCTTCGGCGGTCTCAACAAATATTATATATGTGCCATGATTATTGAGTCTAAGTGCAGACAACGGAACTGATACGATCTGTCCATCCGGTTCTATAGAACTGATCTTTTTGCCGAACATGTCGAATGCAGTAATGCGTTTGATATCGGTGTTTAAAGAGGATATTGTCAAGTCTTTCGAGTCATTATTAAGCATTATCGTTCCCTGAGTATTTGATTGAGCGCTAATTGATAGGCTATTCTGAATATCTTGGCTTCTCAGGGATGGTTTGAATGAAACTGTTGTCTGTGGGCTATTTGTAATGATAGTGCATTCGGATTCAGGGTTTACCGACATATAACTACTTACACTAAGTCCGGAGGTTTTGAATCTATACTTTTGTGCTATGTAAGAATCATAATATGACAGATCAAAAAACTCTTTTATTTTCCTTGTGCAATCGTCATTTATTCCAACAACTTTATCGGCTGCACCATGCACGAACAGAATTGGATCGTCAATGTCCGGATTGGCAGATATTGTAAACGACTCATAACTGACATTGTCTGCCGGAATTGTATTCTTAACAAATGAATAGGTCATCGGAACGTTTTCGTAAAAATAAGTTCCGTTCACATTCAGGTTTACTACTCCCATGCCCCCCGGAATATTATGGCGGATTCTAACGAAATATACCCCTGTCTTAGGTATTGTTTCATGAATTTTAGCAATGTGAGTTAGGGAATTAAGCGCCTTTTCCGAAGGGCCGCACCAGTTCAATCCCTGCATTTCTTCAGAAGAGGCCAAGATATACGGACATGGACCCTTTATCCACTCTTTGCTTGGTTCTATAGTTATCGGGGGAATCGTATCGTATGGAATCAAGGGTGAAGTTGCGCTATTTAATTGTATGTTATTACGAGGATCCCTTTCCGTTCCGTAGTATACCATATCGATAGTATGTTCAGCGGAACTTGTTGAAGTCAGAAAAATATCTTGCCCCTTTGTGAAACTGAGAATGTGATAAAATGTATATTTCAATGGGACATTGTAAAATGACTGAATCTGATTATCACCGTATGTTGAATATTCAGGTTCGTAATTATCCGATAAATACTCCTGATAAGATGTATTTTTTTTGGCTTTGTTAAGAAATGAATTATATGCGTCAGACGAAATCATGGCATCATCAGCATTTGCGGCAATCTTTATTGTCTCTACCGAGGGTATTTCCGGTGCGGGTGTACCAATTGAAATAATGTTTTTACCCTCAATCAGTTCAAGAGTACCGCCGTTGTCAATACTTGCTGATTGCCAGTTCCCTTCAGTGGGAGTGATGGTTCCTGCAGGTTCTCCATTCAAAAACAATGAGAATCTCGTATATGAACCGTCTGCATATTTTGCAGGAAGAAGCCAGAATTCTGCGTGATATTGACCAGACTCCTCCGCGTAGATCTCAAAAGTCGTGAAGTTCAGGTTATTTTGGGAATAAACTGCATCGTCGATAGTTCTGACAATGTCATCCGCAGAAGAGGCTTCCGGTTTGAATGCGTATGTAGCAAAAATGCAGCCCATATACGCTGAAAGAAGCAATAAAAGCTTTTTTTCATGAATTATGGATATATATAATTGTTTCCTACTCTGTTCGCTTTTCGGAATCCGCGCCTGTTATGCAGTGAAGTCTGCAAGATTATTGTCGACAGTAATCTTTTCTTTGGTTGAATCTGATTTGTCAGATTTCAATGCTGCCAATGGCGTACCATGAATCTGTTAAAATCTGCACTGAATACATCCCCGGTTCCGAGATATAAAAAGAAGTGTTGATCGCAGGAGACGTTTCATAGAGAGTCCCATTTAGATATAGGTTTACTATCCCGGTTGACTTCCCTGTATAATTTATAACTAAACTTCTGGTTCCTATTTCATACCATGCTTCGATGGGAATGAACAAAGTGGAACGAAGTATTTTTTTTCCTTCGGAGTTTGTACTCTTTATTTCTAATCCGACCGGAATAGAATTGTTGTTCCCTTTAGATTGCTCGGCGGCGGAGCTGAGTGCAAAAGCCGCAAGAAGCAGAATAATTGAAGCAAGTCTTTTTATCATAATATGAGGTTTTTTATTTGCAAAGATAGCGCATGAAAGTTTCATCTGCAAATAAAAAGTTTCATATTTTGGGAGAAATCGGCGGGTGTAACCTACTAAGTATTAGTGATATGAAAAATTTGAAGTGAAAAATTTCGGCGCAGTGCGTGAAAAAGTTTCATATTGGGCCCGAAATCATAGTTCGTTCAGGAGCTTGCGAACATAGATGCCGATATTCGTCTCATGCATGTCGATTCCTAACTTTTTGCGAATGTCGCTGCTCATGTTGAAATGACTTCTCTTCTTCAAGTATCTGCCAATCTCCTTGCCGCGCAGTCCGAGAGCATATAGGCATACATAATTTATCTCATCGATGGTGAGGCCATGCTTTTCAAAATAACGTATGAATTTGGGATGAGAGGCCTGAAATGCAAGACGGTTGCTGTCCATAAATTTTTCCGAACTCTCGGTCAATTCATGAATGCGGCTCTGATAGCGGCGTTCGTAATCGGCATTGTTGGTGATATGGCCGGCGAGCAGGTTATTGAGCATTTCAAGCCTCACTTCAATCGCCTCCTTTACTTCGGCGGGTATTTCTTCGTATGTCTTGATCAGAGACTTCAGATTATCTTTCTCTCTTTCCAGAATAGCATTACGGTTGCTCAGAGTCTCGGCCTCTTTAAGGCTGTTGTCTCTGTCTGCTTCAAGGTTTCTGAACTCAAGCAGTAGTCTCTCACTCTCCGATCTCATCCTGTCGATCTCAAGCCGTGCATTACGCTCTTTCTGGATTGCAAGATCTCGACCGATTCTGTTGCTGCGGACAGCGAGCATGAGAATCAGCACGATCATGGCGAGAATGATCAGACCTGCCACACACTTCCAGATGATTTTAGATTTCTTTTCCGCATCCTCGCGGGCTTGAGTCTCAATTTGATGCTTGTCTTCTACAGTGGCTATCTGATGTTGAAAAGTCCGTAAATTGTTTCTGTCTAATATGGCGGAAAACTGCTTATAAGTGTTTAGGGCATTCTCATAATCTTTGCAGTCCTCATATATAAAGAAGGATGTACCCAGATATTTCAGGGTGTCATATTCCATTTGGTTATTGTCAAGGTAATCCAGAAAATGTCTTGCGGTGGTGTTGTCGCCCACCTTGTTGTAGGCCGAAGCCAGATTGATGATGCCGAATGCGTCGTAACCGGTATGATCATGATTGCTCCCGATAAACTCCTTCAGCTCATTGATTGAGCCGAAACGCAGAATGTAGGCCAGATTGAAGCATTGCAGCCGGCGCATCGCTTCGTCGCCAAGCGAATTGAATTGTCGGCAAAGGCTAATTATGCTGTCGGCTTTTTCCTGATCCTTCATCAGGATAGTGCCGTTTAAGGCGCTAAGCAGGCATTCGAATTCAAGATCTTCACGATGAAGGGCATTAAGGATTTTAGCAGCCTTTAGATAGCATCCTGTATAATTGTCAAAATCATAGAATTCCATATATTCCGCACCTTGAGCTGCAAATGCTCGAGCCATCACCAGGGAGTCTGTGCAATCGTCTGCGTTGTCAAGTCCCTGCATAAAGGCCGACACTGCTTTGTGCGAGTTTCCGGCATTCTGGTAGATGCGGCCCTGATAGTAATAAGTGCGCAGTCTCTGATCGGGAGTTCCCTTTTTGAGATAATAGTCGATGGCCGGTTGGATTACGTCGAAAGTTGTGGTGTCGATATAGTTTTTATCGAGGGCGATTGATTTCAGCAGTGCGAAGCGTGCCTTCCGGCTTTCTCCGTGCAGAGTCGGGGCTTGTATTGAGTCGAGAATGAGAAGGGCGCTGTCGGGGCGGCTCTCCATGAGGCGTTCGGCGGCGTCGAGCCTCGCTTCGGCGTCATTGTCGCGTCGGCATGCCGGCAGGGCCATCGTGAGGCTGACGACGGCTGCGATGAGGAGGGCCTGAGGGCGGAAGAGGGCCGCGATAGATGGCTTCGGGCGATTCATGATGCAAATTTACACAAAATTTTCGGTTTTTATATGATTTTGATCCAAATTTGTCGTTCGGCCTATCGCCGTGGCGGATGCACCCGGGTGCATCCCTACATCAGACATCGCACGCGATGTCGCTACGTTTGTGTCTGTTCAGGCTGTTTGGAAAATTATGATTCGGGATAATAAAAAAAGGCCGCTTCCGAAAAAGCAGCCTTTGCGGTGAGGACGAGATTCGAACTCGTGGTAGGATTGCTCCTACGTCAGTTTAGCAAACTGGTGGTTTCAGCCACTCACCCACCTCACCATTGGAGGTTTCCCTCAATTGCGGTGCAAAGTTAATAACTTTTTTCCGATTATCCAAATATTTCGGCTATATTTTTCTCGAGGCCATATAAATTTTATTTTTTTTAAGCAATACCGTACTCTTTAAGGGTCTGAAAACGTTTATAGTGTAAACATTCCTGAAGTAATACATTCCACATTTATCTACATCGCCATGCAAAAAAAGATAATCACGAGATTCAGCGATTTTTTTGTAAATTACTTCTCCCTGTCGGGGCAGCTGGTCAGTCAGCAGCAGGCAGAAGAAAATATTCGTGAGGGTGTGTCGTTTCGCGGCACGAGCATACTGATTCTGATAATGGCAATATTGATAGCCTCGCTTGGCCTGAACACCAATTCCACGGCTGTCATTATAGGCGCGATGCTTATATCGCCGCTGATGGGCCCGATTATTGGTATTGGTCTCGGCATAGGCATACACGATTATGACCTTATCAAGCGCTGCATGCGCAATCTCGTGATGGCCGCAGGCTTCTCGGTGCTCGCTTCCACACTTTACTTCCTTATCTCGCCTGTGAATGAGCAGCATAGCGAACTTCTTGCCCGAACGTCGCCCACTATCTATGATGTCCTGATCGGTTTTGTGGGTGGAGGTGCCGGCATAATAGCACTTGGAAGCACAAACAAGGGGAATGTGATTCCCGGCGTGGCTATCGCTACTGCTCTTATGCCGCCGCTTTGCACGGCAGGCTATGGGCTCGCCACGTGGCAGCTCAACTATTTCTTCGGAGCGTTCTATCTCTTCATCATCAACTCCATCTACATCGCTTTCGCCACTTTTATCGGAGTGAAGCTGATGAAGTATAAGAGTGTGCCTACTGCCGATCCTGCCCGCTCGAAGCGGGTTATGCGGGTGGTCTATGCGCTTGCCATTCTGACGATGGTGCCCAGTATATATCTCACTTATAATATGCTGCGCGACAATCGCTTCACTATGGATGCCGACCGCTTTATTTCTGAAGAATGCGATTTCCCCGACACTCAGGTGCTGGCCAGAAAAGCATACTTCAAAGATGGCGAAAAGTATCTTTCAATCACACTTATCGGGCGCCCTATGCCTATCGATTCGCTTGAGAAGGCTCTGACGCCGCGCCTCAGATATTATGGGCTTGGCGGCACGACGCTATCGTTCATTCAGGGCGGTGTATATGAGCGTGGTTCTTCTTCCGAGTCAATATCCGATGTGAAATCGCAGGAACTGTATCGCGTGGCGCAGGCCACTATCTCACGACAGCAGAATGCTATCGATTCGCTCCAGGGCGAGCTTGCCATGACGCGGTTCTCATCAGACGCAGCTGAGCAGGTGGCTCCTGAAATCCACGCGCTGTTCCCTCAGGTGAAGCGCATCGGAATCTCTTCGGCTGTGGTGTCTGATCCTGCAACGCTGAAACTCGACACCGCTACGGTGGCCTTGATAAGCATTGACTCGCGTCTGTCGTATTCAGAGCGCCAGCGCCTTCTCGACTATCTGCGCGTAAGACTCGGACGCCCGAACCTGAAACTTCAGGAGATGTCAGGAATATGATAAGGGTCTTCAAAGCCACGCGACTTTAAAGACCCCTTGCATAATAATTCTTGCTCAGATCACTTCCCGGCTTTCTCGGTGAAGAACTCCACCATTGCCTTAAAGGTGTCTTCGTTGAAAGTGACAGGGCCGTGCTCTCCGCCCTCAACAGGGATAAGGCGCTCGAGTTTTCCCGCTTTCTCAAGTTCTTCTGAGAAATATTTGCTCTGGCAGAAGGGTACGACACTGTCGGAAGTGCCATGTATCACGAGTGTGGGAGCGGTGGTCTCCGAAACGTAAGTGATCGGACTTATCAGTGCTACCATTTCCATATTGTCGGCGGGCGCACCTCCGATAAGTGCGGCCTCGGGTGAATCGGCACCTTTCACAGTCTCGCAATTTTCCATTCTCGCCATATCCACAGGCCCGAACCAATCCACAACGGCATCTACAGCGCTGCTTTGGTCGTTGTTTCCGCCCACGTTTCCTTCAATGTCGATAGAAGTTGAGCCTACGGTGCGCTCCTTCAGGCCGTTGGTGACACCGGCCATTGAAGACAGATGGCCGCCAGAAGAGAACCCGGTGATGTCCACAAATGAAGTGTCAAGTCCGAATTTGTCTGCGTTGGCACGCAGATATCTTATAGCGCCTTTCACGTCGTTGATCTGGGCCGGATACTTGGCATCGCCACTTGAGCGGTGATTGATGGTGGCCACTGCGAAGCCTGCATCGTTGAGGGGCTTTCCGAGCGACATGTAGGCGGCGTTCTTGAAGTTGTTGCTATACCAGGCGCTGCCGTAGATCACCACTATGAGTTTGTGCTTGTCTTTGCCGTCTTTGGGCAGATAGATGTCAAGTTTATGCCCTTCGAGGTCATCTCCGGCATAGTTGAGGTCGGCGAAATCGGGTTGGGGCATTTCCGGCATCTTGAATCCCGGTGGCTGTGCGAGTGCCATAGCGGAAATCATCAAGGCGATGATCGAGAGAATAGTCGTTTTCATAAGTTGTAGTTGTGAATGTATGAGTTTGGGTTATAAGTTTTTTTTCATTATTCGATTCTAAATACGAGGGCGGTCTTGAAATCTGAAGTGTCAGGGCATCTGATGATGAGTTCATCGTTGTTTTGCTTCCAGGAGAGTTTCCCGTTGCTTCCAAGTAGAGATACTTTCTCAATTGTTCCGTTGTTATTCTTTCCGAGAGATTTGATCCTAAGTTCTTCTCCCGAATCCGGCACAGTCATGCTGAAAGCATAAAGGGCATTGTCTTTGCCGACAGTGAAACGGAAATCTTTGGTGGAAAATTTGAAATCGGCATGCCTCTTTCCGAGCCCACCTCCGGGCAGGGTGCGGAGCTTTCCATTCTCATCTGTTTCCCCTTCTCCCGGACTGCGCCAGGCACGGCTGCCATACACAGCCTGACCGTTCACTTTCATCCAATCGCCGACTTCCTCAAGCATCTTCACACATTCATCTTCGATGGAGCCGTCAGGACGCAGGCAGATATTGAGAGCCGCATTGCCATCGCGTGCTATTGATTCTATGATGAAACGTATCATCATTCCCGAATCGTAGGTGAAACCGGGAGCGTAAAACCAGTCGCCCACCGGAGCCTCGCGTATCCAGGGCTGTGAAGCGTTGATGGAGTCGGGGAAATCAAATTCCGCAGTGTTTACAGCTCCGTTTGTAGGATTCCTGAACTTGATGATGCTGAAAGTGTCCACTTTCCCTCTTCTGGCGAGGGTTTTGTTGTAGAAATCGGCCATCACCACCGGCATCGCGTTGCACTTGTAGCCCGTACCGGTGCCACGTCCGGTGAAAGGCCCCTGTGTCGTGCCGTCGGTATATATGAAGTCAGGAGAATAGTTTTCGGTCACGTCCATCATTCTGAGAGCCCACTGCGTCGCAAACCATTTGGCATAGTCAAGGTGACGGGTGAAGATTCCCGGATTTGGGGTAGACCATCCTGTGTGAGCCTTTTCGTCGATCGACTCATACTCGCGGAGATCTATGCCATATAGCAAGCGCGGGTCATAGCCTTCCCACCACTTGCCTTTGCCGTCGTCAATGGTGAGATGTCCGTCGTAAGGCACGCCGGCCTTCTCTCCCTCCTTGTCGCAACCAAAAGCGGTCTGCCACCACCACCATGTGTATTCATGATGGAAAGTCACTCCGTAGCGCATACCGTGTTTCCGGCATGCATCAGTCCATTCACGCAGAAGATCACGTTTAGGCCCGATGTTCACCGAGTTCCATGGATGGTATTGAGAGTTCCACAGGTCATAATTGTCATGATGCACACCCTGAATCATAAGGAAGCGGGCCCCGGCCTTATGGTAAAGTTCTGTGAGATATTCCGGATCAAGTTTTGAGGGATTCCAGTCTTTCAGCACTTCCTTATAACCCGCTTCTGATGGGTGGCCGTATCTTTTTAAATGATTTTTATAGGCTTGATGATCCTCCTTATATAGATTTCTCGCATACCAGTCTCCGCTCTCGCCGGCCGACTGTGGGCCAAAATGCACCCATAGCCCAAACTTGGCATCACGAAGCCATTCCGGTGTGCCCGGATAATTACTCTCGATCGATTCCCAATTCGGCTCAAAGGGCCCTTCTGCGATCGGGATATTGAGAGTTACTTCTTCGAAAGCCTCAATGTCGCCCAAAGGCACAGTCCCCAACGGCAACGCCTCAGGCACCGCAGGCATTTCCGGCATCTTGAATCCCGGTGGCTGTGCAAGCACCATAGCGGAAATCAGCATGGCGATGATCGAGAGAATAGTCGTTTTCATAAGTTGTAGTTGTGAATGTATGAGTTTGGGTTATAAGTCTTTTCCATTGATGATTGCTCAGTGGTTCTGTCTGATGGAAGAAACCTTTTCGGGTGATAATCCCGTGGCGCGGCTTATGTCGTCATCATTCATCCCGATGTTTATTAGATTGATGGCGATATTGCATTTTTCCTCCTCCTTGCCAATTATAATTCCCTCTTCCTTTCCAATTATGATTCCCTCTTCCTTGCCAATTATGATTCCCTCTTCGAGACCTTCCTTCTTGCCCTGGGCACGCTCTGTCTCGGCTATAGCGTAATTGTCACGATAGATCTTGAGAGATCTGTCGTAAGCCTTTTTATCTTTCGGATTTAGCGCGGCTACTTTCGCCACCTCGCCAAGTCTCTTGAAAACCGGATCACGCATAAACACTTTCGGCATTGTTTCCATAGTTTCCATATTTTTCATTATATAAATCCATTTATCCAAAATATCCCTGCACTCGTCAGGAGTCTTGTCCATGAGAGGAATCTTCAGGAAAGTCATCCTCAGTTTGTCCGAGAACACCTTCCTTGTCCTTATATTAATCAAACCTATGTCTTCCCTCAGATGTTTTTCAGGGTCGTCGTCCCAGTCGAAATTCATCATGAATACTCCGTAGACAGGTGTGAGTTGATAATTCCAGTTTTTACCTTTTCTTCCCTGATTATAGATATCACCTGAGAGGTAGAAGAGCGCGCGGTCGTTGAAATGAGTCTGATACCGGTTCTGCATCTCCACTATTATTGATCCTCCGTCAGATGTCTCGCAGTGAAGGTCATATATTAGGGCACGTCCGTCCTTGTTATCGTTAATGCGTTCCTTGTCGATAAAGTTCACGTCTTCGATTACTGCCTCTCCTTCCATCAGCGAATTGAGGAAGGAGAGAAGAAACTGTTTGTTCTCCTCCTGTCCGAAAAGGTATTTGAAGCCGAAATCGGTCAGCGGGTTGATGTATACAGATGATGATTCATTCATCGGAATAATTGGTTTGAGTTTACAAATATACGATAATTTGATGTGGTTTGCAAATTTTTATGTATAAAGTTAGCAGACATCGATTTTTTTTGAGCTTTTTTTGTGATAATGAAATTAATGTATTAATTTTGTGGTGCTGATGATTCCTCCCAGCAATTTGCCCGGCGGAATCATCGGCAAGACATTTTTTGTAGCGTTTACTCGACGCTCTTTCTTGGCTTTCTGAAACTTCGCAACTTTCAATTACCGTCAAGAATGAGACAACAGTGGATGCCTTTGAATATGTTATATCCATGCCGATGGTGTGCGCGTGAGCGTGTGCCGTCGGAATGTCGGCATATTCAGCGTGAGGCTCTTGTTGTCCGTTCTACGGTGATGGGCAATGCGAAGGCCTCAGAAAGCGGAACGGGCAAAAAAGTACAGGCCTTACGCTTTTTTATTGTTTTATGCCGATGAGACAGGCCCGGAGGCAATTTTAAGACTTACAAAACATGAGAATCCGCACACTTATTCTCTGTCTGCTCTTTGGTATAGTCTCAGCAGCGGCTAAAGATGTGATTACCAAGACAGACGGCACCCAACTTGATGCGAAGGTTGAGGAAATCACAGAAACCCTCATCAGGTATCACAAGGCCTCCAATCCTACCGGCCCGCTCTACACAGTTCCCATCTCTTCTGTAGCGTCCATTCTGTATGAAAACGGTGAAGTAGACACTTTCAACGAGGTTGAGACTCCACGTCCGGCAGATGTCTCACAAACAACTTCGCCAAGCGATGAAGAGTTGATGCGCATTGCGGAATCAGAGCACGAGTTCACCCCTCAAACCGGATATGTCTCTGATGCCGAATTAATACAGATGTATAAAAAGATGGATCCTTTAAGAAGACAGGCAAGAACATATCGTTTGATGGGTTGGATCGGCGGATGCGTTTTTTGGGTTGCAGGTGTTGCAGGTTTTATGGGTTCTGATTCAGATGCATACGCATACGGTCTGGTAGCTGTGGGAGGAGTTTTAGGAGCCGCATGGTGTCTCGGTTTTAATCTGAAAGCTAATTCATTGATGAAGCAAGCAAGACAAATGCAGTCATTTTCCTCCACTCTATTCGAGAATGATATAATGCATTTAGGCAACAACTCACTGACAGCGGGCATCAACCTGATGGGCAACCGCGTCGCCAATTCGCGCAGCCTCGGTCTGACGCTCGGCCTGAATTTCTAACATGATAATAAAGCATTATGAAAGCAATATCTTCAACAGTATTATTCTTGCTTTTTTTAAGCATCCTTGCAGGATTGTCTTCCTGTTCCCCGAAGCCATTGCCACAATCTCCCGTAGGCATCCATACGCGGGAGATAAATGCCATGTCTACAACAACTCCACAATTCAAGAGCTTAAACGAACTCGATTATGATTTTGATGAAACCCCGATAACCTACGTTATCGACATTTCCACTCAGGAGGGACGGGCCAAGCTAAGAAACATATCGGTGCAGGAAGCATACGACCTTGCTTTGATAGAAGCAATCATGAAATACAAATGCGCCAATATTTTCCATCCTCAGTTCACGCATCTTGAGAAAGACGGTCAGGTGTTGCGTGTCACGCTCTACGGCTTCCCTGCCCGCTACAAGAAGAAGTGACGGCCGGGGAAGTTCATCGTCGCTTCTGAAGGGTGACGGGGCCGAGAAGTCCTGAAGGGAGCAAAGGAGAATCGGCAGTGAAGAATTTGAAGCATCCCACTGTCTTTCGGCCTTTTGACGGACGTTCGGTGCCGTTGCGCAGCCAGTCGGGATTAGACGTCAGATAGCATCCGGCACGTGGTTTGCCGGGTGCATATTCGTATATGAGAGGCTCGCTCCATTCCAGATCGTCGGGTTCTAATTCATCGCCAATCATCCTGTTGGGCCAAAGATTGGTTATGTCCACCTCAAGCAGATTTTGGCCCGGCCTTACGGCATCTGTTATGTCGCATTCAAACGGAGCCTTCCACATCAGGGGCAACTCTATTCCGTTGACCCTCACTGCCGCCATTTCCTTCACATCGCCGAGCGAGAGAATGAGCCGGCTGTCAGGATCCATCATGTCGGCGCCGGGAACGAACTGCACCGAATAGGTGGCTGTGCCCGAGAAGTATCTGGTATCGTGTTTATCGCTATCGGGCCATGAGAATAAGGTGTCTGTAACCAGTGTCCCGGCATCAGGGAATGATATTGTCCATCGGCCTTCTACGGGCTGTGTGGTTATAGTTTCTCGCCTTATACGCCGGGGAAGGGCGGCAGTGTCAGGGCTTATTATCAGGAAGCGCGAGCCGAAGGGCTCAATCTCCACCTCTATTCCGGCCTGAGAAGTCGCGTCGGGTGCGAATCGCTCCCGAGAATAAGGGTCGAATACTTCCACTCTCCTCATTCCGGGATCGAAAGGAACGGTTGCGGTGGCAACAGAGTCTGCCTGATTGCTGACGAAGATTATGTCGGTGTCTCCATCCGTGCGCCTGTAGGTCAGAAACTGCTCCATGCGGGGAAGTTGCTCAGGAACTGGAATTCCTTTCTGCAGAAATTCCTGGCAGCGGGTCATATACTCAAAAAGCTCTTTAGCACCTCCGGCTTTCCACCAAGTCTGGCCCGGCACGAACTGAGTGCCCCATATCCCGAACGACATGCCCGGCTCAACATTCGGCCAGGGATTGGCGGCTCCGGCATGGAGCATCATGCGGTTCACACCCGAGCAGAAAGCCTTGTCGCACACTCGCTTGATGTCGGCAGGGCTGTCGCTCCATGCCCTGAGCGGCCAGCATGTGAAGGCTTCGGCTATGAGGAGTGGTTTGCCAAGTTTGCGCATTATCTTCTCATGTCGGGCAATATCCTTCCATCCCCAGCGTGGTGGATCCTGCCAAAACTCGGTGGCGATGTCTGCTTCAGGGCATGCGAGTGCTATTTTCTCAAAATCAATAATTCTGAATGGTTTCTGTCCACCTGTGCCGTAAGGCTCTATCATCATGCGCAGTCCTGCTTCCGAGGCGAGATGTGTCATGTAGCCATAGTAGTTTTCAGATACGCAGTCGGTCACTACATTTTCCCAATCCTTGAGGAATCTTGCCGTTTCCTCCTTACTCTCAATTTCCTTGAGCCTTCCCGCCATAAGCGGAAGATAGGGTATGATGTCGTAGCCCTTACGTTTTCTGAATTCTTCAGGCAGAACCGGACTCCAAGTCTGTCCGCCTGCTTCATAACTGTCTATCTCTATATGAGTGAAAGTCTTGCCAATGTGTCGGCCGGCAGTCTCTATCAGCATGGCCGGATAGCCGTCCCAGAAATGCTTCACTGCCTCCTTGCTCATCTTGTCGCATTCCAGCCCGCGGCCTGACTCCGGAGCCTGTGCCGCATTTGTCTTGCCGTTGGTGGTTTGGCCTATACGCAGAATGCCGTATCCTGCCGGAAGCCGGGTCTTTTTCGGAAGCCGAAGTTCTCCGGAGCGCGGATTGAAATAGTCTGTGAGGATAATGATATCTTTGAAAGAGGCGGTAGAGTCTGCCGGAACAGCGATGACGGCCACGTCTTCATAATAGTTGCTTACAGTCTCCGCTTCAGGGCGCGGAAGTGAAAGAGTGCGGTGGGAGGGGTCGTAGGGTGTTTCAGAATATACAAGTTTCTGCATCGAATATTCCGGACTGACACCGGGATAAGCGCTCGACGACCATCCCGGGCAGTTATGAGTGCCGAAAGTCAGTCCGAGTCTTTCGCATTCGTCAAGAGTCCAGCGGAGCAGTTCCTTCCAGTTTTCACTGCCGATAGCATTGTCCGGATTGCATATACGCATCTGCTGGGGGCCTCCTATCTGGAAATTATGTACTCCTGCGAGTCCGGCTTCCTTGAATGCCTCAAGATCGTGTGTGATCCCTTCCTTTGTGACAAGTCCGTCCATCCATTGCCAGATTATCAATGGTTTGGCCTGTCTTGATATCTCGCTGTCAGGCGTTTCGGCTGCGGAGTGTGCTGAAGCGTATGGCGCAACGCACATCAGTATGGATGTTATATACTTGCAGATGCTCAGTCTCATTCTGTGTCTGTTATGGTCAATTCTTGTCGTATTCGGCGGCCCAGGGAGCCCATTTTCTCCAATCTACCTGCTCAAACATCGGCGCACGTGTCACATTCGTG
The DNA here is from genome assembly GCA_964410515.1 of uncultured Sangeribacter sp. GTDB lineage: Bacteria > Bacteroidota > Bacteroidia > Bacteroidales > Muribaculaceae > Lepagella. Next base: position 31,142 of record CAYPGW010000015.1, on the reverse strand, counting down.
TCTATGGCGTTGTTATCGAGCAGAAACCTGCGAATGAAAGCCGTCACCTCCGGATATTGACTAAGCGGCAGCTGGCAATGCGGGTGGCCACCCTCGATAGAGTAGCCCATGCGGTCAGCGATTCCGAATTGCCTCCAAACCTCGCGTGCGGCGCAACCGGAGACATAACCCGATTCGTCGGCCAGCCATTCATAGTCGGTATTGCCAAGGATGAGCAGAGCGCGTGGCGCCACCAATGCGGCAAGTTGATGGTGGTCGATGGGCAGGCGGCTCACATTGCTGTCTGAAAAACGGCGCATGCTCTCGAGAAACCATGCGTAGTTTGTGTTGCCTACCCTTTCCACATTGCCGAGCGTCTCCGACACTCGCCATGAATTGATGCCTCCTCCTCCGGGTTCCTGTGCTATTGTAAGGGTGATTCGCTCATCCATGGCGCCGGCATAGAGTGCCATCTTGCCTGCGAACGAGCAACCTGTCACAGCGATGCGCTTCAGGTTCAGGTTGGTTTTTTCTTCTCCTATCTTGACAAGACCGTCTATAAGGCGGCTGATGCCCCACGGCCATGCGGAATATGCTCCCATATCTATATTGTCGGGATAAAGAGCATTGATCGGTTCCTCTCCGCGTTTCTGGGTGTGCGACATTACTTTCATGAAGTCAAACGCCATGGCCGCGACTCCGTTTTCGATAAATAATTCCTTCGGAAGCGAGCCTGTGGGGAAGCCAACTCCTATCACAACAGGGAAGGGGCCGTCGCCTTCCGGATAAATGATTTGAGATTGAAGCGTGAGAGATTTGCCTCGTTCATGTATGGTCACTGTCAGCGTGTCGCCGGCAAGAGAGGCGTCGATGCTGTCGGGGTTCACCCGAGGCTTCTCTCCCAATTCAAAATGCCACAACTGCTGCAGGATTTCCGAGCGGTGCCGTTCCCAATCTGAATAGTCAGTTGATTTAGTGCCGTCGGCAAACATAAACGGATCGGGAAGATACGGAATTTCAGGTAGTTGCTCGAATTCGCCCGGTGTGATGGCGGGGTATGCCTCTGCGGTATTCTCACGGTCGAATACAGTCGGGATTCCGGCTATGCCCCGGAAACTGAGGGCAAGCAAAACAAGTGCGGATAGAATCTTTGTTTTCATGGTTTCAGATCGGTTGAGTCTTGGTTAATTTGCCTTTGTGAAATCGAACAGGACGCTAACTTCCTCCGACAGCGAGTCAAAAATGCTCTTTTCGAGAACATCCTCATTGTCGTATGGAATGGTCATGTAAGTGAATTGAAAACTGCCGTCGTCCAATTCAACAAGAGTATAGTCATCGGGCATGCCCTTAAAGTGAAGATAAATGATGCCGGGTTGCACTTTTATGAAGTTAATCCCCGTTACATCGTCTACTACGCTGAACTTGAAAGTATCTTGCGCGGTCTTCCAGGGAGCGTATAGCGGAAGCCAATATTTCATCTCGCCATCCTGATGTGCCTCCAAAATGTAACGGTAAGATGCTCTTCCGTTGTCATCAAACTCGCTGATTTCACGTAAGAGAATCACTCCTTCCCCTGAATTTACCGTGTCGATCCACGCTATGTTGCCGTCAGCGCTCTCTGCACCTTCGAGCGAGGTCAAGTCCGCGAGAGCCGTCACTACGACACAGGAAAATTCTCTTTCGGCCGAGACTGTGAATGCCGAGGCTATACATACTAAGATACACGACAATATTGGGGCGAGCTTTAATATCTTCATCATTTCTGGGTTGCTGATATAAGTGTTTTGATTCCACTTGCTAAATTAATAAAATTTACCGTCAGATGCAAATTTTATGGGGGAGAGGCCTGAAACTATTTCTCCGCAGATGGTGTTTTCCTGAAAAAGCATTATTAACAAAACGATTCAATGAAGTTTAAAAGTTTCAAGCCGGCTGCATGGGTATTGCCTCAGCCCGTATTGATAATCGGCACATACGATGCCGACGGCACACCCAACGCCATGAACGCCGCGTGGGGCGGACAGTGGGATGCTCGTGAAGTAATGATATGTATGGGATCACATGCCACTACCGACAATCTTAACCGTAACGGTGAGTTTACACTCTCGTTTGCCACTGTTGAGACGATGAGGGAAGCCGACTATGTGGGTGTGGTGAGCGGCCGCAAGGTGCACGACAAAATAGCGCGCACAGGATGGAAATCGACTAAGGCGGAGACGGTTGATGCTCCGGTATTCCACGATTTTCCTCTCACCCTGGAATGCCGCATTAAGGAAAAACTCTTTGTGGATGAAGGCGGCTATCAACTCGTGGCCGAAATTCTCAACATTGTGTGCGACGAGAATTATCTTGCCGAAGACGGTCGTCCTGATATAGAGAAGATGCACCTTATCACTTTCGATCCCATCCACAACGGCTACAATAAGATTGGAGAGAGGGTAGGGAATGCCTTCCATGACGGTCTTGCCCTAAAAGAGAAGTGAGAGCAAGGATGCCCGGCAAGATAACAGACCGAAACTATAGTCTGTTTCCGTAGTTTCAATCGATCTTATCTTGAGTATATGTCTGGAATGGAGTGATATGCTTGGCTTTCATTTGTTCAATTCTGTGGTTGGCACTCTTCACAAAAGTTTTCAGGTACTCTTTGGCCCATTCTTCTTTTGACTGCGTCCATGACTGATCCAGTTCACACACATGGAACTGAATCTGCATTGCCGCAGCCCAGTTGATGTAGAGTTTGCCCGGATTTGCTTTGAAAAGATCCGCGTGATGAGCGCCGACACACTTCAATAGATCTCCTTCCTCAACCCAGTCTATCTCTATATAGTCAATGTTGAAGTTGTCATACTCCTTATTGTCTAACATCAATTTGCACATCTGTGCGAGTTTGTAGGCTGATATGATATTGGGAGCCATAGCCTTTATGCTATTATTGCGGGTCTTTACGTCAATTATATCATATCTGCCGTTTTCGTGATAAAGGATATCTGCAGTATCATCCTGCTTTTCTTTAAACAAATTTGTCTTACTCCATTCCTTCGTAGCCTGATTTCCTCTGCTGAGAAGAAAGCGAACTGTCGGCGACGTTATTAATTCGTGTCGTTGGGTTACGGTGGTAGCCTCCGGATGCGAGAGATAGAGATCATTCAGATATTCATATTGCTTAAATATATTATCGGGGTATTTTTCTTTCAGATAGTGATATACACATTTCTCGAAAGGCTCACCCGCAGCGTGTCCGGACAATGTGCCGGCCCCCTCTTTGTTGGGCCTATCTACTGTCTTGGATTTCATGTCTGAAATCAATAGGTTGAAGTTGATTTTGCTCATTTGAACAGGATATCAAATAGGTTATTAATATTTTCTATGTGGCTTGATGAGTCAGATATCAGATATTGTCTGACTTCTTCGGTGATTTCATCGTGCAGTTTGATTTCTTCTGCATCATTCCAATTTATTGGCCGGTAGGGGATAGCGGCAATCGGGGCTTCCGAGAATTCCACAATCGCGCCTTTTACTATTCCGTTGAACGACAGCCATTCAAAAACTCTCCTGTTGTTCAGGAATGCAAGAATGTATTCCAATGACTCCCGGCATGTCTCTTTCTTGAAGATTGCCGTCACATCCTGAGTGGGGTAAACACCTTCGGGCGCGTAGCAGAATCTGAAATAATCCTTGTTTGAGATCCGTTCCTTGCAAGGAATGAAGATGCGGGGCTCTTTACGCTCAAAAAGCCTCTGGTTTCGTGGAAATACAAATTCCCAATATGGAATGTCTCTATTGTAACTGTATCTTGCTTCAAGTTTCTCCAGATGCGGAGCGAAATGCTCTGCAAAATGAGAATACTTCACGGCAAAATCCTCCTCGCAAATATCTTCCTGAATGAAGATATAACGAGTCTTTGAACTGTTTTTGTAAGCATCTAAGTCTTTAGCTTTAAAGACATCGATCAAGACAGCCCTCTCTGCATCATTTAATCCGGATGTGTCTTTTATCTGAAAAGCGCAGTCAAGACCTGAGACCATGCCATTCCCGATATCGCAGAAATCACCTATCCGATATGAATTGAGCTTAAATATATCGTCCTGCTTCCTGCAGCCTTCCTCAAACGTTCTCAGACCATTCTGCACTTCCTCTGAGGCCAGAATCCAGCGGCTGTCTGTCTCGAATTGAGGAATATCTTCCTGATTGAAACAACTTCCGGAGTAAAGTTCTTCTTTAGTAGGCAGCCCTCTGTCTTTATTATACCTATACAGTCTGATTTTCTCTTTTGTATTCTTTGATTTTATATACTTGAATATGATGAACGAGGCTGTAACCTTTTCAAACAGTGGAGTCTCCTTGAAATGATATATTTCTTCAAAGTAGCCATGCTCGCACATATAGTTTCTCAATGAAGCCGAATGGGTCGTATTCATCCAATATTCCGTACAGATAAAAATCAACTCGCCATTGTCCGACAGGTGTTCGATGCTTTTTAAAATGAAAATAAACAGATAGTCGCAAAGGCTGTTGAAGTATCTGCGCCACAGAGCATTTGATTCCAACTCTGCCTTCAGTTCAGGCTCAATGTTTTTCCATCTTATATATGGCGGATTTCCTATTATCACATCGTATTGCTCCGATGTCGGGACGGAAAGGAAACTGGTGTATTTTACAAAATCGTGCTTGGTCTCTAAAGTGGTGTCTATCTCATAGGCGGAGATGTTGTCAAAGCCATGCTCGATCAAACTGTCGAGAAACACCCCCTTGCCGCATGAAGGCTCCAGAACGCGGCTCTGCCGGGAGTGTGAGATAAGTGAGACCATGAAGTCGGCAATGACACTGATCGTGAAATATTGACCATATTTGTTCTTCTCCGCCATAAGGTGAATGAATTGATTGGAATTTTATGCAAATTTATCAATTTTTTGTGAGAAAATCGGCTGTTTCCTGAAGAAAGTTGCCAAATATCCTGTGAGATTATGAATAGTCAATACTCATTTAGAAAGCAACAAGACCGCGGATAGCGCGGCCTTGTCTTATCATTTCTGTCTTATTTAAGCGGATATGCTCAGCGTATTTTCTCTATGATGGCGAGGGCCTCGCGGCACTTGTCGGTGACGTATTGCCAGTCGGCTGCCTCAACCTTATCCTTGGGAAACAGTTTGGAGCCCATGCCTACGCAATAAACACCGGCTGCAAACCATCCCTTGAGGTTTTCCTCGGTCGGCTCCACTCCTCCGGTCACCATGATCTTTGACCAGGGCATCGGCGCAAGAAGACCTTTCACGAATTTGGGTCCGAGCACATCGCCGGGGAATACCTTGCAGAGGTCGCAGCCCAGTTCCTGTGCGAATCCGATTTCCGAAACGGTGCCGCAGCCCGGAGTGTAGGGCACAAGACGGCGATTGCAGACCTTAGCCACATCGGGGTTGAAGAGAGGGCCCACTACGAAGCAGGCTCCCATCTGGATATAGAGTGAAGCTGCAGCGGGCTCTACGATGGAGCCTACGCCTATAGCCATCTCGGGGCATTCCTTTGCTGCAAATTTCACAACCTCGTTAAAGATCTCGTGGGCGAAATCGCCGCGATTTGTGAATTCAAACGCGCGCACTCCGCCATCATAGCATGCCTTTACCACAGACTTGGCCACCTCTGCGTCCTTATGGTAGAACACCGGCACCATCGGCGCTTCGCTCATCTTGGCGAGCACCTGCTGCTTATTGAATTTAGCCATTGTTGCTTTTATTATAGGTATAAGTTAGTTCGGTGTGTCGTTAGCGCTGCACGCGGCCGTTGGCGCTTCCGCCTGCCAGAGCCTCTACCTCGGCTATGGTCTCGAGATTGAAGTCGCCGGGGATGGTCTGCTTCAGTGCAGATGCAGCCACTGCAAACTCCAGAGCCTCACCCTGTGTGGGCTTGTGCAGAAGTCCGTAGATCAGGCCGCCTGAGAATGAGTCGCCTCCGCCCACGCGGTCGATGATGGGATTGATGTCGTAGCGCTTTGACTCGTAGAACTCCTTGCCATTGTAGATCATGGCCTTCCAGCCGTTGTGCGATGCAGAGAAAGACTCGCGGAGTGTGGAAACCACATATTTGAATCCGAATTCTTCTGCCATGGCCTTGAAGATGCCCTTGTAGCCTTCGGCTGAAGTCTCACCGGCCTCAACGTCGGCGTCGGGCTTGAATCCGAGGCAGAGTTCAGCATCCTCTTCATTGCCGATGCAAACGTCTACATATTGCATGAGCGGACGCATGATGGACTGAGCCTTCTCGCTTGTCCACAGTTTCTTACGGAAATTGAGATCGACCGACACTGTGACCCCGTGGCGCTTTGCGGCCTCGCATGCAAGACGCGTCAGTTCGGCTGCCTTGTCGCTGATGGCGGGAGTGATGCCGCTCCAGTGGAACCAGTCGGCTCCTTCCATGATCTTGTCGAAATCAAAATCGGAAGGGTCTGCCTCTGCTATGGCCGAATGAGCACGGTCATAGATCACTTTCGAGGGGCGCATCGATGCGCCGGTCTCGCAGTAATAGATACCCACACGGTCACCGCCGCGTGCGATATACTGCGTGTCTACTCCGTAGCGGCGCAGCGCATTGACCGCTGCCTGTCCTATCTCATGTGTAGGCAGTTTGGTTACGAACTTTGCGTCCATTCCATAATTGGCGCAGCTTACAGCGACATTGGCTTCGCCACCTCCGAAGATAACTTCGAACACGTCGCTCTGGATAAAACGCCGGTGTCCTTCCGGCGAAAGGCGGAGCATTATTTCTCCGAGTGTTATTATTCGTTTCATATCGCAAATTTACGCAAATATTTGCAAACATCATAATCCTACATAAGAAAAAAAATTTTTTTTCGTTAATATTTTAGTCTGCACTCACAATCAGAGCCTCATTTTATGAAAAAAATCCCGGTTTCTCACCTTGCGATGCGCTTTCTGGCGGCGGTGACGCTTATGGTTTCCGTCGCTCTCCCCGCATATTCCAAGTGGGGTGAGAAAGTGCCTAACCGCCAGTATGCCGATTTCAAACGCTGGCACTGGGGCTTCTCGGTGGGTACACATGTGCAGGATCTCTCGTTCACCCATAATGGTTACATCGCTCCCGACGGCAGCGAGTGGCAGATGGAGGTGCCTTCGTTCTCTCCAGGTTTCAACGCCACGGTGCTCGGCGATCTGCGGCTTCATGACTACTTCAATGTCAGGTTCTCGCCGGGAATGTATTTCGGCTCCAAGACGGTGCATCTGCTCGACCGCTCCACAGGAACGAAAACTACACAAGACATCAAGAGCGCGCTCGTGGTGCTACCGCTCGATCTCAAGATTTCGGGCGATCGCCTTCACAACACCCGCCCCTACGTCACAGCCGGAGTGATGGGAGTTCTCGATATCTCCAAAAAGCGCTCCGAGGCCATCATGACCACCGGATTCGACACGATGCTCACCGTGGGTCTCGGTTGCGACTTCTATCTCCCTTACTTCAAGCTCTGTCCGGAGATCAAGTTCTGTTTCGGTCTTTCCGACATACTTCGCCATGACCGTCCTGATCTGGACGAGAATCCGTCGATGATGCAGATCACCCGCTCGCTCTCCAAAGTGAAGAGCAATATGGTGGTGGTTTCCTTCTATTTTGAATAATTATATCCGTGAAGAAATGAACGCATCCCGCCACTTTTTCAGATTGATGTCAGCACTATGCCGCGTGGCCTTTGCGGTGGTGCTCGCTATGTCTGCATCCGTCCCGGCGGTGCATGCGCAGAGCGATCCCCTCTATTCGCAGTCGTGGATGGTGCCTACTCTCTATAACCCCGCAGCTGCCGGTTCCACCGACTGGTTGCGCATCCGGGGTGTGGGGCGCATGCAGTGGCTCGGCATCGAGAATGCTCCCAAGAGCATCACGGCAGCAGCCGATATCCCGTTCAAACTTCTTGACAAGCGTTGGGGCGGAGGTGTCAATCTCACTCAGGAAGGCATCGGCCTTTTCTCCAATACATACGTCAACGGCCAGTTGGCAGGTCGCATCAAGACGTTCAAGGGCGGCCACCTCATGGCCGGCATACAGATAGGATATTTCGGATCTTCATTCAGGGGCTCGGAAGTCTACATCCCCAACGATGACGATTATCACGAGAGCAACGACCCTTCCATCCCGAATCAGGACGTAGGCGGTGGAACAATCGATTTCGGTGCCGGCCTCATGTATTTCCATCCCGTGTGGCATGCCGGTATCTCGGTGACTCACGCGGCCTCTCCCAAGGTCAAACTCAACACGAAAGGCACCTCCTCATCGTCGGCCACGCAAGACAATCATGAGTTCGAGACATACGCCAAACGCACCATATATTTGACGGCCGGAAGCAATATTGCGATAAAAAACACGTTAATAGAGTTGCAGCCCGACATCATTCTGGCTACTGATATGAAGTCTTTCTCGGGGGTGATTTCCGCCCGGGGGCTTTACAACAAAATGTTTTTCGCAGGGCTCGCCTACAGATGGGACGATGCCGTAGCCATAAGCCTCGGAGCGGATATCAAGAACTTCACGCTGGGATATTCCTACGAAATACCGACGTCGAAACTCCTGAAGGCCTCGAGCGGAAGCCATGAAGTAGTGGTGGGCTATCGCCTGAAACTCGACTTCAGCGGCAAGAACAGGAACCGGCACCGCAGCATCCGCCTGATGTAGGGTGCGCAACGGACAGTAATAAAAACGCATTACAACTACCTCGTATGATGAGAATACAAGACATAAGAAATAGCAGAAACGTGCAGCGCATCGCGGCTCTCCCGGTCGTGGCTCTTCTCGCTGCAGTGCTTATGGCAATCGGCGGCTGTTCCTCGCTCAGCAGGGGAGGTGCCGGTGGCGAAGTCACCGGTGTGGGCGGCAGCACTTTTGCCGAGCCCGTGCCATACGGCATGGTGCTCGTAGACCGCGGCGCTTACGCCATGGGGCCGGCCAAAGACGATTCAGTCTGGGGCATCAAGGGCAATCCGCGCGGCGTTTCGGTCGATGCGTTCTGGATGGATGAAACCGAAGTGACAAACTCGAAATACAAGCAGTTTGTGCTTTGGGTGCGCGACTCCATTATCCGTGAGCGTCTGGCCGATCCTGCCTACGGTGGCAACGAGGCCTTCAAGATTGAGGAAGACAAGGAGGGTAACCCTATCACTCCTTATCTCAACTGGAATAAGCCTATTCCCTGGCGCAATGCCAACGAAGACGAGCAGAGGGCCATCGAGAGTGTCTACCGCACCAATCCCATCACCGGGCAGCGTGAGCTCGATCCCACACAGCTTAACTACCGCTATGAGATCTTCAATCATACTGCGGCAGCCAAGCGCAAAAATCGTCTCGATGCCACCCGTCGTGACTATAACACCGACAATCCGGTGAACTATGAACTGCCCATCATATCGAAAGATACTGCCTATCTCACGGATGAGGGCGAGATCGTGCGCGAGACCGTGACAAGGCCGCTGACGGGTGATTTCGACTTCCTCAATACATATATTGTGAATGTCTACCCCGACACCACGGCATGGATCAACGACTTTGACAACGCATACAACGAGCAGTACACGCGCCTTTACTTCTCCAATCCGGGCTACAATAATTATCCGGTGGTGGGAGTGAGCTGGGATCAGGCCAACGCCTTCGCCAACTGGCGCACCGACTATCTTCGCAGAAGTCTCGGGCGCGAGGGTGTATATATCGAACCTTTCCGCCTTCCGACTGAGGCCGAATGGGAATATGCTGCGCGCGCCGGCAATTCGGAGAGCAGTTTCCCCTGGAGCGAGACTCTACCTATGGATGAGCGTGGATGTTTCTATGCCAATTTCAAGCCCGGAGACGGAGACTATGTGCGCGACGGACATCTCATCACATCGCCCGTGGGCACATACGGAGCCAACGACTTCGGGCTGTTTGACATGGCCGGCAACGTAAGCGAGTGGACTTCGACCGCGTTCACCGAGAGCATCGACAGGCTCACGAGTGATATCAATCCCGAGTACAGGTATGATGCCGCGAAGGAAGACCCGTATAAGATGAAACGCAAGATAGTGCGTGGCGGCAGCTGGAAAGACGTGATGCACAACCTGCGCAGCGACCTGCGCCAGTGGGAATATCAGAACGAGCAGCGCTCCTACATCGGATTCCGGTGCGTCCGCTCGCAGATAGGCTTTGCCAAAGGCACTAAGAAGAAAAAATAATCAGGGCCCGGAGCCCGCATAATACACAAGACCTCCATGGTAAAAATCCGCAAATACGCCAACTTCATAGAGCGCTTCCTTCACGGCGAGAAGGGCCAGCGCTTCTTCAACTTCGCATATTCCATAGGCGCCGCAGTCGTGATCTGGGGTGCTCTGTTCAAGATTCTGCACCTTCCCGGCGGCAGCACGCTGCTCTGCATCGGTATGGGCACTGAAATCGCCATGTTTCTGCTGACGGCGTTCGACCGTCCGCCGAAAGACTATCATTGGGAGGAAGTCTTCCCCGTGCTCGATAGCCACGACGCGGCCGATCGCCCCGAGATGGGCGGCGGTGGTGGCGCCATAGTAGTGGCCGGAGGTGTACATAAAGCCGGGCCGGAAGTGGCCGAGTCATTGGCCGGACTCTCGCCGGGCGGTCATCTGCCTGCTGCCGGAGGCGTGGGCATCGATCAGGAAGACACGGCAAGCCTTGTCACCACGATGAAGGAGATGACCGAGCAGATGAAAGGTGTCACTGAGCAGATATCGCAGCTGAAGCAGACCACAGATGCGCTCAACAAGGTGAGCGAGGTGCTTCTTCAGTCTTACAGGAGCATCACCGACAATTCAGAGTCTGTATCCGCATCCTCAAGCGGATATGTGGAGAGGCTTGAAGATCTCAACCGCAATATCGGCGGCCTGAACACCATCTATGAGATACAGCTCAAGAGCATAAGCTCGCAGCTCGAGAGCATCGACAGGGTAAACCGCGGACTGAAAGACATACGCGACATGTATGAGAAATCAGCCGGCGAGGCAAGCCGCTACTGCGAGGAGACGGAAAGAATGAGCCGATACATGAGGCAGCTCAACAAGATATACGAGAACATGATCACGGCCATGACCATCAATATGGCCGGCCCGATGATGGGCGCTCAGCAGCAGAGGCCAAATCCATTCGACAAACCTACTACAACAGAAGACTGACAAGTAACTAATGGCAGGAGGAGGAAACAACGTAGCGAAGATGTCGCCCAGGCAGAGGATGATCAACCTTATGTATATCGTCCTCACAGCGATGCTCGCGCTCAACGTGTCGAGCGACGTGCTGAACGGTTTCAGTCAGGTGCAGGACTCCCTGCACAGGACAAACGACAATCTCACTACGAAAAATAAAATACAGTTTGACTATCTCGCCGAACTCAATGAGAAGAATCCGGCGAAGGCAGGCCCCTGGTATGCCAAGGGCAACGAACTTCACGAGCGCACGGGCCGGCTTTATTCCCTCATAGAGGAGGTGAAGAAAGAAATTGCCGTGAAAGCCGACGGCAAGAATGCCGACTATACGAAACTCACGAATCTTGATGATCTCGATGCGGCATCGGCTGTGCTTCTTGACCCGACATCGAAGAAGGGCAGCAAACTCAGGGAAGCCATCGACGAATACCGCTCTTATGTGGTGACGCTTATACCCGACTCGGTAAAGCGCTCGGTGGTGGAGGAGATGCTGAAGACAGAGACCTCAAACGTGCCCGGCACTGTAGGAGAAGTGCAGTGGGAAGAGAAATTATTCGACAATATGCCGGCCATAGCTGCGGTGACGATGCTCACAAAGATGCAGAACGACATCAGCCAGGCCGAGAGCGAGGCGCTGTCTAACCTTATCACCAATGTGGATATAGGGGATGTGCGCGTCAATGAGCTCAACGCATACGTGCTTCCCAATTCAAACATGGTGATGCGTGGCGGAAAGTATTCGGCTCAGATCGTACTGGCCGCTATCGACACCACAATGCGCCCCGAAATCTACATCAACGGAAGCAAACTCAACAATCCTGATGGAATCTATGAGTTTGTGGCCGGACAGACGGGCTCACATGAGTATTCGGGCTGGCTTGAGGTGAAGAGAGGCGACGGAACCGTTGAAAAACACGATTTCAAGTCGCAATACAATGTGATAGAGCCGATGGCGACTATCTCGCCCACGATGATGAATGTGCTCTATGCAGGTATCGACAACCCGATTTCTATTTCTGTGCCGGGTGTGCCTATGACGGCTCTTTCGGCCACGATGACCAACGGCACGCTTACCCGAAGCGGAGACCACTGGATAGCACGCCCGACGAAAGTGGGGGATAACGCGCAGATCAATGTCTCGGCCACACTCGACGGACGCAGCCAGAATGTGGGAAGCATGACTTTCCGCATCCGCAAGCTGCCCGACCCTACGGCCTACATCGCCATGAAGGATGCTTCGGGCAATCTCGTCAGCTACAAGGGCGCGCCTAAGCGCATAAGCAAGGCTGCCCTGATGGCGGCCGAGGGCCTGCAGGCTTCGGTTGACGACGGCATTCTTGATGTGGCTTACACCGTGATATCATTCTCTACCGTCTTTTATGACTCAATGGGAAATGCAATCCCCGAGGTCAGCGACGGCTCAAAGTTCTCAGCGCGCCAGAAAGAGCAATTCAAGCGGCTGAAAAACGGCAAGAGTTTCTTCATATCAAACGTAAAGGCCAAGGGCCCCGACGGAATTACACGCGACATTTCACCTATGGAGGTGGCGCTTAACTAAGAAAATTATATATCAACATGAGGATATTCAGCAAAATTTCAATTCTTTTCACTCTTTTTGCAGTGAGTGTGGCTGCGGCGGCGCAGGACGCTCCCGGTGTGGTGCGCCGCAACCAGTCATCAAAAAGAGGAGAGAAGCAGGAAGACAAATCGGGTGTCAGGATCACCGACAGAATGCAGGGATTCTACGACAGTCAGCCCACTCACGACGCCGACCTCGCATTAATGCGGCAGATCTATCGCCAGCTTGACCTCCGTGAGACTCCTGAAAACCAGCCTCTGTATTTTCCGGAGGATGTGGTGGATGGACAGCAGAACCTCTTCCGCATACTGCTCGGGCTGGTGGTGGACGGAAAGATTCCTGCCTACGAATATCTTGACGGCAGGGAAGTCTTTACTGACCAATACAAGGTGAAGGTTGGGGAAATGCTCGATCGCTTCGATATCCTTTATCAGACGCAGGGAAGCGGTGACAGGGCTGTCTACACTATCGAGGAAGCCGATGTGCCTACAGGCCAGGTGCTGAAATACTACATCATAGAGAAGTGGGAGTTCGACAAGAGATCGAGCCGCATGAAGACCTATGTGGAGGCCATTTGCCCCGTACTCACCCGTATGGGCGATTATGGTGGTGAAGCTAACTATCCTATGTTCTGGGTGAAGTTCGACCAGTTGCGTCCCTACCTCGCACAGCAGTATGTATTCCTCACCGACGACAACAACCTGCCGCAGTATAGTCTTGACGACTACTTCAATCTCGGTATGTATAAGGGGGAAATATATAAGACTAAAAATCTTCGCAATCTCTCGATGGCCCAGATTTATGGCGATCAGGACGATCTGAAGCGTGCGCAGGACAGCATCGACACCCGCCTGCGTGAATTCGGCAAGAATCTCTGGGTTCCCACACGCGAGGAATATCTGGCCATGAAGGAAGCCGAGGCCGAGGCTGAAGAGGCGGCTGCAAAGGCAGCCGAAGCCGGTGAAGCCATACCGGAGCGCACCACAGTGGTGGCCGACGACGACACTCCGGCTCCCGCCACCACACGCGCCTCGGCGCGCGCAGGACGCAAGAAAGCCACATCTTCAACCGCCAAGAAGAAAAAGGCTAAGGTGAGCAAGCCCAAGTCGGCTCCGGCGCAGACAAATGCCAATGCCGCAAAGTCTGTGCGCCGCAGAAAAAGATGATATTCCCCTGCTGAAGAGTGGTGATGAGGATTCCCGCTATAATAGTTTCATTGCTGCTTGTGCTTCCGGTTGGGGCGCAAGTGTCGGGACGCGTCTATCCGGAGCGTTGCGAAGATCTTTCGTGGGAAAACGAGCTTGTGGCCTTCCGTGTCTATGGTCCGGAAACGCAGCGGCGTGGCGAGCGATCATACGGCTATGACCTTTTCCTGAAATATCACGATAAGGGGCCGGTGCTCGAACGCCTGTATGGCGAGCAGTGCAGTCCCCGCAACTGGTCGGTGGTGGATTCACTTCGCAAGATAGATGCCAAACTCGCTAAAGACTTTGAAAACTCCTTCACTTATCATATAGACCACGGTCTCGGTATGGACTGCTATGCCGTAGGCTCCACGCTCGGATGCGGGGTGGCGGCTATCCGCATCGACGGCTCTATACGTTATCCCTGGTGCTATGAGACTGTCGATATAGTGGAAAACGGCCCTGACCGCTTCGAGGCCGCCCTCTCATTCGCACCGGTGATGATCGGGCAGGATGAAGTGACCGAGCGGCGCACCATATCGCTTGAAAAAGGCACCCATCTCAATCATTGCGAGGTCTCATTCGAGGGCCTGACAGAGCCGCGTGAGGTAGTGGTTGGTTTCCCGTTGAGGGGCACTCCACAGGAATACGCTGATGTTGCAAAGGGAATAATTGCCGTCACTGACCCCACGCAGGGAGCCGATAACGGAACGATCTTTCTTGGTGTCACTGTCAGAAATAAATGCACCGGCACGGCCATAGCCGATTCCCACTTCCTGCTTACACTGCAGATAAAGCCCGGCGAGACTCTGGTCTACGACTGGGGCTTTGCCTGGGATCGCACTGATATTACTGATTTCCGCGAGTGGGTGGAATATCTCCACACCCACGCCGGCGCACAAGACTGAGCTGTCATTTCCGAAGTCTCCGCAGCAGGCCCCTCAGGGCGAAGACTGTGACCGCTATTAGCAGTATGGTTCCGGCTGCCCACTGAATAATGCCCGAAAGGAGGAAACTGCAAGCCGCCATCGCTGCCGCCCCTGTCACCGCAAAAATGCAAATCCCCGCTGCGGCCCGCGAGAAGCGGTAGCCGTAGAGACGTCGGTTGACCGCCACATACACGCAGAAGCAAATTGCGCAGTCAACTATAGCGGCATATCCGAGCCCGTTGAGTCCGAACAGTCTGTATCCGCCGCACGTGAGGCAAAGAGTAAGTATGTTTGCACCGACAGCTTCCATCCAGAAGAAGAGCCTCTTGTTGTCTTTTGCGAATACTATGTAGCCGGGAGGATACATCAGGGCGCGCAGTATCACGGCAAGGGCGAGAAACTTAAAAAGCGGAACCGCTACAAGAAACCTTGAACTCTGAAGCACCTCGATCACTACCGGCGCGAGGAGCACCACCGCGCATACCACAGGGCATATAAGCAGCCCCACTATCTCGATCTGGCGATTGACCACTTCACACATCTTCCGGTTGTCGCCGGCCACTGCAGAGAGGCGCGGCAGATAGTCCATCGCCATTGCGGTGAACACGATGGCGGAATATTGTGATGTCATAGTGTTGCACGACTGGAAGAATCCTACCTCATCAATTCCACCGGCACTGCGCACGTAGACGTTGATGAGAAAATTCGAGAGATTGCGGAAGAGGTCGTTGCTCATCAGCACGAGCCCCATCAGCAGCATCCTGCGCAGAATGGGAAGATGCACCTCCCTGTTCCAGCGGGCAGCCGATGTGTCAAGCACTTTCCGTAGCGATAGTCCGTACCAGAGCGATGTGGCGAGAGCAAGCACTATCATGGCCGGAACAATGCCGTCGGTGCCGAGCAGCCAATAGAGCGGCACGCCGGCTGCAAGACCGGTCACGGCTCCCACAAGGCTTGCTCTTGACAATGGCTTCACGGCATGTAGCCCCTGAAGCACCGACATCAGTGCCGCTCCGATGATGGAGAAGAAAACTGCCGCGCTCAGCAGAAGATAGCCCGATGTGTAGGCGCGCGAGCCGAAGGTGAGGTCAGACAGCAATGCCGGAAACATAAGGCAAATCAGCGCCCCTAACAGCGCTGACATGATCACCAGCGGACGTATGGCGGCCAGCACGTTGCGCATCCCTGCCTCGTTGCCGCGCATTGCACCGGTCTCCTTCACAATCGACAGATTGAGACCAAGCGATGCGAATTGCTGCAATGTGAGGGAAGCTGTATTGAAGAGTCCTGCCACTCCCATTCCGGCAGGCCCGAGAATTACGGCCACGAATTTCAGGCGTATGGTGGAGATCAGGATATTCAGCACCTGAACGCCTCCGAAGATGGAGGTGCCCTTCAGGATGTTGCGGAAACTGTTCTCTCCGTGTCGTGCAGTCTCATCGTTCATGGCGCAGATATATGTCGGAATAATCGGGAGTTGGGAAAACATTGTTGCCGGCTGCGATTCTCACCCCCTTCAGCCAGTTGCGGCAGAAGGAAAGCGGCGAGGGCACGAGTCCTTTTCTCCAAAGGGGAAATTCGCGGGCCGCGTGCACTATCATTCTCAGGGGCCAGTCGTGTGGATGCCGGCGCAGGAAGACTGCACCCTTTGTGCAGGGCCTTGACGCAAGGGATAGGTTCCGGACTGTGGTGGTGGCGCCGTCGTGCCGCGTGATTGTCCTGGGCAGGAAGATACCGTTCAGGCCACGGTCGAGACAATCTGTGATGAAGATATCCTCCTCGCCGGAAGGGAAGGTGGCACCGATACCGAAATTCTCGTTAAACCATATTTTGCCCTGCACCGCCTCTCGCCTGAATGCTATCTCGATCGATGATGTGTAGTAACCTTTGGGCGACTTTGCAAGCGAGAATGGTTTCGATGGATAATGCTTCACCGAAGATTCAGATTCGTAGCGGAACGCAATGATGTCAGCCTCGGGATTTTCCTTAAAACCGTCAATTACGTTCATCAGCCATTCTTCCCTGTAGTCGGCATCGTCGTCGCCTATCAGAAGCAATGGCGCGGATGCCATCGAGAGCGCCGTGTTGCGATTCACCGACAGACCCTTCGTGGCGGTGGTAATTATCCTGATATCGTCCCTTTCCCTGATTATCGTACCCGATGGGTATTCCTCCGTCTGCCAGCTGACGAGATATTCCACTCCCTCCACTTGCGGATGGGCGCTCTTTTTCACGCGTTCCAGTCCGTCGGGGCCGTAGGCGCATATCAGCACCTGAAGCTGTGTGGAGTCGGGAGTTCTCATTTGCTTTCCTCAGAAATGATATATGGAGGGCGATGTTTTGATTCCACGTAGATCTTCCCTATATATTCCCCTATTATTCCGAGAGCGAGAAGCTGGCAGCCGCCAAGGAAGAGTATGGCGCATATCAGAGTGGGAAAGCCCTGGATTGGATCTCCGAAAATGAGGGTCTTGCAGATGATATAGATCATATATGCGATGGAGGCTAAAGATACCAGAAATCCGAGCACTGAGGCTATCCGCAGGGGGGCTGTGGTGTAGCTCGTGATTCCTTCCAGGGCAAGGTTGATCAGTCGTCCGGCCGACATTTTGGTAGTGCCGGCCATGCGGTCGGCTGTGACGAAATCCACGGGCTTCTTTCTGAATCCGGCCCAGCAATACAGCCCTTTTGTGTAGCGTTGCTGTTCACGCATTCCCCTGATGGCGTCGATTGCCTTGCGGTCGAGCAGGCGGAAGTCTCCCACGTCGGGAAGCACCTCCACCCGGGTGGCTTTGTTCAGCAGGGAGTAGTAGGTTTTTGTGAAGATGCGCCTGAAGATAGATTCCTTGCCCCTCGAGAGGCGCCTACCGTAGACGTCTTCCCATCCCTCTTCCCATTCTCTGAGCATTAGCGGCACCGTATCCACCGGATGCTGCAGGTCGGCGTCCATAATCACCATGCAGTCGCCTTCAGCCCTGTCAAATCCGGCGAGCATGGCGTTTTCCTTTCCGAAATTGCGCGATAGGCTCACATAGCGGAAGCGCGGATCGCCGGCATTCATGCGCCGCATTATTTCAAGCGAGCGGTCGCGGCTTCCGTCGTCGATAAGAATCACTTCCCATTCGTATTCGGCAGGCAGTTCGGGATGCACATTGTCGATGAGCGGCAAGAGGGCATCCCGGAGCGAATCGAGCGATTCCTCCTCGTTGTAGACCGGTATTAATAGAGAAACTTTCTTCACATCGCAAAATTAACAAAAAGTCCTATTTTATCCAAATAATATTGGCAATTCAAGGGAATCGCTTGTTATAAAGATATGACAACAGAAGAATATAGAAACAGGTGCATGACCATAGTGGTTCCGGTCTTCAACCGCGAGGCTCTCATAGAGAGAAGTCTCGATAGCCTTTATGCCCAGACATGGCGCCCGATTCATCTGATAGTGGTTGACAACGCTTCGAGCGATGCCTCGGCTGAGCGGGCGGCGCGCTGGGGCGAGCAGCATTCGGATGCTGATTTCTCATTCCGGCTTCTGTCTGATTCGCGCCGTGGCGCAGCCTACGCGCGCGAGACCGGGCTGGAACATACGGAGACGGACTATGTAATGTTTTTTGATTCTGACGATGTCATGCACCCCGATACGGTGCAGACGGCAATGGAGTTATTTCTCAGCGATTCTTCCGTGGATATGGTGACATGGCCGGTGGCCTTCCTGCGCGATAGCGGAACCCGTATCAGCCATAAGATAAAGGGAAGGCTCATGGAGCGTCATCTTGTCCATAGCGTGCTGCGCACTGAAGGATATGCTGTGAGGACTGAGTTCCTGCGCCGTGCCGGAGGATGGAAGGGAGAGTTCCCGAACTGGAATGATTTCGAGACAGGGGTGCGCTTGATACTCCATGATCCGGAAATCAGGATTGTAGACCGCCCTATGTCTGATGTCTATCCGCAGGTGGTGAGCATCACCGGCGTGGACTACGTCAGCAAAGCCGGAAAATGGGAGAAATCGCTCGACGCTGCCGAAGCCTATATAGCCGCGTCCATACGTCCTGATCGCGGAAGGCTGCTCAATATCGTGAACTGGCGGCGGGCCATGCTCGCGGCCTTATATGCGCGGGAGGGTAGGGATGATCTTGCCTCTCCTCTTCTTGAAGAGGCTATTGAAAAGTCAGATAAGAAGCGACGCCCGCTGATGCGGATCTCTTATCTGCTGGCCCGGCTCGGAATTCGCGGGACGTTTACATTTTTCGGCTGGCTTTTCTAAATCATCATTCCTCGGCAGAGAAGAGGTGATCCCACGAGGGGAGTCTGACAGGTTCCTGCTTCATGGCCTTGAGGATTTTGGGCGACACGTATTTCTTATCCACTACGAGGCGGAATAGGTATTCGTCCATCCAGTCGTCGGTAGCGATTAGGTAGCCGTCGTGGCCGCTTTTGCCCCAGCTGTTTTCAATCAGCCATTTCTTCGGTTCTCCCTTATCGTTGAGATCCACTCCGGAGAGAGTCATGGCATGCGACGATGCGCTTGCCCACGACGATATGCGCTCAGCCTTATCCATGCCGAAATTTGTGTCGAATAGCGAGTCATAGTCGTAATTCTCCACATCGAGAGTGCCACGCTCGCGGTCGAGATATTTTGCAACATCGCATGAGAAATACATCGCCGTGTTATCTTTGATTGAGTTGATTGCCGCCTCCTTGAGATCGGCCATCGGTACGTTTAGATAAGTCCAGTCGGTTCCGTCGTAGGAATGGCGGTCATAGTCTATGCTATACACCTTCCAGTATTCCCGCGAGGGGTCGTTCATGAGCAGGATATAGTCGTTTTTCAGGTCATTGCCGAGCAGTTCCTGATAGAAAGATTTCGGGGTATAGGTCTTGGTCTCGATTATCTTACCGTCTTTATCCTTCCTGCTCCATTCAAACTCTGTAGGCGGCTCTCCGAGCGCGAGGGCAAGAAACTTGTAGACTTCGGCAAGCTGCCGGGTCTTGAGGCTTTCAAGTTCATCGGCTGAGGCGCCTTTCGCCTTGGCCTGACGCAGGCGCAGGCCGTCTTCGCGCAGGCGGGTGGCGAGGATGCGGCGGAACTGTGAGGTGCTGTTGGAGATTTCCGTCTCGGCCATCACTTCAGAGGGCACCAGGCCGTATTTCGACACGATGTCTACAACTCCGCAGAATGTGCCTCCGTCTGAGATGGGATTCTGGAAGAGCCATTCCACCTGGCGGTCTTCCATCGGCAGGTCGGAGGTGTCGATCACTCCCTGCAGGAAAAGATTGGCCTTCTCGAGCTGATCGAAGAAGAAGTTATAGTTTTGCGAGAATGTGAGTTTCGGTAGATTGTGTTGCGCCATAGCTTGCGAGCGCAGCACGTTGAGACCGGTGAACAGCCAGCATCTTCCCGATGATTTCTGATCGGTTATCCCCTTTGTCTCCACTTTGTGAGAGAAATTGTCGTCAAATTTATTTCTGACAGACTCGTTGAATGCGAGCTTGTCGATAGTGGCTGCATTGAGCGCGTTATGGCGTGCTTTGTTGGCGGCATCTTTGGCGTATGAGGCCTTGAAGCCGCTGAGCATATCGGCCGATATGCCCCCGTTATTGTCGGCAGAAGCCTGAAGCGACGCCGCTATAGTAAGTGTCAGTAAGATTCTTTTTATCATATATTCTCGTTGTATCCTGAAATTGGCTTCAAAGGTATAAAAAAATACTCAATTATGCAACCCTTTTTTGCTGCGGCCGTCTTATGGCGTGATGCTGAAAACTGTATAAGCGACTCCGCGCCCTCCGAGTCCGGCCTTCTGATGCAGAAGCCCCTGATTGAGGTAAAGCCCCGCGTTTCCGTTGCTGGTGCCGAAGTCGAAATAGCGGTTGCCGGCGAAGACATTATGGATAAGGTGCTGGAAAAGATAAGTGAGAACACCTTTCTCTCTTCCCGATTCCGAGGTTGCTATATATTGGCAGTGCGCCACTGAGTTTGTGTCGTAGATGCATACTGCCGCTTCCGGCTCGCTGTCGCCTGCAAGGAAAAACCTTATTCCCTGTGGGAACCTGCTTTTGAGCAGTTTCAGTTCCGTGTCGGAGTGCACGGGCACCGCGTCATGTCGTTCTTTCAGACATTGGTATAGAATGGGCATGAATTCCGAGACATCGGAGGTTTCGCGTATGAGTGGGGCAAGGGCAGCCGCTTTCTTCAGATGGCGCTTTTGTTGGGTGTTGAACGCCGGTATTTCCCGCATATCGATCACTGATGAAAGATTTACGGTCTTTAGCGTGGCTCCGAATCTGAAAAGGGCATACAGGTCTTCTTCAGCCGGGATGCGATGGTAGATATGAGGAACGGCCTTATACTCGATATTGCTTATTCCGTGGTCGCGGCACCATTCCATCCATGCATCGAAAACGCTGAGCATATCCGTTCCGTCGAAATGATGAAATGGAGTGAGCCAGCCGCCGTAGGTGAGTCCCTGATGCGAATGGAGCGTACCGTCGTCTGTGACGTTGGCGGGGAGGAGCGCCACGGGTTTACCGTCGCGCTCGGCTATCAGTGAGCAATCGCGGAATCGGTCGGCATGATAGTCCATATATTCCCGCTGGTGCAGCAAGGTTCCCTGCCGCGACTCTGCCGCAAGCCGATTCCATAATTGCGCGTCGGATGGGGTATAGGCTCTTATCTTCATTTGAGGACGCATACGTCAGGTTATTGCTTGGCTCTGACATTGCGCTGACAAAGTTAATGAATTTTTTTGGCGAATGGAAATAATTGATTAATTTTGTAGTAAATTCATTATTTCAACAACTTTTTTATAGACCATGAAACATTCCTTCAGAATTGCATTCGCGGCTGCGATGACAGTCTCCGCTCTCAGCTCATACGCTGAGGAGAAGGCTACTGTGCGCCTCGAACTCGACAAGGCTACTCCCGAAGTCACTATCCCGGCTGAAATCTATGGTCAGTTTGCCGAACATCTCGGCACCTGCATCTATGGCGGCCTTTGGGTGGGTGAGGACTCTCCGATTCCTAACACCAACGGCTACCGCAACGACGTGCTTCAGGCTCTTAAAGCACTCAAGGTGCCCGTGATGCGCTGGCCCGGCGGCTGCTTCGCCGATGAATATCACTGGACC
Organism: uncultured Sangeribacter sp.; assembly: GCA_964410515.1. GTDB lineage: Bacteria > Bacteroidota > Bacteroidia > Bacteroidales > Muribaculaceae > Lepagella. The sequence continues at coordinate 9,151 of CAYPGW010000015.1, read as the reverse complement.
GACGGTATCGGCCCCAAAGAGAACCGTCCCGTGATGATCAACAACAACTGGGGTGGCACAGTGGAAGATAACTCGTTCGGCACCCATGAGTTTTTCAATCTCTGCGAGCTTCTCGAATGCGAGCCTTACCTGAGCGGAAACGTCGGCAGCGGCACAGTGGAGGAACTTGCAAAGTGGGTGGAATATATCACGGCTGAAAACGGGCCTATGGCTGAAAAACGCAAGGCTAACGGGCGTGAGAAACCCTGGAAACTGAAATATCTTGGCGTAGGCAACGAAAGCTGGGGCTGCGGAGGCAACTTCACTCCCGAGGACTACGCTTCAGAATATCGCCGCTATCAGACCTACTGCCGCGATATCAGCGGCAATCATCTCTATAAGATCGCTTCCGGCGCATCTGACTATGACTACAACTGGACTGATGTGCTTATGAAGAAGGCTAAAAACCACATGAAGGGTCTCTCGCTTCACTATTACACCGTGAAGGGTTGGAACGGAAGCAAGGGTTCAGCCACCAATTTCGACAACGATGACTATTACTGGACTCTCGGCAAGTGCCTCGAGATCGAGCCTGTGATAATGAAGCACGACTCTATTATGAACGTCTACGACCCCGGCAAGAATGTAGCCCTTCTCGTGGATGAATGGGGCACATGGTGGGATGAGGAGCCGGGAAGCGTGCCGGGCCATCTCTATCAGCAGAACGCCATGCGCGATGCAATGGTAGCCGCTCTGAGCCTGAACGTGTTCAACCGCCACACCGACCGCGTGAAAATGGCCAATATCGCTCAGATTGCCAATGTGCTTCAGAGCATGGTGCTCACCAAAGGCGACAAGATGGTGCTGACTCCGACCTATTACGTGTTCAAGATGTATGTACCTCATCAGAATGCCAAGTTTGTTCCGCTTCAGGTAGAAAGCGCTGTGCGTGAGGTGCGCGACGGCCGCAAGGTGCCTGTGGTTGATGCTACGGCTTCTGAGAAAGACGGTAAGCTCAATATCACTCTCTCAAACATTGACCTCAAGGAGAAGGCAGAGGTTACCATTCCTTTAGAGAAAATTGGCAAGAATGCTGTAAGCGGCGAAGTGCTCACTTCAGCCACACCCAACGATCACAATACATTCGAGAATCCCGACAAGGTGAAGACTGTGGCTTTCAAAGATTTCAAGGTTACAAAAGAGGGCCTGAAAGTCACCATGCCTCCGATGTCGGTGGTGGCATTGCAGATCGCGCTCTGATACTTCCTCACACATAATACGAAAACGCCCCGGACTCCTACCAGTCCGGGGCGTTTTGCTATAGGATGTTTCAATGTTTATTTCTGCGTGATTTCCAGAGGGCGGTCATGTCTTCGAGAGTCTTGCCCTTCGTCTCGGGCACGAGCTTAGCTACGAACCATGCTGCGATGATACAGATGACGCCATACATTGCGTAGGCGAAGAAATGTCCGAATCGGTCGCCCATGTCGCCCGCGCTCATATTGTAGATGGGCACGAAGGTCGATGATACTATGAAGTTGAAGATCCACTGGAATGCTACCGCGATGGCAGTGGCCTGTGAGCGGATGGTGTTGGGGAAAATCTCAGAGATGAGTACCCAGCAGATCGGACCCCACGAGAACATGAAGGATGCGGAGTAGACCATGATGCTGACCACGGGGAAGATGGCGGGAAGGGTGGTGACGTTGGAGAGCGCCACGCCGAGCGCGCCAATAGCCATGCCTATTGAGCCCCAGATGAGAAGAGGCTTGCGGCCAAGTTTCTCTACCGTGAATACGGCCACGAGGGTGAAGGCGATATTGACGATGCCCATTATCACAGTCTGCACCATAGGATTGCCCATATTCATCGACTCGAAGATGCGCGGCGCGTAGTAGAGCACTGCGTTGATACCTACAGCCTGCTGGAATACCGACAGCATCACTCCGATGAAGACTACCATAATGCCGAATGAGAAGAGGCGTTCGCTTCTGACAGATACGGTGTTCTTGATATCCAGAAGAATCTCGCGTGCCTTGTTGCTGCCGTTGATCTTTGTGAGCACCTTGAGCGCCTGCTGATCCTTGCCGGTCATGGCCAGATAGCGCGGCGATTCAGGCACGAAGCAAACAAGCAGTGTGAAGAGTCCTGCCACATATCCTTCCGAGCCGAACATATAGCGCCAGCCGTTCTGTATGGTCCATTCGTCGGAAGCGGAGCTTACCTGATATACGGTCTCGCCGATTTTCTCAATGATGGGCTGGGTGTGTTCGCCGAGGATGAGGAAGTTTACAAAGTAGACCACAAGCTGGCCGAAAATGATAGCGAACTGGTTCCAGGATACGAGAGTGCCGCGCAGGTTTGAAGGTGCCACCTCCGCTATATACATAGGACAGATGGCAGAAGCAAGGCCCACTCCGAAGCCGCCTAAGATACGGTAGGCGTTGAAGGTGATCAGCAGATTGAAGGTGGGCACTCCATATTCGTGAATCATGAATTCAGGATAATAGGAGCCTAACGCCGAGATAAAGAAGAAGATGCCTGCGATGAAGAGCGCTATCTTGCGTCCCCAGCGGGTGGCGATGAAGCCCGAGATGGCTGCGCCGATGATACATCCAAGAAGGGCGCTCGACGACGTGATGCCGTGAATGGTATCGGTATAGACGAAATCGGTTGCGCCAAGAAAGAATGCCTGGAGTCCTTTCTCCGCGCCTGAGATCACGGCGGTGTCGTAGCCGAACAGAAGGCCGCCGAGCACGGCAACGAGCACTATTCCGAAAAGGTAGGCGCGGCTGCCGGTGGTTTGGTTAGTTTGGTTCATGATATTGTTTTGTTGATTTAAAAATCAATTTTTTGTGCGAAACTGAATGCAAAGTTAATCAAAATTATGCAACAATGCAAACATAATGGCGTTGTAAATATATAGCTCGTCACACATTTGCAAGCCCGGGATGCCATTCGGGCTAAATGTAGTTTTTTATGCACCCAACTAATCTAACATAAGTCTGATATGAAATTTTTAAAATGGATATTGCCGGCTGTTGCGGCCGTATGTCTTTGTCCTGCCTCGGCAGCGGTCACTAAAGAGTCGAAAGCGGTCAGGGATATCATCACCAAAGTCAACGACAGGTGGCAGGCTACCCACCCTGCTGAGCATAACTCCTTCTGGGACGAAGCCGCCTACCATACGGGCAACATGGAGGCTTATTCCCTCACTGGCAACCCTGCATGGCTCGAGTATTCACTGAAATGGGCCGAGCATAATGATTGGCAGGGAGCAAAAGGTAAGGACAGAAGCAAGTGGAAGTATAACTACGGCGAAAGCTCCGATCATGTGCTGTTTGGCGACTGGCAGATTTGCTTCCAGACCTATGCGGATCTCTACAACATTCTCCCTGATGATAAGCGGATAAGGCGTGCGCGTGAGGTCATGGAGTATGAGATGGCTACTCCGAACAATGATTACTGGTGGTGGGCCGACGGGCTGTATATGGTGATGCCGGTGATGACGAAACTCCATAAAATCACGGGGAATCAGAAGTATCTTGATAAGCTGTATGAGTATATACAGGTGAGCGACAGCATCATGTATGATAAGGACGAGCATCTCTACTACAGGGACGCAAAATATGTATATCCTTCACACAAAACCGCAGCCGGAAAGAAAGATTTCTGGGCCAGAGGCGACGGATGGGTGCTTGCCGGGCTTGCTAAGGTGCTGAAAGATGCGCCTTCCGACTGGAAGTACAGGCCTTTTTTTGAAAATAAATTCAAGGATATGGCAGCCGCTGTAGCTGATTGCCAGCAGCCGGGTGGCTATTGGAGCCGCTCGCTGCTCGACGAAGAGCAGGCCCCGGGCCCTGAGACAAGCGGCACTGCCTTCTTCACCTATGGTCTGGCATGGGGAATAAACAACGGACTTCTTACCGATTCAAAATATGAACAGGCTGTGAGAAAAGGTTGGGATTATCTTTCCAAAACCGCGCTCCGTAAAGACGGCTCGGTGGGCTATGTGCAGCCGATAGGCGAAAAGGCTATCCCCGGACAGGTGGTAGACAGCAACTCGACAAGCAATTTCGGCACGGGCGCTTTCCTGCTCGCTGCTTGTGAGATGGTCCGTATGCTTGAGAAGGATAAGAACGAAGATCGGGCCTACTGGACAAAATTCGCATACGATATGGCAGCCCCGGTTCTCAGCAACATGGCTGAAGGTAATCTTCAGAAAAATATGCTCGTAGAGGTGAGTCCGAATTGGGATGGCCGCAATAAGAAAGTGGCTTATATGGAGACTTTCGGGCGCCTTATGGCCGGGCTTGCGCCTTGGCTGTCGCTCCCCGACGACGATACGGAAGAGGGCCGGATGCGCGCAAGGCTAAGGGAGTGGGCCCTGAAGAGCTATGCCAACGCTGTGGATCCCGACAGTCCTGACTATCTCCTGTGGCAAGGTGAGGGGCAGGCGCTCGTGGATGCGGCATACGTGGCGGAGTCATTCCTCAGGGCTTATGATCAGCTTTGGGTGCCGCTTGACGACACTACGAAAGCGAGATATATCAAGGAGTTTACAGGTATGCGCCGCATTGATCCTCCCTATACCAACTGGCTGCTCTTCTCGGCCATAATAGAGAGCTTTCTTGCCAAAGCCGGTGCTGACTGCGACGAATATCGTGTGAATTCTGCCGTCAGAAAAGTGGAGGAATGGTATGCGGGCGACGGATGGTATGCCGACGGCCCTAATTTCACTTTCGACTATTACAGCAGTTATGTGTTCCACCCGATGTATCTTGAGACTCTGAAGACTATGGAGGAGAGCGGAAAACGTAACCGCATCGACTATGGCAAATATTACGATCGCGCCCTGCAGCGCGCTCAGAAATACAGTATCGTGCTTGAGCGCTTCATCTCTCCTGAGGGAACATTCCCGGTGTTCGGACGCAGCATTCCCTATCGTATGGCCGCAATGCAGCCTCTAGCTATGATGGTGTTATACGAGAAGTTGCCCGCCGGCTTGACCAATGGCCAGGTGCGCAACGGGCTTACTAAAGTGATGCACAAGATGTATGACGGCAAGGAGAATTTCAACGAGGGTGGATACCTCACCATCGGATTCGCAGGCCGTCAGCCTAATATTGCCGACTGGTACACCAACAACGGATCGCTCTACATGACCTCGCTCTCATTGCTTCCGCTGGGCCTTCCCGCCTCGCATCCTTTCTGGACGGAGGCTGCTCAGCCCGTGACGCAGGAGAAGGCATGGGGTGGAGAGCCTTTCCCCAAGGATCATCTCTGGAAAGACACTATCGTGACGCGCGACCGCTATTGAAGCGGGTCGCGGTCACTTCCTCTTGCGGGGTGATTCCTTTCCGAAGAGATAGGAGGGCTCGTAGCCGCCCATGTCAATCACTATTTTCTCGAATACGATGCCCGGATCGAGCGGGCGGATTGTGAGTCTCCTCTCTCCGGTCTTGGAGACGGGGAGGCTCACTGTCTTCTCCACTACTCGACGCGCTACGGTGGGATAGAATACTGAATAGATATTCTCGGGATTTTCGTTCAGGTCTGCGTTAAAGTTTACTTCTACAGGAGATTCATCGTCGAAGGCGACGCTGTAGCGGTGTCCGTCCTGACGCTCGAATGCAAGTGTGGATTTGGTGATGACGTGCACGGTAACGCTGTCGGTGCCTTCCGGAATGTTCACTGCATAATGTAGGGCTGCCCCGGCCGGGCTTTCAGTATAAGGCCTGACGGCGATTCCGCTGAGAGTCCGTCCTATGTGGGGAATTACTTCCCATGAGGCCCCCGAAGCTGCGTCTTCTGCCGAGTTGTAATGTTCGGCTTCTATGGCGATAACTCCGTATTCGGCATCAAAAATGTAGCCGCCTTTTGCATCGGAGTCAGCATAATACACTTTCGGCATCATGTCTGCAGGGAAATTGTCGTTCCAGCTCTTGTAGCCGATATGCTTCTGTATCATCATGCCGTCCCATTTTCCTCCAGCTATCTCCTTATTGTAAGAGCGCATCAGGGCGCCGTCACGTTCAAAGCAACGCTTCACGATTTCGGCCCATTCATTTGCCTCGGGCAGCCCGGCGGCGTGTGCCTGATGGTTCATGGCCTGTGCGTAATACATCTGATAGAGGTTGCTCATGAGCTGCAGGGGGAAGAGAATCAATTCACTGTATGCGTCGCGCTGTTCAGGCTGCAGTGCGAGATACTGGCGCAGGGCTTCCGCCTCAAGGCGGGCATAGTCATCGGCAACACTCTTCCATTCTCCGGTGCGAAGTGAATAAGTGTTGCGGTCAAGCATCTCGGGAGTGACGCGCCCGTTGTATTTGCAGAGAAGATTGAATATGCGGGCAGCCTCCTTTGCCTGATCCGGCCCTATCTGCTGCTCGAAGAAGCGTTCGGTGTGCGATAGCAGATTTTCTGCGGTGAACTGTTTGGGATTCCAGGCCATGTCGAGGAAAAGTGTGATGGGGTATTCCATAGGCTTGAGATCGCCCACATTGAGTATCCACAATCTGTCTACTCCGTAGTCGTAGGCCAGTTCCATCTGTTCCCATAGGTTTTGTATAGGTGTGCAGTTGAGGAGCTTGCTGTTGCGTGGTGCCCCTACATAGTCCACATGGTAATACATGCCCCAGCCTCCCGGGTGCTTCCTTTCCTCTGCATTGGGGAGTCTGCGCAGATTGCCCCAGTTGTCGTCGCAGAGCAGATATGTCACGTCGTCGGGAGTGCGCAGACCGCCGTCGTAGTAGTCGAGCACCTCTTTATAAAGGGCCCACACCTGTGGCATGTCTTTTGCTTTCTTTCCTGACTCGCGTGCTATTATCTTTCGTTGATTGTCGATTACTTTTTTGAGAAGGGCGATATCTGCCTCGGCGCTCATGGCTTCGTCGCCGTCGCCGCGCATTCCGATGGTGACTATATCTTCCGTGCCCTTCATGCGTTTGATTCCTTCGGTGAAGAATTCATCGATGGTCTCTTGATTTGTCTGATAGTTCCATGCACCGTAGTCTTTGCGGTGGCGGGCCCATTCCTGATGATTGCGCGCCATAGGCTCATGGTGCGACGTGCCGATGATTATACCCATTTCGTCGGCTGTCCGGCTGTTTTCCGGATCATCGGCATAGAAGGCCCAAGCCCACATCGCCGGCCACAGGAAGTTTGCGCGCAGACGCAGCAGAAGCTCGAAAACTCTTGCATAGAAGCGATGGTCGCCATAGTCTGTGCCGTAAGTGTTTTTCACCCATTGCATCAGGCATGGCCCCTCGTCGTTTAGGAATATGCCGCGGTAGCGCACCGCCGGTTCGCCGGCTGTGTATGGCCCGGGTGCCATATATAGGCTTTTGTGAGGAATCGGAGCGACATCTGCCCAGTCATACCAGGGCGATACGCCGATTTGTTCCGATATCTCATAGATTCCGTAAATAGTGCCTCTACGGTCGCTTCCGGCTATGACAAGGGCCTGCTCCACTCCGGGAAGAGGATTGTCAACAGTCGAAATTATATATTTTTCAAATTTACCTTTCAGTTCTGATTCCGGAATTAATCGTTTCTTCATCAGTTTTTTAATCATTGGGCTGTCTGCCGAGCCTGCTATGATGAGGTTCTTGGGCAAAGCTTCCGATGTGCCGTTGTAGCGGAGCAGGGGAGCGGCCGTGCCGCAGACCTTCCTGAAATCGTCAGATAGATTCTGGGCGGCGATGGAAATGCCGGGCAGATCGTCTGCGGCAATTAGTATAGTCGTTGGATTCGCGGAGCCTTCATTGTCAGTGATGAGCGGGAATGCCCCGGCTTCCGGATTGGTAAGTGTCGCCCCCGGATGGTCTAAGGCGAGCGACGGAAAGATTGTGGTGAGAGCCAGAAGTGTCAGCAGGCACTGGAGCAGGCTGTAGCGTGTATTCATGATATGCCTTTTCTTTTTTAGTTGCTAAAGTGTTCTTGATATATCCTTTCGGTCTCCGGTGGTCTGATGAATGAAATCAGTGTGGATGATGAAAAAAGGAGTCAATCCTTGCATAAATGAAGAATTGACCCACTAAATTAATACAAATAATTCTATCTTCCAAATCTATTTCAACACCGGGACTAAAATCTGCATCAAATCCGATCTCATGCAGCCCGACATATCTCAGAGTCTAATGTGTAATATTTTGTCACCGCTGTAATTATTACCACGGTGACAAAATTATAACCTTTCTATTGTTCAAAGATCAATCTGATAAAGAACATGTGTTCGCAACGGGGAATTTTCGGGCAGATTTGGATGCTCAAACTCTCCGACTTTTGTCATTCCTATCTTTTGCATAACTCTCTCTGATGGAACATTCTTTTTGGCCGTGAATGAGTATAATCTTTTTATACCCTTTGATCTTGCCAATTCCATAACAGCGATAGCGGCCTCTGTCGCGAATCCTTGATTGTGATAGTCTGCGTCCAATCTCCATCCTATTTCAACACCGGGAGTAAAATCTGCATCAAATCCGATCTCATGCAGTCCGACATATCCGATAAATCGTCCCGTAGATTTCAACTCCACGGCATATAATCCCCAACCATTCTTGGCGAACTCAGATTGGATTCTGAAATAGAATGATTCCGTTTCTTTCTCTGTCAGGATAGCCGGGAAATAACGCATGACACGATCATCCTTGTTCATCGTTATAAACAAAGGTAAATCTTCCGGTTTCCAATCACGGAGTACCAATCTCTCTGTTTCTATATATATCATAGTTCAGTGTATAATAATTACACGGTGCCATAATCTCTCAATTACATATCATCCAAAGTAAACAGACGAGTTTCAATCGTATAATTTGATAAGATACTGGCTTTTATATGGGCAACTTTATCCATAAACAGCTTGTGGTCGTAGTTGCGTTGCTGACGCTTTACTTCGGCTACTACCGCCGTCTTTCCATCGACTGAAAGGGCCACTATGTCTATCTCGTTGGCTTCTTTTCCCTTCTTGCGTTCCCACCATGAGCCAATGTCGGCATACTTATGGCTTTCCATCATCTTCAGCCGGAACCATTTTTCAAGGGCAAGACCTGAGAAGGTCGGGTAATCGGAAGAGACTATATGACGGAGGTGCTCAAAGTTGTTCAACTCAACCAGTGTCTGATTCCGGTCAAAATAGTTAAACCAGAAGCGAAGGAAATTGTCAGTGATC
>CAYPGW010000014.1:0-66408 GCA_964410515.1 uncultured Sangeribacter sp. | reverse complement strand
TAATTTCTTTGTAAATCAAAAACCGAACAAAGCAAATGACACCATTCCGCTCAATCATAGAAATGATAGATACGCTCCACACCGAGACCGAGTGCAGAGAGTATTTGGAAACTCTGCTTTGGGGAGATGCACCCGTGTGTCCTCATTGCGGAGCGGTGGATAAGGAGCATTGGAAACTGACCACGTTCGGTCAGTTCAAGGGTCAATACAAATGCCGTCATTGCAGAAGTAGGTTTAATGTTCGTATAGGCACAATGTTTGAGGGAACACACATTCCACTCAAAAAGTGGTTCTATGCGATTTATCTTTTTATCTCTCACAAGAAAGGCATCAGTTCAGCTCAACTCGCACGCGATATTCATGTTACCCAAAAGACTGCATGGTTCATGCTCGGTCGTATCCGCGAAAACCTCCGTGATGATGACGCAAAATTTAATGACGATACACAAGTAGATGAAACTTATGTGGGCGGCAAGTCAAAACGCAATCGTGGTGGGCAAGGGCGTTCTCTCAAACAAAAAACTCCCGTCTTCGGCATGGTATCAAACGGCAAAGTTCATGCCCAAGTAATACCTAACGCCTCCAAGAAAACTCTACAAGGCATAATTGATGAACTCGCTCAATCGGGCATCCGTATTATCTCCGACTGCTGGAAAGGGTACAATGACGTACACAAGAAATTTCTCCATGAAACGGTTGCCCATAACTTAGGGCAGTATGTTAATGAGCGAGGATATCATACCAATACCATAGAGGGATTTTGGAGCATACTCAAACGAGGAATAATCGGTATTTACCACCTCGTTACCTCAAAACATCTGTATAAGTATTGCAAGGAGTTCGTTTATCGCTATAACACAAGAGGACTCACTGACGGAGAGCGTTTTATTGACTGTTTACGTACACCGAGCCGTAGATTACAATATTGCGAAATCTGCCTAAAAACCGATTTTGTGGATGAACTGATGTATCGGAAAGAGGATATGAGATTTCGTAGAGAATGTGAAAACATGGGACTAAGGTATATCTAAACCTTGCCACAATAAACCAAATCCCCATTCGGAGTTATTCTTCTTCGGGTGGTATTTTTATGATGTATCGACATAATTTCTAAGCAGTTCTGCGATATGCTCTTGCATATGTCCGAATTTTTTGCTTAATTTGCGAATTGTAAAATTAAAATCCACCAAAGCAAGAAACAGAAAGACTAAACAAGACATATTTCAAACATGACTTTTAGACAAGTTATTTGGCTTTCGTAAATCTGGTAAATTTCAAAGCCCCAAATAATAAGTCAAAATGTTGGTTTGTACCCGCTAAGGGCGCAGACTGCTTTTACTTATTTGAGCGTCAGGGCATTCCAGAGCCTAATTAACCAAATGAGGAAAAGTTTTGGCTGTCGCTCTTTTTTCGTGCGTAGGTATAAACCGAATGAATATGGACTACAAGTTAGATTACATCACTCGTGCCCTCTCCAAAATCTCACACAAGAGATTGGAAAGTTATGTAATTCATCGCATTTGGAATGCTCTTGACAATACCGATCTTCATTTCGTATTTCAGCAGTATGTGGTACGGAAAGAGGGGAAATATGCTCTTGCTGACTTATATTTGCCACAAATCAACCTTGTGGTGGAGATAAATGAACCAGCCCACTACCAAAACCAAGAAGCCGACAACATCCGCAATGCCGAAATATCGGAATATGCAGAGGTTAAAGTCATAGACTGCTACAATGTGGTAAATGATAACGCAGTTGCTTGCTCCCTTGAAGAACTCAATCAGCGCACAAATAAGGTTATCGAATTCATAAAGGGAAGAATAAGCGAAACAACCCTTACTCCGTGGAAAGGCACAGACACACCCGAAGAAGTACGACAAAAAGGATACATTAAGGTAGAGGATAATGTATCGCTCAACACCATAGATGATATAGCCGCAATCTTTGGCACGAAACCTAAACACAAGGGATTTTTGAGAGCATCGGGAGTGGTAGTACCCAAGCATACGAATGAAACGATTTGGTGGCCAAATACATCGCACTCAAAGTGGTGTAATGTGTTGTCACCCGACAAGCTGACTATTACTGAATATCCCAAAGTAGAGTCAGAGCGTGAGGGACACATGAGGAGCCACCTTAACAAAGGCGAAAAACGAATAACATTCCTGAAATATACAGATTGGCTTGGTATGAATACCTATCGCTTTGTCGGTGTGTTTCAAATCAACAAGGAGAAATCAATCAAAGAAAACAAATGTGTTTGGGAACGCATCTCGGACACATATAAACTTGACGTCTTACCATGAGCAAAGAATACTACAAGAAACGCATAATTGACCTTCGGGCATCGCTTGCAAAAGAGCGTGAAGCCAAGAAAAAAGATAATGCCTACTATGCAAACTTGATAAAAAGAACATCTACACCATCAGGTAAGGCAAGTTATCGCAAGTCAAAGATTGACCGAGCGGCATCACATGATAAGCGAATCGAGAGTCTAAAACGAGACATCGAGAGTGCAAAGGCATCGTTGAAACGAATAAAATAACACAAAAAAAATAAACAGCATGGGAATATTAGACAATCTTATCAACTCAATAAAAGACAATTTTACAATGGCTGAATTTAACATCAATGGCCGCATGACGGTCAGCAGTCTGAGAAAACAATTCAAGGACGCATTCGGGGCGACCCTGCGTGTTTACAAGGGTCCCAAATTCGCCCCCGAAAACGCAACCCTCGCATCCATCCGCAGTGGCGAGAATGTAAAGGGCGGAGAACTTACCTGCAAGGGAAACCTTCAGGTCGGCAACTTTGAAGCAAAGATGAAAGATATCTTTGGCATCACAGTAAAAGTAGCCAATGCCGACAACACAAAGCTGATGCCGAGCAACATGACTATCGCCGCCGCAGGTCGCGAGGCAGTGGAAACCGACAACATGACGAATGAACAGTTGCAGTGCTATTTCTGGGATGCCCTGCAAGACCAACTCATCGCCAAAGGCTATGAAATCGAGAAGAAAGATTTCACTTCCGAGGTAGAAGACTACGCCAAAAATCCCCGTTATAAGCGTTACGGAGTGACATTTAACATCTACCGCACCAAGAACCGCAAGAAGTATGTAACATTCTCTATCATCATGAAAGAGAGATACTTCTTCGGCATTCGTTATAACAACGAGCCTGCAACGGGTCCGGCTCTTGCTGCCGCTCTGACCGGTGTAGATCCATCAATAGACATCTGTAAAGGCGATGACCCAAATTGGGGAGCTTGCGCACTGCCTTCACCTCGCAACGAACTCAACTTCAAGACAATGAAGTCGGAGGGATTTGGCAAACTGAAAAATCCTACAGCAAGAGCCGCATTCATGGGTGGTATAGCCAATGAAATAGACACCCTAATCAAAAAGATGGTAAAATCATTCAACGACAAGGGGCTTTAAGTAACTCTAATGAGGTATATCATACTCATTATTCTCTACTTGTGTCGCAACTTCATCAAGATGTTGTTCTGGGGGCTTGTGTTCCTTATGTTCTATGGACTTAATGAACTAATCAAAGATTTATGAAAATCCCTGGACTAAGTTTCTCCCTCAAAAGAGCTGTCGGCATTAGTGCCGTCAAGCAGAAAGTAGCCCGAAAGACTGGCATACCCACTACAAGACAAGGACTTGAAAGGAAAGTAGGCAAAATGGTTATCGGTGTTATCTTTGGAAAGAAGAAATGATTGATTACTCTAAACACAATATAAGCGTGTCGGATTTCTCTGGCACGCTTATATTGTATATAAAGTAACTAATCAATAGAGATTGGTGGCATCCCTTGTAAAAAGGAATATGAATGTGTGGTATGTGGGCATTTCAGAAAAGTTTAGATAACTACCACGAAGTATCCAATTTAATGCGAACTGACCTTTTGCAACCAATTTTTTTTGGTTATTTTTTGTTTACAAGTAAATTATACACAAACTTTGGGTTTAGGGAAACGTGTCATTATACGGCATTATTGGTACACGAAAGTATATAGACGCGTACTCTATATTACGAGTAACTGTACGATTACCTTCAATTTGAACTGTCGCAAATTTTGCGACAGTTGGTAAATCTTCAAGTTCTTCTTTTAAAGCATTAGAAATATGTTTACCAATCGTTTTAACATCTCGATCAAATAGTTGTGCTATCTGATTACGATTAAGCCACACACTATCATTATCAAGACGAACTTCGAGCTTGAATGTAGAATCCGGCTGATATAGTATTATTTCATTTTCTGCTTCCATTATCGGGGTTGTTTGCATGCATTGCAGTGTCAATGATATGAGGATGCAAAGTTAATAAAAATATCTCATAATCACAGTTTTTTATTAAGGCGGAATGCATGGAAAAAGCATCCCGAAATCGAGATGCTTAAAACGTGATCCGGTTGGGATTCGAACCCAAGACCCACAGCTTAGAAGGCTGTTGCTCTATCCAGCTGAGCTACCGGACCCCTTAGAATATGTGCTGCGAATCGGCAATGATAGATGTCAGTGCCTGAATTCGGGTGCAAAGTTAGTCAGAATTTCTCAACTTTCCAAATCATTAACAAACTTTATTATCACTCACTACCCTAAATGAGGTAAATACGTGCTTACTACGCCCGGGTCGCAAACTAAACGGCCGTTTTCAGCGTTTTATTTCAAGAGGGGGATAAAGAGATTTCCCCTCGCGGTATATAACCTTTTAATAAACAAGACATGTGGCCTCACGCGAGGCGACGACAGTAAGAAAACAAAGTAATTATGGATAAACTAAGTTATGCATGGGGTGTGCTCATGGGTAAGCAACTGAAGGCAATGGGAGTTAAGGAACTTGATTCTGAGACTTTCAAGGATGGCGTGAAAGTGGCTTTCGACGGCGGCACTCCCGAAGTTCCCGAAGAGGAATGCCAGAAGATCATCAACGAATATCTGACAGATCTGCAGAAGAAGGCCGAAAGCGCTGCCAAAGAGGCAGGACGTAAGTTCCTGGAAGAAAACAAACTGAATGAGAACGTGAAGGAGACCGCTTCCGGACTCCAGTATGTGGTGGAGAAAGAGGGCGAAGGCGCCCAGCCCACCGCTACCGACGAGGTGACAGTTCACTACACGGGACGTCTGCTCGACGGCACTGTATTCGACTCGTCTGTGAGCCGCGGTGAGCCTGCCACATTCCCGCTCAACCGTGTGATTCCGGGCTGGACAGAGGGCGTGCAGCTGATGAAGGAAGGTGCGAAATACACATTCTTCATCCCGAGCGATCTCGCTTACGGCGCTCAGGGAGTGCCCAACGCAATCCCGCCCCACTCGACACTTATCTTCGACGTAGAGCTTATCAAAGTCGTAAAGAAGTAACATTGAACATCTTAATAAAAATGAAGAAACCATTCAGAATGGCGATTGCCACAGTGTGTGCTGTGGCAACCGCTTTCTGCGTTGCCTCATGCGGCAAGCAGAAACCCACGGCGGCTGACACAGCAGCCGTAGACTCCCTCGTGGGAGCAGTGTTGCAGGAGCAGGCCGACAGCGCAGCCGCAGCCAACGCCAACGCCAACGCCAACGCCACAGACCTCTCTCAGTATAATGCCGACTATTTTGCGGAAGGAGGCAATTACACCACAACGCCCAGCGGGCTGAAATATGTGGTAGTGACCGAAGGCACCGGGGCCGCTCCCACAGCAGCCGACATAGTAACGGTGCACTACACCGGACGTCTGCTCGACGGCACAGTGTTCGACTCGTCTGTTCAGCGCGGCGAGCCCGCCTCATTCCCCCTGAGAGCCGTGATACCCGGCTGGACCGAAGGCCTCCAGCTCATGAAAACAGGTGGAACCACCGTATTCTATATTCCGAGCAATCTCGCTTACGGCGAGATGGGCACACCGGGCGGCCCTATCGGGCCCAACTCCGACCTTATTTTTGAAGTTCAGCTACTCGGCATCAACCAGACACAACAATGATCAAGACATTAAGGAAGACATTCGGGCTTATGGCAGCATTGTGCCTTCTCATACCCGCTTTCGCAAGCTGCGACAAAGACAATGATAAAGACGAGGTAGTCGCCCCCGGTGATGTGACAGGCACGTGGGTTGGCACTCTCGCTGCAAAAGTGATGAATATCGACTGCGAGATGCCCGGCATGTATGAAGTCTCTATTCTGAAAGAACCGACTGAGGATGATGAGGTTCAGGTTGTGATTCCCGAAACTTCATTTAAATATCCCGGATCAGATAGAGTCAGCACTATCCCGTCTTTTACAATTCCTGAAGTGGACGTGAAAAAATCAGGAAAAGCATACATCATTTCAGAAGACAAATACTCAGTGAAGTTGAACGGTGTCGAATACACCGGAAGCATCCAGGGTAAGATTACCGGAGCCGACGCGGAGATTTCATACACTGTCAAGCCCGGCGTGATGCCAATGGATATCAGCTATACGTTTAAAGGAATATCCTACTCTTCGAAATTAACTTGGTAATCTCAGGATTGATAATGACACTATTGGCCGGAAGCGGAGTCAGCGACTCTGCTTCCGACCTTGTAGTATCCACACCCGACACCCTGCAGACGGTGGTGGTGACTGCCACCCGCACACCCAAACTGCTGAAAGAGACGCCGGTAGTGACACGCGTGCTGACGGCTACCGACATCAACAGAAGCGCGCAGGCCGATATCGGAGGCCTTCTGCAGCAGCAATTGCCGGGAGTGGAATTCTCGCTCGGCATGGCTCAGAATCCGCAGATCAACATGTCGGGATTCGGGGGCGGGGGCATACTCTTCCTGCTCGACGGTGAGCGCATGGCCGGAGAGACACTTGACAATCCCGACTATTCACGCCTCAATCTCCAGAATGTGGAGAGAGTGGAGATCGTGAAAGGCGCGGCCTCATCGCTCTATGGCTCGAACGCTACCGGAGGTGTGGTCAATATAATCTCGGCAAAACCGAAAGAAGGATCTCACATAAAGCTTAATGCCCGCTACGGCAGCCATTCCATTCAGAGTTACGGTGCTCTCGCCACATACAGGCATGGCAAGATATCCAACTCCTTAGATGCGCGGTTCGACTCGCAGGGGGAGATACTCTTTCCCAACCTTGGCGATTTCAGCAAGGCCTACGCCACACACAGCTGGAACATAAAGGATCGCGCTACAATCACTTTCAGCAAGGATGCCTCGCTCACGGCAAGAGCAGGTTATTTTTGGCGACAGCGCAACAGCACCAACGTCTCCCATGAGCGCTACGCAGATATCTCGGCAGGGCTCTCGGGCAGATGGCGCGATTTCATAGCCCGATATTCATTCGACACATACGACAAATTTGACTACGTCACAGCTACCGGGAGGCAGACACGTGACTACCGCAACCGCCAGAATACCATCAGCCTGCAATATTCACACGAGTTTGGAGAGAACGGGACGCTGACAGCAGGCGGCGATTGGCTCGACGACTATCTTATGAGCTATGAGTTTGACGCCGGCTCACATTCGCAGACAAACCTCGACGCCTATCTCCAATGGGACTGGCACCCCGCAAATGGCATCTGGCTCGTGCCGGCCCTGAGATACGACCGGTTTTCCGCATCGAAAGCCAACCGGGTGTCGCCGAAATTGAGCGTGCTCTGGCGCCCCGGAAAAGGCAACTGCTCGCTCCGCCTGAACTATGCCGCCGGATTCCGCGCCCCCAACCTCAAGGAACTCTATATGGACTTCGATATGGCGGGAATATTCCATATCCACGGCAATCCGGCCTTGAAATCGGAGACAAGCCATAACCTGAGCATCTCGGCAGAATACCTCAAAGGCAGCCGGAATATCACGGTTATGGCATTCCACAACATCGTCGACAATCGCATTTCCTATCTATGGAACGAGACGCTCGCGGGGCTGCAGTATCTCAACCTAAAGCGTCTATACCTCACCGGAGTAGACATCTCGGCCTTAAAGTCGTTTCCGTTCGGCCTGACTGTCAGCGGAGAGTATATATTCACTCACGAGGTCTACGGTAAAGGTGACCTGCGCGCCAACCCCACACGTCCTCACGCGCTTACCTTCAAGGCAGACTATTCCAGGACATGGAAACCGGACTTCATCACCACCGCCACTCTCAACTTCAAATGGCAGTCGGCGGTGACAGGAGATGTGATGTCGCTGTTCTCTCCTGAAGCTGCACGCACCCAGCGATATCCGGGCTACTCCATGATGGGATTGAACCTTACCCAGACACTTCCGAAAGGATTCACCTTAGGCCTCACCATCGACAATCTCCTGAACTACATACCGAAATATTACTATTACAACTCGCCCCTCACCACCGGCACTTCATTTTCAGTGGCACTGACCTGGAGCATCTGAAGTAACTTTTTGCCGTTTTGAGTGTCTAAGTATACAGAACGTCTTTAAAAGGCTATAAAAAGAATGACCGTTATGAAAAAATTAGCAGCCCTTATCGCCGGAATGGCCATCTCCCTTCCTGTAATGGCACAGGAAGCCACCGACACTGTCGCAGCTCAATATCCGGGCGGTGTCACAGCCCTGAATGAATATCTGGCCAACAACCTCAAATATCCCCAGGCGGCAGCCTCCAACTGCATCGAGGGAGTGGTACAGGTCTCGTTTAACGTCAAGCCCGACGGCACACTCGACCAGTTTGCCATAGTAAGGCTCATCGACCCCGATCTCGAGACAGAAGCGATGCGTCTGGCCAAAGGTATGCCCGCATGGCAGCCTGCCACTGTAGGCGGCAAGCCGGTAGACAGCAAATCGCAGATTCAGGTAGTATTCTCGCTCTCTGAATAATCTGACGGGATTACACTGTCAGAACCGGGAATTATTCATACCGGCGTTGCGGTTATTGCCGTTGCGCCTGTTTCGGTTGTTGGGTGCGAATGGATTCGTGCCGAATTCATCCTCGTCCTCTTCATCTTCCTCTTCCTCCTGACGTGAGTTCTGATTGTTGCGCTTGGGTTTGTTTTTCTTCAACTTATCCGGCTTCTGAAGGTCGAGTGCGGTTTCAAACACGTTCCATGTCTGCTCCACGTCCCAGTTCTTCTTGACGTTGATGGTCTTCGGAAAGTAATACACAAGGTCGGGATCCACCGTCACGAGCGAGTCATAGCCTACAGTGTCAGCCTCCTCGCTGAAGAAACGAAGCAACCTGTAAGACCCCGGAGTATATTTCCCGTCGCCATTGAAGTCCTCATAGAGGCGCATGTAGTATTTACCCGATTCAATGCCTTTGAAATCGGCAACGCCGTCGGCCACCTGCACAGTATATTTCGGATTGTCGCCCGAGGCGATAAGCTGCACGAAAGCAGGTATGGAATCAAGGCCCTGCAGAGTTATCTTGAGATTCGAAAGCTCCTCCTCAGGCTTGGTCTTGAACTCGTAGGAAAGTTTCTCGCTCTCCGCACCAAACATATCGGTGGCCGCCACCGAATCTGCCGTCAGCCTATAGGCCATACCCCTCTTCCATGGATATTCAATCTTGAATCTCCTTTCCGAGAGGGTGTCGTTCCGCTCAATCCTGTAGGCCGACGACGCCGGCTTCCAGACGGTGTCGGCATTCTCCTCAAGCAGGAATGCCGCCGAGTCGAGCCTGGCGAGGGGCACAGGCACTTCAATATGCAATGGGCGCGAAATGTCAACATCCGGCCCTTTGGCAGTGATCTTGAACGTGGGCACAGGCACCGGAATCACGGAATCGGGCGGCAGAGAGTCCTTATCATTCGGCCCTATGGCCGGAGCCCCCTTATTTTCTTTTTTCCTATCCGCTTTCTTTTTTGAAGCCTTCTGTTTGGGCTTCATCAGCTTCACGGTGTCGTTGGCCGTGCTCACGAGGCCTGTCTGGAGGTCTTCGCGCTCAAATTCAAGCGCGAGCTGCAGCGTGTCGCGCGCGGCGAGCTCACGCGGCAGCCAGAACTTCAGCGTGTCGTTGCCCACACTGCTCTCCGCCAGCAGAGGGTCGGGCCAGAGAGAATCATTGGCCAGCTTAATGCGCGGCCTGACCACCGACGGAGAATTGAAAATAAACTCAAGGCGCGCCGAATCAGGCCTTGTATAGCTGAGCATATACTGCGTCTTGAGTCCGGAATTGAACATGCGCAGCAAAATGTTGTTGGGAAGGAAGCGCGTGCGCTCGCGCTCCACAATCGTGTCTACCGCTCCGGTGAGAAGATTGCGAATTGTGTCGGATGTGATGATTCGCTCGCTTGTGGGACGTATAGTGTCGGCATACCAGGCAATATCCTCCTCCGGATTGGCATAGTGCCGGTCGTTGTCAAGATCTTTCAGGGCAAAGATCCGATAGGTGGTGTCGCGTAGGCCGCGCAAGATAAAGCGTCCGTACTCGTCAGTGCGCGCGAGGCGCTCGAAAGGCATGCGGGTGAAAGCGGTGTCGGAGTTAGACGTGTAGGCGCCCACAAACACTCCCTGCTGCGGCTCCATATCCTCGGCGCCGAGCACCATTCCCGATATCCTGAGCGAGTCAAGCGTCTCGCCCGTAGAGAAAGTATAGGCGAATGCAGAAAGTTTGTTGCCCTCATTGTTGTCTTCTATCGCGTCGCCGAAGTCAATTGTGTAGGTGGTGTTGGGGAGAAGCGTGTCGGTGATATTGACCACTACACGCCGGCCGCGGGTTGACACTCTCGGCGTAGACTTGCCCGGAGGCGAGAGCACCACCTTCTCAAAAGCATCCTTTACGTTTACAAGCTCGTTAAACTCAATATATATATTGCTCGGATCCACATTGGTGGAGCCGGGCTTCGGATTAGCGGAGATGAACCGTGGCGGATCCTCGTCGCGGGCGCCTCCCGAGGGACTTCCGATCGAGGCGCACCCCCAGAGCGTGAGCACTGCCGCCGCAGCACCGGAGAGGATGGATATATGCCTGTTGATTTTCATAAGTCACTTTAATGATGTGCCGGCTACGGCCGGCATGACAATTTCATTCACGCCGCCATTGATATTCGGGCGGCAATATCTTGGATTGGTCGGCAGTGTCGGCCTTCACCACTATCATGCGGGCCTCACCCTTCCAGGGGAGCGCTTTGTGATAGCATTTATATTCGAGCCTCACCGGAACGCATCCGAGCATCATTCTTTTCATCTGCGCCGCCAGGGAGTCGCTCTCCACACTGAACGGTATCTCCTCAAAATAGGTAGGCGTAGGATCTCCCAGCTCACGGTAAGGTATCAGCACCCCCTCGAAAGTCTTCACAAGGGAGCCTCGACGCTCCATGGTCTTGATGTAGCCATATTTAACAGCTTCATCCACATAGGGACGCATGAACCAAACCCAGCATCCTATAATCACAATGATGGCCGCAACTGCGGCTGAGAGCCACCATTTCCATGCCTTGCGCGGCTTATGGATGATAGCGGATATGTCCGACTCCTCCTCTATCCAATAGTCAGGATCTTCAGGATCGAGAATCGGTTTCGGCTGCTTCGGGGGCTTGGGAGGCTCCACATCCGACGTGTAGAAATCATTATCGCCATCCTCGTCCTCGCCGTGGCGAGCGAGGCCGAAGATTCCGGTGCGCTTCTTTCCCTCATCCCTGCGCGGGTCAGGATCGGAATAATAATCCTCATCCTCTTCGCCGGGCGCCGCATCATGCCCGGCGGCCCCGTCATCCTCATCGCCGGGCTCCTGGGTCTGACCTGAAGGAGCTACGGCCTCACTCTCATCCGGCCCCTCATCCGTAAAGTCAGCTCCGGAGTCATCATCGTCGGTGATGAATATGCCGTCGTCCTCCTTATCCCAGAGTTCGTCGTCGTAATCCTCCTCGGGGCGCTTATCGTTGTCGAATATCATCTCTTTTCAGTCGTTTGTAGATTTATCAGGGCCGGACGTCATTCCTATCCTGACCGCAGTGAATATTCCCAGTATGATCAGCATCACGGTCTGCCCGCTCCACTGCAGAATAGAGAACGCTGCGCCTTCGGTGTCGCTCACGCCGTAGACGGCGAGTCCGAACATTATGGCTATATTCCAGGGGCCCAGACCTCCGTTGCTCGGCACGGCCATCCCTATCGACGAGAGCACGAAGGCCACGAGGCAGGGAAGAAGGCCCCATGCCAGACCCGGGGTGTGGCAGAGCGCACGGGTGAAATCAAAGGCATAAAACGCCACATAGAGCTGCACGAAATAGCAGCCCCATATCGCCAGCGTCAGCAACAGAAACCGCCAGCGGCCCGGCATCGTCACCACCACGGCAAAGCCCTTCCAGAGCTCGGCCGACCATTGCCGCAGTTTCCTGACCGGACGGCTCTCCGAGTATTTGCGCAGAAGCCACCACGCAAGAAGCACACAGATCAACGCAATAGCCCACGGCAGCGGCGAATAGAGCAGCCTCAACATGTCGGAGCCAATGGAATACTTCTCCATGAATGCGGTGAGGGCTCCGGCAGCAGCCACAAACGTCAGGAGCGTCAGGCCGAGCACCATCACAGTGTCGGCCAGACGGTCGGCCATCATCGACCCCATCACTGTGGTGAACGGAGCCTTCGAGCGCCGGGCCACGAAAGTGCACCTCCAAATCTCGCCTACGCGGGGCAGCACGAGATTGAGGGCATAGCACCCGAAGATGCTGCATACGAGATCCATCAGACCGGTCCTGACATGCAGCGCATTGAGCTGGAGATGCCAGCGCATAGCCCTGAACACGTGAGAGAAGACGCTGATGCCCATTGCAGCCAAAATCCACCAGTAGTCTACCCCGTGGCTCGCTATCTCAATGGTGTCGTGAAAATTGACCTTTCTGAAGAGATACCACAGAAGCAACGCCGAGAGGGCTACGGGGAGGGCGTATTGCAGTGCTTTCTTCATGACCGGGGTGACTTTGAATATACCTGCCCGGTGAGATCACCGTAGATTTCAAAGGCAGCGCGGATATCCTCCTCCGGGGGATACATATCCCAACGCGGGCTGCCGGGGACGTCGATAAGCGTGAAATTGATTCGGCCGGGCATCGCATTCTTCTTGTCGTGGCGCATCAGCTCCACGAGGGCGTCAATGTCGGAGCATTTCACTCCGAGCGCGGGATAATTCGATCGCAGCATCTCGGCGTAAGGATAGAGGAAGGCGGTGTCGAGCACGTTTCCTCCCCGCTCATCCTTGCAGGAGATGGCCGAGAGTATCATTTCCCACAGCAGTCCGTGGGCTATCGCTATTCCGTGGCCCACGGGGCTGCCGCCCATGAGCGCCAGCGACTCCAGAGCGTGACCCGCTGTGTGGCCGAAATTGAGTATCTTCCTCTCCCCTTTCTCTTTGGGGTCGCGGGTAGTTACTCCTGTCTTGATGTCGATACAACGCCTTATCCAGGGCATCAGCCCGCGCGGATTTCCGATAAAGTCTTCAATATGGAGCAGCGCTTCATACATCGCGCTGTCTGCTATCAGGGCCGTCTTCAGCATCTCGGCATATCCCGACAGCATCTCGCCGGCGGGGAGAGTGTCGAGCGTAGAGGGGATTATCACCACATCACGCGGCTGCGAAAACGCGCCTATTTCGTTTTTCAGTCCATCGAAATTGATGCCCGTCTTTCCCCCGGTGGCCGCGTCTACCATGCCGAGCAGGGAAGTGGGAACATTGACGCATGCCATTCCGCGCTTGAAAGTGGCGGCCGCGAATCCTCCTAGGTCGGTCACCATTCCGCCGCCGATATTGAAGAGCGTTGAGCGGCGTGTGGCGCCATTCTCAGAGAGCATACGCAACACGAGCGAAAGCGAATCAATGTCCTTATGGTCATCGCCGGCCGGAATCACGCAGCGCTGCATCCGAGCCAGCATCGGAATCTGCTCCGCGAGGCGATCCGCCACAAGAGGAGCCGTATTGCTGTCGGCCAGCAGATAAGGCGACTCCGCATCAAGCAGGTCGAGCACAAGGGGCAGCATATCGGCAAACTCATCCATCGAGGGGAATATGCCCCATGCCCCCTCCTCCTCGAAGTTCTTCTTGGGAATAGGGCCTGTGCAGACAGCCATCGTGGCGATTCCGGCTGCCACGCCGGCACGCACGCCGAGAGGAGCATTCTCCACCACTATGGCCTCGTCAGCCCTGACTCCGGCTTTCTCAAGCCCCCTCAGATAGGGCTCCGGATCGGGCTTCCCTTTCTTCACGTCGAGTGCCGTCACCATCATTCCATCGGCAAAGATATCCGGATAATCCTTGCGGATATTATCGATGAGCGAGCGTTGCCCGCTGCCGGTCACCACCACGCATCGCACTCCCCGGGAGCAGAGTGTGCGGAG
Organism: uncultured Sangeribacter sp.; assembly: GCA_964410515.1. Classification (GTDB taxonomy): domain Bacteria; phylum Bacteroidota; class Bacteroidia; order Bacteroidales; family Muribaculaceae; genus Lepagella. The sequence continues at coordinate 52,144 of CAYPGW010000014.1, read as the reverse complement.
CATCCTCATCGTGCCCGGCATAGGCTCGTTGCCGCCTATTTCCTTAAAGATGCGGGTCTTCTCATCGTAGAGGGCCTTACGCATCTCAGGCTCGCAGGGATGTCCGAACTGGCGCTGCCAGATCAGATCTATCGTTGCGGGGCCGGTCATCCCCTCATAGAGATAGAACTCATCGCGCGTGCATTCCACGCCGTGGGCTTCCATCATCTGCTTCCATGCGAGGGTGTGGTATTTCATGGAGTCGTACAAGACTCCGTCCATATCTATCAGAGCTGCTTTAATCATAATGCAAAATTAGTAAAATTCGCTTGATTATCCGCTTCTTTATCGAAAAATATGCACTTTTCCCACTATCCCATCAAATTTCTTCAGGCCGGGCCTCCCCCGAGGATAACACCACACGGCATTATTCCTTCACCTCTCCACAACCCTGCTCCGCACTGCAAGAATCAAGAAATATTGATATAAGCCTGAGTTGCCACATAGCGCTTGCTCCGGATATTTCGAGAGTCCGGGATTGCACGGCAGGTTTATTTTTAATAATCCAATAACAGAGGCACATCTTGCTCAATAGCAAAATTCACTGCCTGATATAGAATCGAGAAAGCACTCTGCGCCAATTCTTCTGTTCGGTATCTATCACCTTGTTTTTTACTAAATACGAGTCCAAACACAAGCTCCGACACTTTTCGTTTTATGGGGATATAATATTTATCGTTTCTCCATGATAGAATCGTAGCTTCATCAGCCTTCCAAGTCTTTTGATTAAGTTCTTCTAACTCTCGCTTTAGCATTTGAAGTGAAGACACATGTGCTTCCTGTCCGTTTGGCAAATTGGTTACAAATATTGAGTATGTCGGAATAGGCAGCCACAGAGTCACATTGGATAGTAGCGAACTATCAGTTGCCAGCATCTTACTGTTTTTGGCAATCGGATCATCAAAAAAATCCCAGCCGGTTTCAACATATTCAGGCAGAGGACAATTTTGAATATGACAAGCCAGAAACATTAACAACGCGCCAAAAGCCTCACAATCCGGCTTGTCGGTGAAGTAGTCGCGTTCATTCATCTCGTCCCATAACGGATGGGGCAGCGGTGTGACAAATTGGCCTAAAGCTTTGGCTAAATATTCTACCCATTGACATATTATGTCACGGATCTCCATTATCTCCGCTTTATCCTCTACGGCTTTTATTTCATCACCATGCTCATCTAACATTACGCATTTCTGACCATTAGCCTCAGCTGTTTGTTGCACTATGTTTTTCCAGTTGTGGCTGTAGTAACGTGTCAATGTCCCGGCATAAATATCTAATCCCATGTGAATATCGTATTAACGTGGTGAGTGTTTCATGAATTTATTATCTGCTATTAAGCAAAGTTACAAAAAATATCTGACAGTTGGTGAGACATCTGACCCATAAATGGTGAAAATCCGTGTTTTCAGTCGAAAAATAAGCATTTATGACCTCCTGAGAGAAATTTAGCAGTGCCTATAGGAGTGGCAACGGCGTCTATGTTGTGCCAATCGACTGTCGGAAAGATTGCTTCGTGACTGCGTGTCTTCTATATTGTAATTTTGCATTATATTATGTTGAGAATTTTTAGTTTTGCAGGGCAGTAATGTCAAATATTTTTGCTAAATTTGTGTTGTTAGAAACTATATTTATATGAATAGTCAAAATATCCGGATATTTGAGGAGCGAAAGGTTCGCACGGTTTGGGATGAAGAAAAGGAGGAATGGTATTTCTCCGTAGTTGATGTGGTGGCAGTATTGACGGATAGTGCTGACCCAGGCGCTTATTGGCGTAAATTAAAACAACGGTTAAAACAAGAAGGAAATGAAACCGTGACAAATTGTCACGGTTTGAAACTTAAAGCACCGGACGGCAAGATGCGCCTGACTGATGTTGTTGATACCCAACAACTATTCCGTCTCATCCAGTCTATTCCATCACCGAAGGCCGAGCCGTTCAAAATGTGGGTTGCAGAAGTCGCCAAGCAACGTCTCGATCAAATGCAAGATCCGGAACTCTCCATTGAGCAGGCAATTTTTGATTACAGAAGGTTGGGATATTCCGAAAATTGGATTAACCAACGAATTCGCTCCATAGAGGTGCGTAAAGCCTTGACTGATGAGTGGAAACGTGGTGGAGTTGAAGAAGGCGTGCAATTTGCGAGCCTCACTGACATAATAACCCGTCAGTGGAGTGGGAAAAGCACAAAAGAATATAAGCAGCACAAAGGCTTGAAAAAAGAAAATCTCCGCGACAATATGACCAATATTGAGTTGGCACTAAATACCCTTGCAGAGGCCTCTGCTACGGAATTATCGAAGGAAATGTCGCCCAAAGGATTCAATGCCAACGCTCACATTGCCATGCAGGGCGGTGATGTGGCAAAAGCTGCCAGAGAAAAGTTGGAGTCACAGTTAGGGAAATCCGTAATTTCTTCTCAGAAAGCTTCTGATTATATCCTCCCTCCGAATGATGTGGAAGATATAAAAGCCTTAGATTAGTCTTGAAGGACTTAGGGGGTGCATTTCACGAGCCTAAGCTCTTATGACCGACAACACTAATTGAAAGACTTGGATTTGGTCGTTAGCAGTTTCACAGCTCAGACCTTTTCAAGTACGGATTCTGCCGAAAAGTTCGGAATAAAATCGCCGAAAAGTTCGGAATAAAACTGCCGAAAAGTTCGGAATGCTTGCTTATTTGCTTGAAATATATTATCTTTGCATCGCAAATAAATGAGAATATGGAAAACAAATATTATCTCCCTCGTATAGCTGACGGCACATTGCAGAAAAAACTTAGAACCAGTGGGGCTGTTCTGATAGTTGGCCCTAAATGGTGTGGTAAGACTTGGACTGCACTGAATCAGGCAAATAGTGTCATTTTTATGCAGGATCCTGATAAGAGGTCGTCGTATATTAAAATGGCGCAGACTATGCCCTCTTATCTTTTGAAAGGAGACAAGCCACGTTTGATTGACGAGTGGCAAACGGCTACCGTGCTATGGGACGCTGTGCGTTTCGCTGTGGATATGACTCCTGAAAAAGGACAATATATATTGACCGGAAGTGTTGTGGTAGATGAAGATGATGACATGCTTCCCGATGAGAAAATGCAACACACCGGCACAGGACGAATCTCCAGAATGCACATGCGCCCCATGAGCTTGTACGAATCGGGAGAATCAAATGGATTAATATCACTGAAAGATTTATTTGATGGCAATTGCGAGGTGGCCGGAATGAGTACTCTCTCAGTAGAGGATATTGCATTTGCGATATGCAGGGGAGGATGGCCAGCCTCGTTGCGTATGGATAAAGAAGATGCTCTTGATGTAGCGAAAGATTATGTAGAGGCTGTGTGTGAGAAAGATGCATCTTCTGTAGATAAGTCGCAAAAGGATCCTGACAGGGTAAGAAGCATCTTGAAATCTTTGGCTCGAAATATCTCAACAATGACATCAGATCGCACCATAATAGGCGATGTGAAAGCCAACGACACCTCAATTACAGATAAGACCCTTGAAGTATATCTTCGAGCCCTTCGCAAACTATTTATTATTGAAGACATTAAGGCATGGCAGCCCTCGCTCAGATCTAAGACCGGTATCAGAACTTCGGATAAACGTCAGTTTGTGGATCCCTCAATTGCGGCGGCAGCAATTGGCACAAGTCCGCAAGGTATCCTTGAAGATTTTAACTATTTCGGTTTCCTGTTCGAATCTTTGTGCGCCAGAGACCTGCGTATATATTCCGAACCTCTACGAGGGACAATAAGACATTATCATGACCACAACGATCTTGAAGCTGATCTTATCATAACTCTTGATGATGGGCGATGGGCTGCAATCGAAGTTAAAATGGGAAGTAGGGAAATTGACGAAGGGGCTTCGCATCTTTTGAATCTCGCTTCCAATATCGACACAAATAGATTCCCGGCTCCGTCATTCCTTATGGTCCTGACCGGTGGAGAGTTTGCATATCGGAGGGAAGATGGAGTCTTCGTAGTTCCAATCGCCTGTCTGAAAGATTGATAGGTTCTGATTTTAAGTTAATCCACTTCAAATTTCATAGAAATCAAAATTTAAATATCCCCAATGGCAATCGTATTTTGGCCATTGGGGATAAGATAATCGACTAATATTCTTCCAATAAATGACGGAAGAAACCAACTTGATATTAAACAATTATCGTGAAGGAAGACAAGACTGCAAAGAGTCAAGATCATCAAACAGGCTCAAATCTTCTTCCTCGGCTTGCCGGGCCTCGAGTATTTTTCTACGGGCATTAAAATCATTATATATTGCCTTAACTTTTGCCTCCATTTGAGCATTAGTAATCCTACCTTTATTTTTCAGGATAGGCTTATCTTGAAAGTCCAACAGATTGTCTACGTTCTTTTGCCAATATTGCAGGGTAAGATCCTCTCTGCCTTTCACGCGCATCTCAGCACTGGTAAGAAATATTTCCACAAGCCTGTTGAGATCATCTATCTCATCGGCTGTCAGATAATTCTTTGCAACAACGACATCTCCCTGCCTTACAATATTTCCTTTCCATGAAGTTAATCCCATGTTCGGAAGATTGGGATCTGCACGCTCCACAATCAGTTCAGCAGCCGTCTGCCGCGTAATGGCATAAATAAGTTTATTCTGAGTCTCGGCAAAAAACATCTGGGTAGCCTTATCAGTCTTATCATAGTCGCTGCTCAACCTGAAGAGGTCTCTTATCTTCTGATAGAATCTTTTCTCCGATGCACGGATATCCCTGATACGGAGGAGGAGTTCATCGAAATAATCGACCCGACTATCCGGATTTTTCAACCTTTCATCATCCATCGTGAAGCCTTTGATCAGATATTCTGAAAGATGCTCGGTGGCCCACCTTCTGAATTGCGTTCCCCGCACTCCGCGAACACGATAGCCGATGGCAATAATCATCTGCAAAGAGTAATACTCCACGTTATATTCTTTGCCATCTGAGGCAGTTGTTAAGTAATACTTAACAACTGAATCTCGTTCCAATTCATTTTCCCTCAGAATATTACTTATGTGAAGACTAATGTTTGGCTTGGAGGTGGCAAAAAGTTCCGCTATCTGGCCCTGATTAAGCCAGATGTTGCCATCCTTTGCGTAAAGGGCTACCGAACTGCGCCCGTCGGGAGTATTATATATGATAAGGTCTTGCATGGAGGTTGATTTTTTCAATCACAAAAATAGCGATAATCCTTCTCTTGAGCAAATCATAGATTGAAAAAGAATAAAATAGTCCTGAATTCTGCTTAAAATTATTGTATATCTCATATATCTTGATTAAATTTGCATATAAACAAGCATAATATATTTTTGAAAAAATAACCTCATAGAGAGATGCGAATTATAAAGCGAATCCCGGCGGCGTGTCTTGCAGCCTGCATATCGGCGGCTGCATTCGGCGCTACGCCTAAAGAAGTGGCCGAGTCGGCTATGGAGGGCTACCACCTCTTCATGCGCGATTCCCTGCCCGACGACCGGGAGAAGGGCTATGCCCTCATGCTCGACGCGGCATGGGAAGGGGATGCAAAGGCCGCTAACAATATAGGATGGCTGCTGCAACACGGCGAGTATGTGGAGCGCGATGCCGCAGCCGCCATGCGCTGGTATGCGCGCGCGGCCGAGCAGGGGCTCCCGGCGGCAGCGCTCAACTGGCTTGACATGCTGGAGACAGAACCGGAGAGCCTTGACGGACATCTGCCCGACACGCATGCACTTGCCGAGGCAGCCTATCTCGCCGGCTCTGCCCTGTCGATGGGGCGCGGACTCCACTATGATCCGCGCAAGGGGGAAATATTATTGCTGAAATCGGCACTCTGGGGCAACGACAAGGCAGCCCTTACGGTAGCCCAGCAGCTTGAGATGTATCCCGATTCATTCTCCTATCTGCCCCTCGAGGAGATAGCGGGCTCTACCAATGCCCTGCTTCCGCCAGAGAAACGGCTGGAGGTGACTCCCGGCCTTGCGGATATGATTCTCTCTCCCGATTTCTGGTATGCCCGCCTAAAGGCTCAACAAGAAAAGGAGCCCGGAAGCATACACTTCCAGACTCCCTGATCTTAATATTTCAATAATTATCAGTCAGCCATCTCGCCTACGATAGGCGTGGTAAGATACTGCTTGATCTCAGGAGTGCTCATGCCGCTGCCGAGCAGATACATCATCTTGGTGACTGCGGCCTCGATGGTGATGTTATATCCAGATATCACACCGGCCTCGGTGAGCATATCGCCAGTGTAGTAGCGCTTCGACTCGTCGCCGCCGTTGAGACACTGGGTGACGTTGTAGAGAATCAGGCCCTTGGACGATGCCTCGCGCACTGCGTCGAGAAACCACTGCTCTGTAGGAGCGTTTCCTGCGCCGAAAGTGCGCATGATGACTGCCTTGATGCCCGGAGTGGCAAGCTGAGCCTTTACCACGTCTTCAGTGATGCCCGGATAGAGCCAGAGCACGAGGATGTTCGGATCCATATTGTAGAACGGATCGAGCGGGAGTGCCGTATTGTGGCGCATCAGATAAGGTTTCGCATACTCTATGTGAAGATTGATGGTGCCGAGCACGGGATAGTTGAAGCTCTTGAAGGCATCGAAGCCTGTAGAGGTGAACTTAGTGGAGCGGCATCCGCGCACGATATAGTCCTGGAATGCGATCACCACCTCCTGAATCATCGGGTCGCCGTTCTCGTCTTTTGCGGCGGCTACCTCAACGGCTGAGATAAGGTTTTCTGTGCCATCCTCGCGTATATCGCCGATAGGAAGCTGTGAGCCGGTGATCACCACAGGCTTGCGCAGATTGCGGAGCATGAAGCTCAGTGCAGATGCTGTGTAGGCCATTGTGTCGGTGCCGTGGAGCACTACGAATCCGTCGAATTCATCGTAGCGGTCGGCGATATCCTTCACGATCTGTCCCCAATAGGAAGGATTCATGTTGGATGAGTCGATAGGCTGCTTAAACTGTACGCTCTCTATGTCGTAGCCGAGGTTCTTGAGTTTCGGCACATTGTCCATGAGGTGAGAGAAATCGAAGGGCTGGAGTCCGTCGGGGGTTTCCACCATGCCGATCGTGCCGCCTGTATAGATGATGAGAATTTTCGGTTTTTGATTTGTCTGTGACATAATTACGTGTGTTTTAATTAAGTGTTAATGTTTTAAAGATTAATGTGTTATCAATAATAGTTCTTGCTCATTCCGAATACGAAGTGACGTGAGCGAATGATTACGAATATGAATACGATAGCCGTTGCGATTCCCGAGAAGATGAAGGGGAAGAGCTCGCTGCCTTTCTGTCCGAATATAGCGCTTGCGGCGCCGATGATAACGGGCACGAGAGAGATTGCGACGTAGTTGGCCACCTGCAGATAAGCGAGTGAGAGTGTAGACTTGCTGTCGCTTGTCACCACCTCGGTAGCCTTAGTGTAGAAGATAGGCTGGGCTATACCGTTGCCAAGACCGCAAAGGGCTGCACCAATCACGTAAGGCACGAAAGCATGGGTGAAGATGAAGAGTGCGAAGCCGGCAACAATCATTGCTGTAGCCACGATGAAAGTGGTCTTGCGGAACATCTTCATGAACGGAGTCAGTCCGAGGCCGATTACGAACATTGCGAGGTAGAACACTGATGTCATGGTGGAAGCGGACTCAGCGTCGATCCACTTCATATTCGGCAGATAATAGCAGGGAATGCAGGTTGCGAACACGAAGAAGAAGTAGGCGAGCATGAGCCATACGGTGCGGCCGATATAGAAGCCGCCTTTCACGGTCTGACCTTTGGTGGAGAAGCCGTCGGCGTCTACAGCGGGGATTGCAGTCTGGGCCTGAGCGTCAGTGGTCTTGCTGCTGTCAGATGCTGCGGCAGGAGTCTGGGCGTAGTCGCTCTGCGGAATCTTCTTCAGGAAGGGGATCAGCACAAGAGAGAGAAGCGGGAGAAGATATACGAGGAAGGGAAGGTGCCAGCTCTTGGCTGCCAGGAAGCCAACCACGAATGTAGCGATCACGAGGGCAACGTTGCCGATAGCGGAGATGATACCCATCTGCTTCATGCGGTATTTACCTGTGAAGACATCGGCGATAAGACCTGTGGAGAAAGGAAGTATCAGACCGCAGCCTGCGCCGAGAAGACAGCTGAGCAGGATCAGCATATTGAGCGATCCGGAGAATATCGAGAGGGCTCCCGCAGCGATGTAGAGTACGGTGCCCGCAGTGATTACCGCAATCTTGTGTTTCGATTCGGAAAGCTTACCCGAAAGGAGAACGAAAGGAATTATCACGAGGTTGGGCAATACCGTCAGCAACTGAATCTTGAAGTCAGTGGCATCTGAGAAAATAGTTCTCAACTGTCCCTCGATAGGGGTTACCGCCAGACCCGGAAGGTCAACGGCAAGAGAAAGCGACCATATAGCGAGCACCACCATCATTGATATGGTGCCTTTGCCTGTTTGTACTTGCATAATAGTGTGTTTTTTATAGTTGATAATTATTTATAGCAGATAATCAGTCGGCCTTGACGGTGATGTTGTCGCCGTTGAAGACGCCGAGATCAAGTTTTTTCATAACAGCCTTCACAGCAGCCTGTGCCTTTACGGAGTTGCCGGCCTCGTCCAACGGGGGAGCAAATGCGGCTATACCCATCACTCCGGGGAAGACTCCGAGCACGCCTCCGCCCACGCCGCTCTTTGCGGGAATTCCGGAAGTATAGAGCCAGTCGCCCGTGTTCTGATAGAAACCTACCGATGAGATGAGGGTTGTGATCTTAGGTGCGAGTTCTTTGGCGAAGACCTCCTTACCGGTGATCGGGTTCACGCCTCCGTTGGCAATGGTGGCGGCGCAGGCGGCGAGCTGGCTGCTCGTGACGCCTACCGAGCACTGGCGGGTATACAGGTCAAGACTCATATCCACATCATCGTAGATACGGTTGTAGTTCTTCAGGAGCCATGCGATGGAGCGATTGTTGAAGTTGGTCTCCGATTCAGAGCGGTAGAGCTCGTCGAGCACTTGCGATTCAGAGCCGCAAAGATCGGTGAAGTTATTGATGATAGCCTCCCATTTGCCCCATGAGTCGCCCTTGGGCTCCACCATCGAGCAGGCAGTGATCGCACCTGCATTTACGAGCGGAGTGCTGGGATGATCGTTTTCGAGAAGAATTGCGAAAATAGAGTTGAAAGGAAGACCGGTGGCATCGGCGCCAATCTGCTTCAGCACGGCCTCCGCGCCTTTCTGCTTCAGCACAAGAATTGCAGTAAGCACTTTCGAGATGGATTCGACGCCAAACTTATAATCGGTGTCGCCCACATTGAAGGTGGTGCCGTCGCTGAGTGTGACGCTCAGGCCAAACAGGTTCGGGTCTACGTTGGCAAGGAATGGGATATAATTGGCGTTCTTGCCGCCTGTGACATTCCTGCACTCAGCGTAAGCATCCTCTACGGCCTGCTTGATCTGCGAATGTGTGATAATCTTTTCCATAGTATAGTATTTAAATAAAAAATGAATTTAAGATTGAAGTCGGTTTGAATGGCTTTCACAAGAATAACGACCGGCATCCGAAAGAGTTTAGTATAATTGTTACAAAATTGTTAAAGAGTGTTTTTTGCTTAATCCATTATTCCTTAACATTGTTTTCCTTTTGACCGGATCAGTGATCCGGAGCCACCATCAACCTTAAACCACAAACTCATTAATAAAAAATAACGCTATGAAAAAAACACTACTCATGGGGGTAACACTTCTGCTCTCCGCATCCGTCTTCCCGCTCCACGCGCAGCGCGATAACCGTAAGGAATCCGGTGTCACCACAATTATCAACGGCATCAACGCCGGCCCCAACGACAGCATTCAGGTAGAGAACACCTTCAAGCATAACGCACCTGAGACGCCCAACGACAACGGCCTTCCGCGTTTCGCGCTCATCGGCAAGGATCGCGCGTTCTATCTCGGCATCGGTGCCCAGTTCCTCGGTGAAGGAGTCTACTCATGGGGTGCCGACGTGAACTCGCCGGTAGATTTCACCCCTTCAGCGTTCACACCGTCGGCTCCCGGCAACGAAGGATCCACACAGTTTGCATGGCAGACCTCATCTTTCTATTTGAACTTTGTGGCCATGCCCGGCAGCAATAACCAGCTCGGCCTCTTCATCAAGTTAAATTTCACCGGCGCCAACAACGACATCAACCTCGCGCACGTCTATGCCAAATACCGCGGCCTGACAATCGGTAAGACCAATTCAGCCTTCACCGACGGCGCCGCCATGCCTATGACCATCGACAACGAGGGCCCTAACGGCTATCCCGACATGTCGCTCTTCACCGCTTACTGGCATCAGGACTTCACTAAGAATATCTCGGGTGCCATCGGTATCGATGCTCCATCAGCAGAGCTGACCGAAGGCAACAGCACGAAATTCGTGAATCAGCGCATCCCGGCCGTGCCTCTCTATCTGCAGTATGCGTGGGCCGGAGGCAACTCACACGTGCGCCTTTCCGGAATAGTTCGTCCGCTCGAATATCGTGACATGGCCAAAGGCGAGAACCGCTCCATAACCGGAGGAGGCATCCAGCTATCTGGAGTCACCGGAATTGTCGGCAACCTCGGCGGAAGCCTCAATGCCGCCTACGGCAGCGGCATAGCATCATATTTCCAGGATGACAACGGTCTCAATCTCGACGCAGTGGCCGTGTCTGAAACCGGCAATATGAAGCCGGTGAAGACATTCGGCGTAACCGGAGGACTCACATACTCATTCTCACCTAAAGTGAGCAGCAACGTTTCTTACAGCCACCTTGTCAACTGGCTGCCCGACGGAGCGCTCCAGACCGGCGACATGTATCGCTACGGCGACTATCTGGCTGCCAACGTGATCTGGACCGTCAATAAATTCATCTCCGCAGGCGTGGAATATGACTATGGCCACCGCAAACACTTCGACGGGTCATCGCTTCACGCCAACCGCCTGCAGGCACAATTCGCACTTACTTTCTAAAAAACAAGTCTTTATATGGTTTAAAGCCGGGTGCTTCAACGCATCCGGCTAATTTTTTACGATAGCAAAACGGGTGACGACATTTGAAATCTAAAGAAATTTTATTAAATTTGCGATAATATTTTAAACTTATCTTTATATGAAACGCATTCTACGCCCTATTTGTCTCGGGCTCATCATGCTCGCCACAATGGTTCCGGCATTTGCCGGAAGGCAGTTTCAGACAGTGCCCAACGACCCGCTGGACACCAAGATATACACGCTGCCCAATGGTCTGAAGATATTCATGTCGGTCAATAAGGACGCACCACGCATCCAGACCTATATAGCCGTGCGTGTCGGAGGCAAGAACGACCCTGCCGAAACCACCGGACTCGCACATTATTTCGAGCACCTGATGTTTAAGGGCACTCAGCAGTTCGGCACTCAGGACTATGCTGCCGAGAAGCCGCTCCTCGATGAAATAGAACAGCTTTTCGAGACCTATCGGCAGACGAAAGACTCCACGCAGCGCGCCGCCATCTACCATGCCATAGACTCAATAAGCTATCAGGCGTCGCTCATCGCCATTCCCAACGAATATGACAAACTAATGGCCGCGATAGGCGCCGACGGCACAAACGCATACACCTCCTACGACGTGACATGCTACGTGGAGGATATTCCCTCCAATCAGATCGAGAACTGGGCCAAGATACAGGCCGACAGGTTCGAGAATCCGGTGATACGCGGTTTCCACACGGAACTGGAGACAATATATGAGGAGAAAAACATGTCGCTGACAAAAGACAACCGCAAGATGTCGGAGAAGATGCTCTCCACACTCTATCCCTCACATCCCTACGGCTCGCAGACTGTGCTCGGAACTCAGGAACATCTCAAGAACCCCTCGATCACCAACGTGAAGAACTATCACAAGCAGTGGTATGTGCCCAACAATATGGCGATATGCCTGTCGGGCGACTTCGACCCTGACGAGATGGTGGATATCATAGAGAAATATTTCGGTCATCTGAAGCCCAACCCCAATCTGCCTACCCTGCAGTTTCCGGCCGAAGTGCCCTTCACGCAGCCGGTAGAGGCCAAGGTGCTCGGAAAGGAAGCCGAATACATCTATCTGGCATGGCGCATTCCCGGAGTAAAGGATGAGGACACTCCGGCGCTCCAAATAGCCGAAATGGTGCTTCAGAACGGCAAGACCGGACTTCTCGACATGAACATCGACCTTCCGCAGCTGATGCTCGGTTCGGGCACCGGAATGTATGATCTCGCCGACCAGGGAGCCTTCCTGATGGTGGGACAGCCCAAGCCGGGCCAGACACTCGACGAGGTACGCGCGCTCCTGCTCGAGCAGACAGCGCTGCTACGCGAAGGAAAATTCTCGGAAGACATGCTCCCGGCAATAGTAAACAACGAACGTCTCAACCTGCAGCGTCGCTTGGAGAGCAACGATGGCCGCGCAGATATGTATGTAGACGCGTTCGTCAACGGTCAGGACTGGAGCAAGGCCGTGGAGAGATTCAACAATCTTGACAAGATCACCAAGGAAGATGTGGTGCGCGTGGCCAACAAGTATCTCGGTGCAGACAATTACGCCGCCATCTACAAGCTGCAGGGCGACGACCCCAACGAGCAGAAGATCTCCAAGCCCTCGCTCACACCCATCGCCATGAACCGCGAGGCTACCAGCCAATACCTTACGGATATCCGCAACTCAGATGTGAAACCCATCGAGCCGGTATTCGTGGACTTCGACAAGGATCTCGTGAAACTCAAGGCTAACAACGATGTGGAGGTGCTTTATACACCCAACACATCGAACGACCTCTTTCAGCTCACCTACGTGTTCGATCACGGCACCAACAATAATCCTCTTCTATCGGAAGCAAGCGGATATATCGAATATCTCGGCACTCCCACCCGCACAGCGCAGCAGATCAAGGATGAACTCTACGCCCTGGCCTGCTCTTTCCGCGTGGTTGACGGAACACGCCGTTCCTACGTAGTGCTGTCAGGCCTCAGCGAGAACATGCCCAAGGCAATGGAGATCATGGAAGATCTGCTGGCCAACGCGCAGGTGGATAAAGAGGCATACGACGCCCTTGTAGACCGCATCGCGCAGGCTGAGGAGAACGCCAAGACCAACCAGAACCAGAACTTCGGCTGCCTCGCCACCTACATGATGCGCGGCGAGCATAATGGAACGACCGACGCGCCGCATTCCGCACAGCTGCGTGAGACGGATCCCGCCCTTCTCATTGACGCAATAAAGGAACTTTCGGGGCTCCGGCACAAGGTGATATATTACGGCGGCATGAAACCCGACGAGTTCCTGGCCACATTAAATGCCATCCACAACAACGACGTGAAGGAACTGAAGGAAACCATATCGGAAGACAAGTATCCGCTGCAGGCCACCGACGAGACCATCATCTACGTGGCGCCCTACCCTGCCAAGCAACTCTACATGCGCATGTATTCCAACAAGGGCGAGAAGCGCGGAAGCGTTGACGAGCCCCTGCGTCAGCTCTACAACGAATATTTCGGCGGCTCGATGAATGCCATCGTCTTCCAGGAGATGCGCGAGAGCCGGTCGCTCGCCTACTCCGCCGGCGCGGGCTATTCCGCACCGTCTTATCTTGACCAGCCTTACTACTACCACTCGATGATCGCTACCCAGAACGATAAGCTCGCCGACGCCATAACCGCATTCGGAGAGATCATCAACGACATGCCGGAAAGCCAGAAGGCTTTCGAACTCGCAAAGGAAGGTCTCGACGCAAGGCTCCGCACCGACCGCATCATCAAGGATGATATAGCATGGGCATATCTGAACGAGGCCAACAAGGGAAGCAACCATGACTCGCGCCGCGACGTGTTTGAGGCCCTCCCCTCGCTCACCCTCGACGACATCGTGAAGTTCCAGCAGGACAACGTGAAGGGCCGCACCTACCGCTACTGCATCCTCGGCAACATCGAGGATCTCGACATGGATTATCTCAATTCGCTCGGAAAGGTTGTGGTGCTGACTCCGGAACAGATCTTCGGCTATTGATGCCATTCCTGATGCTTAACTGACAGATTCGGGCGCCCCGCAAAGAGAGCGCCCGAATCTCACTAATACAGGCTACCAGAAAAAAAGACCTGACTTTATGTTTTACTTCAATATAAGTTTCGTGATTCCTTCAAAAAGGAAGGATTCGTTTGTGCAGTGGGCCCGCTCCGAAGCATCGGTAGCATCGGCCGCCCCCTCGGTGAAGGACTTCCGCATTATAACGGTAGCCGCCGTGCCGGGCGATCCGGAGTTCTCCTCGCTGCCCGACAAGAACATCTCGCTGCAGTACGCTTTCGATTCGCTGTCGGAATGCAGGGCCTGGAACGAGACCCTTTTCACGCCGCTGATGGAAAGTTATGCCCGCTGGCACGGCCCTCAGCCCGTATATTTCGCAACAATCCTCAAAGACCTCTGACGTGTGACACCGGACTATTCCAAACTGAAATATCAGAAGATAATAATGGGCATCGACCCGGGAACCAACGTGATGGGCTACGGTGTGCTCGGCGTCAACGGCAGGAAGGCCGAGGTGATAGTGATGGGAGTGATACAGCTCAACCGCTTCGAGTCGCACTATCTGCGCCTCGCCCGCATCTTTGAGCGTGTAACCGGCCTCGTGGAGCAGTATCTGCCTGATGAGATGGCGATAGAGGCTCCATTCTTCGGCAAGAATGTGCAGTCGATGCTTAAACTGGGCAGGGCGCAGGGTGTGGCTATGGCTGCCGCCCTCTCGCGCGATATCCCAATCACGGAGTATCCGCCGCTCAATATCAAGAAGGCGGTGACCGGCAACGGACAGGCCTCGAAAGAGCAGGTGGCCAACATGCTGAAGCATCTGCTCGGGATTCCGGAAGAGAAGATGCCCTCGATGCTTGATGCCACCGACGCGCTTGCGGTGGCCCTCACGCACATGTACGAGGCTGATAAACCCGACCTTCCGAAAGGACCCAAATCATGGAAGGATTTCCTTGCCAAGAATCCCGACAGGCTCGCTCCGCGCCGCAAATGAGAGTGTATACGTAAATAAGAAGCCCGGCGATATATCCAATCGCCGGGCTCTTGCTATTTCCGAGCCTCTTGTCGGATTCGAACCAACGACCCCGAGATTACAAATCACGTGCTCTGGCCAACTGAGCTAAAGAGGCAGGTGGATGAGCGGTCTGCATCGCACCGCTCAACCCCTTACCCTTGCTTCGGTCAGGATCTGGGGGATTCGGGGGAGCTGGTCGTGCAGGACTCATCCGGCTACAAAATTACAAACTTTTTCTGAATCGGCCAAATATTTTAACGAATTTTATTTCTTCCGGTTCTTGCGGCGCTGCTTTGCGGGCTGGTTTCGGCCATGTCCGGAATCTTTCTGCTTCACCGGCTTGTTGGGGTTGCCGTCGTCAGAAAGAAGAGCGAAGTCGAGTTGCTTCTTGTCGAGATCGGCACGTGCCACCTGCACTTTCACCCTGTCGCCGAGCGTATATCGTTTATTGGTCTTTCGCCCGATAAGGCAATAGTTCTTCTCGTCGTAATCATAATAGTCATCGGCAAGATCACGCACCGGCACAAGACCCTCACACATATTCTCGTCGAGTTCGACATAGACGCCCCATTCCGTGACGCCCGAGATCACACCCTCGTAGACTTCGCCGAGGCGGTCGCGCATATATTCCACCTGCTTGTAGCGGATCGAGGCGCGCTCGGCATTTGCCGAAAGCTGCTCCATGTCTGATGAATGCTTGCACTGCTCCTCAAGCTTCAGTTTGTCGGCCGAGCGGCCGCCGTCGGCATATCGCTGCAGCAGCCTGTGCACCATCATGTCGGGATAGCGGCGTATGGGCGATGTGAAATGAGTGTAGTATGGCACAGCCAGTCCGTAGTGTCCGATATTGTCGGTGGTGTAGATGGCTTTGGCCATCGATCTTATAGCAAGCATAGAGAGCATATTTTCCTCGCCGCGACCCTTTACGTCCTTGAGCATGCGGTTGAGGCTTTTGTTGATCTGGGTGGCGCGCCCTTCGGCATTTATCTTGAAGCCGAAGCGCGATGCTATGCTGCTCAGATTTGAGAGTTTCTCCTGATCGGGATTGTCGTGGACACGATACACGAAACTTCTCGCTTTCTTTCCTGCCGGCACCTTTCCGATTTTCTCCGCCACGGCGATGTTGGCAAGAAGCATGAACTCCTCTATCAGCTTGTTGGCCTCTTTCGACTCCTTGAAGTAAACGCTGATGGGCTTGCCGTCTTTGTCAATGTCGAAGCGCACCTCGGCGCGGTCAAATTCGAGAGCCCCGTTCTCGTAGCGGCGCTCGCGCAGCTGACGTGCGAGCTGATTGAGCACATTTATCTCTGTGGCGAAGTCGCCGGTGCCGGTCTCGATGCGTTCCTGCGCCTCCTCGTAAGTGAAGCGGCGGTTGCTCTTGATCACGGTTCTTCCTATGCGCGTATTAAGCACGTTAGCCTTCTGATCCATCTCGAAGATGGCCGAGAAAGTGAGCTTTTCCTCATCAGGACGCAGCGAGCAGATGCCATTGCTCAGATGCTCGGGAAGCATGGGGATGGTGCGGTCTACAAGATAGACCGATGTGGCTCGCTTCTGAGCC
Organism: uncultured Sangeribacter sp.; assembly: GCA_964410515.1. GTDB lineage: Bacteria > Bacteroidota > Bacteroidia > Bacteroidales > Muribaculaceae > Lepagella. Next base: position 35,480 of record CAYPGW010000014.1, on the reverse strand, counting down.
TCCTTGTCGATAATGGAGCCGGGAGTGACGTAGTGAGTCACGTCGGCGATATGCACTCCCACCTCGTAGTTGCCGTTGGCCAGCGTGCGGATTGAGAGCGCGTCGTCGAAGTCCTTGGCATCGCGCGGGTCGATAGTGAAGGTTGTGATTCCGCGGAAGTCTTCCCGCTTCGCCACCTCTTCGGTAGTGATGCCGGCGCCAATCTTGTCGGCGGCCTTCTCCACATTCTCCGGATATTTATAAGGCAGTCCGAATTCGGCGAGAATGGCGTGCATCTCGGCGTTGTTCTCACCTTTCTGCCCGAGTATGTCTACGATCTCTCCGCGTGGGCACATCTCCTCGTCTTTCCAGACGTTGATGCGCGCTATGGCCTTGTCGCCCTGCTTTCCACCTTTCAGGCGGTTTTTATTGAGTATGATGTCAGCGGCAAGAAATTTCGAGTCAGGAACAAGTCGGGCGCCGTTGCGGTCTACCACAAGCTCGCCGATAAACACCTGCTCTTTCGGCTCGATAATCTCAAGCACCTGAGCCTCGGGCTCCACACCCTTTCGGGCAGCCGAGATCATGACGCGCACCTTGTCGCCGTTGAGGGCGTGCATAGAGTTGCGTTCTGCCACCATTATCTGCTCATCGTCGATAAGCACGGCGTTGCGGCCGTTGGAGCGACGGATGAACACACCCACATTCTCGCTGCCACGGTTGGCCGGCGCACGGTATTTGCCGAGCCCCACCTCCTGAATCACGTCGTTGGCAGCCAATTCTTCAAGCAGATTGATGACGTCCATGCGGAAGTCCTGCGCATCTACGGCAAACGCTATCTGTTTATAGTTGAACGACTGACGGTTTTCCTTTTCCAGAAAGGCCAATATCTTGTCCTGCAGTTCGGCCTTGCGGAATCTTTTCTTAGGCCGTGAGGTTGATGTCTTTTTCATATTTTTCGATATAAGAATAAAATAGAATCCCTTTATTGGTATAACGCCAATAAAGGGATTTAGTTTCGGGTCTAATCTGCAGGGAGGTATCAGATATTGGGAGAATCCCAGATCTTAGTCTCCGAGCAGGCAGCTTTCGCCTTCAGTGAGCCGGTCAGGAACTCGAAGTCACCTTTCTCAAGTGTCCAGCGGCCGTCGATGCCCACGAATGCGAGGTCGGAGGCCGGGATGGTGAACTCCACAGTCTTGCTTTCTCCCGGTTTCAGCTGCACCTTGTCGAATGCCCTCACCTTGAGCACGTCCGGAGTCACCGACGCCACGAGGTCTGAACTGTAGAGAATCACCGGCTCGCTTCCATCGCGGTCGCCGGTATTCTTCACGGTTACCGATATCTTCAGGTCGTCAGATGCAGTGAACGATGCCTTGTCAACCTTCAGGTCGGAATATTCAAACGTGGTGTAACTCATGCCGAAGCCAAACGGCCACTGCACGTCGATGTCGGCACTGTAGTTGTAGGCGCCTTCCATAGTCGCCACGGTCTCGCTGGGCTTGTGGTCGTAGGTGGCGATGGCGTTGATCCACTTAGGATATGTGAAAGGAAGTTTCGCGCTGAAATTGCGCTTTCCGCTGAGCAGCTGTGCAAGCGCGTCACCTCCGTAGTTGCCGGGGAGCATCACGTCAACAATAGCTGAAGCCAGAGGCTCTATCTCGCGTATGATGCGCGGACGACCGCCGTTGAGCACAAGCACAACCGGCTTGCCTGTGGCTGCCAGGGCCTTCACCAGATCTCTCTGATTGGCCGAGAGGGTAAGGTCGTTGGTATTGCCGGGCGTCTCGCAATATGAGTTCTCGCCTATGCAGGCCACGATTACATCAACACCCCTTGCAGCGGCCACAGCGCTTGAGATGCGCAAGTTCTCTTCCTTCTCCCACTGCTCGGCTGAATAGTCCATGCCCTTCTCGAGCACTACGTTGGCAGCCCCGAACTCATCGCGGAGAGCCTCGTAGATTGTATTATACCGGTCGTGGAAGCGGCCTTCGTCAGAGCCCTGCCATGTGTAGCTCCAGCCTCCGTTGAGGCAGCGCATCGAGTCGGCGTTGGGGCCGGTGACGAGAATGCGCTTTCCTGCTGCAAGTGGCAGCGTATTGTTCTCATTCTTCAGAAGCACCTCGCTCTCGGCGGCCAATTCAAGCGCTTTGAGCGCGTGCTGCTCGCTGCCGAAGAGAGGATAGTTTTTCAATTCGGTTACGTGATGATCAAAGAGTCCGAGGCGCAGTTTCAGGCGTATCACGCGCGCTGCAGCATCGTCAATGCGCTCCTTCGACACTTTTCCCTCATCCACGAGCTCTTTCAGCAGCGTGCAGAATTCCATGTCGTAAGGAGTCATCGACATGTCGATGCCGGCATTGATCGAGAGCATTATGGCTTCCTTATAGTCGGCGGCCACCTTCTCGCGTTTCCACAGATTGTGGATGTCGGCCCAGTCGGTGACTATCATTCCGTCCCAATTCAGGCCCTCCTTGAGCCATTCGGTCAGAAGCTGATGGCTTGCGTGCACGGGAACACCATTGACACTACCGGAATTCACCATCACCGAGAGCGCGCCGGCCTGAATAGCCATCTTGTAGGGCTGGAAGAATTTCTCGCGCAGGTCGAGCGGGCTCACGTAGGCCGGAGTGCGGTCTTTGCCCGATGCCGGAACGCCGTAAGCCATATAATGCTTGAGGCAGGCCGCCACATTGTTCACTCCCACGTGATTCGGGTCATCTCCCTGATATCCCTTCACCATCTCCACGGCCATTGCGCCGTTGATATACGGATCTTCGCCAAAACTCTCCCACATTCGGCTCCATACCGGATTGCGGCCGAGATCCATCACGGGGTTATACACCCAGGGAATGCAGGATGCACGCGACTCGTAGGCACAGATGGCGGCTCCCTCGCGCACGAGGTCACGATTGAACGACGCGGCCATGTTGATCTCCTGCGGGAAGATGGTGCCTCCGGCCGTGTAGGTGGTGCCGTGGTTCTGGTCTACGCCGTAGATGTCGGGCACACCGATATATTTCATGGAATAATCCTGAATCTCACCGATCACCTTATACCAGTTCTCAGGACTCTGCGCATGGCCCAACGGAGTGTTGAGCACCGAGCCTACACGATACGTCTCGAAAGCCTGGCGCATCTTGGCGGTGTCGAGCCTTATGGCCTCGTCGGTGGCATCCTGAGCTGTGAGCACTCCTATCTCAATCTCGCACATCTGGCCGATCTTGTCTTCAAGCGTCATGCCCGACAAAATCTCTCTCACTCTCTCCTCAATGCCCTTGTCGGCCGGAATAGCGGGCGTGCTGCCCGTGGTGCCGGCTCCTCCGCATCCCGAGAGTGTCAGCGCTCCCAGAATGCCAATCGCTATTCTTTTCATGAGTTTCATGGTTTTTGGGTTATTTCAATGTGCAAATATAACCTTATTTTTTAATTCCACCAAATTATTCATGATTCGCCCTTCTGACCATGACGATAAAAACCGATCAACGATTGCGCTCTACGGAAGTCACAACGTGTCCGTCGTTGTAAATTACTCTCTTCACGAGGATTCCTTCTGCTCCGGCCTTCACGCGGCGACCGAGCATATCTATATATTCCACAGCTACCGGTTCGCCTGACAGGGCGGCAGTCTCCACAGCCGAGATTGCTCCTGCTGCCGCGATTGCCTCTTCCAGCTCGCGTGTGGCGGCCTCATACACCGAGGGCGACGTGGAGACAAGTCCTTCGTGGCGGTCGATGGCCTCCTTGAGCGCTATCGCGCGGATATCCGCAAGGTTAGCATCGTCGATTGAGGCATACACTTCCCTGGCGTGTGAGAGGGTGCGGAGGAATGTGCCCTTATACCTCTCTGCCTGCGACATGGCGGTCTCTATCTTCAGGTTGCCAACAATCACGGCAGCCCATCCGGAAGTCATGCTGTAGACAGCCAGATAGTCGCCTTCTTCCGTAATCTCAAACTCGCACCTGTGGCTCATCGAGTCTTCGATGCGGCCGGTCTGCTCTCCGAGGTTATAGCGCGAAGGAAGCGAGGAGAATGCTGCCACCGGAGTTCCGTCGAGATTCTTTATATGGAAATCGAATTTCACGTCGCCGTTCATCGACCCTTCGTTCCAGAAGGCAGAGTTGAGAGTGGCCACATAGCGGCCTTTCTGAAAATGGAGGGGATATTCGGGATATTTGCCGTAGGTGATATCGCAGCGGTCATAGTCGCGGGCACTCAGGTAGAAACCCTCGTTAAAGTCTCCGCCCTCCAGAAAGTATTTCATGCGGGCGCCACCCGTATTGGGCGATCCTGAGCCTTTTTCATCCTTTTCTCCGTTGGCGCGCGAGTTGATGCGGTGCCATCCTGTGGGGATTCCCTCTCCCACGGTGTTCTGCTCAGCCCTGAGGTCTGGATAAAACACAACGTTGTAGGGAGGCACGTCGCCCACTTCCTCCACTCCGAACACGTATGAGGCCCTGAACACCTTCATCACGCCCTCGGTCTCACCCTTCACGTTCTTCACCTGAAGGCGGTATTCGCCGGGTTCGATGGCCGGCACTGCGAGTGTGAGCACATTGCCCGAGCATGAAGGAGTGAGCGCCACGCTCCCCCCTTCCCCTTCGAGATATGCCTCCATGCCCTCAGTCTCCACGTTCATGTCGAAAGTGAGTGAGATGTCCATTCCGTCTTCAGGAAGGTCAAACGACCCTGTCTCCGGCTCGACACTTACCACCTTCGGGGCATCCGGGCCGAGACTCCAGCGCTTCATGAAATTCCACGCCTCTATGCTCGTGAGGCAATACACGGGGTCTTCCGACTGCCAGTGGCCTTTGCCCTGCAGCTCGAGAAGGTGCACCTCCACTCCGTCGAGGCCGTCGGTCCAGCGATACATGGTGGCTCCTTGGTTTGGATTGCCTGCGGGATAAGGTGCTATCACCTCGGGCGTGGTGTTGCATTGGTTTCTCTTGATCCAGTTGTCGAGCGTGGGCTGCACTCCGCTATAGACACACACATCGTCGCCGGTGCCGTGAACGTGCATGATAGGCACGGGGCGAGTGCTGTAGGCGCTCTTGTCCCACATCGGATAACCGCTCACGGGGACAAACGCGGCGATTTTATCTGAGATACGGTTGGCGCAGTGATAAGTGAACATGCCGCCCATCGAGAAGCCCGTGAGATAGACACGGCCGGGGTTGATGTTCCGCTCAGCCTCCATCTTGTCGATGATAGCACAGACGAGATCCACGTCGCGGTTGCCGCTTATGTCCCAACCATGGTCGATGCCTTCAGGAAAGACGAGCACGAATTTGGCCGTGTCAGACACGGCGGTCCATTTTGAGTTGCCGTCGTGCCAGTCGGCGCTCTGGTTCATACCGTGACAGGCTATCACGAGCGAGGCTCCGGCAGGAGTATTGTCGGGAACGTGCACCTTGATGTCGCGCTGCGTGCCATTGACACTCACTTTCTCCCAGACGGTCTCCGCCGAGGCTGAGAAGAGTGACGCGGCTGAGAGCGCCGCTGTCAGTATTAGATTTCTTATCATATATCTTAATTTGGAATTTGGAATTTAGAATTTTGAGTGGAGAGTGGAGGGTTAAGAGGGGAGAGTGGAGAGGAGAGAATTGTTAATAAAGGGGTAAGGTTTACTGCTGTGCCTGAATTATGTCGGGGCCGACATATCCCGGCTTGAAATCGCCCTCGTCGATCACTATTCTCTGAATGGCCATACCGGGATCTATCCCCCGGAGCCTCAAAATGTGCGTCGCGCTCCCCGGTGTCACCGCCAGAACAACCTCACTGAGCGCGGAATTGCGCAATACGGCGTCTTTCCACGGCCCTGACCACTCTTCGGGAATAAATTCAATCACTTTTTCTTCGCCGCCGTCAAGACTGACGCCGATTCGGCAGCGGCCTCCGTCGTGAGCAGGGAAATAAGGCAGATGAAACACCTGCAGCCTGACCTCGGGAGCATCAATACCGGTGAGCTCCAGAGTCGCCGAGCAGCCGGCAGCGTCATCGGCTCCTGTCTCTCCGAGGCGCAGCACATATCCGTCATATCCGAAGCCGTCGAGCACCCTCACGCCCGAGGCATTGCCACCCTCAGGCCGGGCCTTGCGCAGATCGAGCGTGCGGCATGCCACACTGCGGGAGATGTCAGGATTCACGGGCTTCTCCCCCACTCCGCTGAAAGTGACGAGCGGGGGCCTGTTCTGATATTTCGCGCAGAAACCCGGTGGAATATCCATCATTCCGCGCCATTTGCCATCTTCGAGCTCATTATATCTCCTTGTCAGCGCGTCAAGACTGTTTGAAGCCTCCGTAGAGAGGCGCGCGGCATAGTTGGCACCTTCCTTGGCGCCCGAAGCGGCGAGTTCGCCGTTGAGTTGGGCGTAGAGAAACCTTCGGTTCATCATTTCCGAAGCGAGCACCGGATAGCCCAGCATCTCGAAGACCGGAGTCTTCAGCGAATCGGGAAGCGACGCCATCAGGGCGGCCGTCTCATTGGCAAGGCGGCTGTAGTCGTTGAGCCTCTTCACTGCGTCGCCGTAATTTGAGAAGGAAAACTCGGTGGCCGACACCTCACGGGTATCGGGCGAGTCCCACTCGCGTTCCCAGCCCATATATTCGGGCTTCCTGATCCACGCGAGGCGGTAATATTCATCAAGAATCTTCCTGAATTTATCCTTATATCGCGGCCCGCACAACCCTGCGAGCATCGCTGCCTGATAATCGTTCACATTGTCGTGATCGAAGGCGTCGAAATCCCAGGCCATATCGAAGAATGTCTGCGTGTCGAGTTCCGCCGGCTTTATGTCTCCCACATTGAGGAGCCAGTAGCGGTCGGCACCGTGACGCATTGACTTCTTCAGTTCGTCATACATGAAGGCCGGCGGTGTGGTGCAGAGCCAGAGGTAATCGTGCGGAGTACCGAGATAGGACGTATGATAATATACGCCCGAGCCACCTGATCGGGATTGCTCCGCGGCGGTGGGCAGACCCTTCATATAGCCGTAGTTGTCATCGGGCCAGATTATCATCACATCGTCGGGAATCCTGAGGCCGGCCCTGTAAAGGTCGAGTGTCTCCTTGTAGGGGACGAATATCTGCGGAATCTCCTCGGCCGGCTTGCCGAGCCGGGTGGAAAGGAGTTCCCGCTGGTCGGCTATCACCTGCTCGAGAAGCGCTATTTTCTCCTCGACGGGACGTCGGCGGCTCATGGCCTCGTCGTGCACGCCGCGCATTCCGATGGTATAGATATTCTCGAATTGAGCCGCCTCTTCCAGACGGTTGCGAAACTTGCCGAGTATCACGTCGCGGTTCAGGCCGTAGTCCCAGACTCCGTCGCGCTCCCCATCCCATTCCGATTTGGCGGCATTGTTGAAGAGCATCGGCTCGCAGTGCGAAGTGGTGATCATTATGCCATAGGCATCGGCCACCTCCTTGCTCTCGGGATGCGAATAGAAGGCACCCGTGCAGGAGTGCATGGCCGGAGCGAGCATATTGCCCTTGAGACGCAGCAGAAGCTCGCAGACTTTCTCGTAGGTGCGCGGGCCTATGTCGTTGATATCCCTGTCGAGTCCGCCGGCAGCCCACGGAAGCATTCCCCAGTCCTCGTCGTTGATGAAAATGCCTCTGTATCTCACCGAGGGGGGCTCCGAAAGATAATCGGCCGCGACAGAAACGGAAGAATCGCACGCCACAGGCACGTCGGCCCACCAGACCCACGGGCTGACACCTATCTCGCGCGAGAGGGTTGTCGCTCCGTAGGCCGTGCCACGGCGGTCGCTGCCCGCTATCACAAGCGTGGGAATGCCATCACGCGTGACGGTTCTGATCAGGAACCTCTCGGTGAAACCGGCAAGGCTGTCGGCAGGAATCACACCTTCCGAGACGAGAGCATCAATCAGACGCGACTGCCCCAAAGTGCCTATCACGACACTACGGCCGCCGCGAAGCACCGAATCCTGAACCACAGCCGACTTCTCGCCCGTAACTTTCCCAAGATCTTCGCCAAGCATCCGGGCGGCATTCAGCACGGCTACGGCATCATGCCCGTCTACAACCACGGAGATGCCCCGGAGCTTCACGGCATCTGCCCCTCCGCCATCACCGATAATCACCGCGCTCCCCATTGCCGACATCCCTGCGGGGGATATCAGCAAAAGGGAGTGAATGAATATCTTCGCAAGAATTTTTCTCATCAATTCTTTTTAACGTATTTTTTCCCGTTGAGGATATATATCTGGCCGGCTGAAAGGGTCTCGGGGTTTACGCGACGTCCGTAGATGTCCACGCATACGGCTGAGGAAGCCTTCTCTGCGTCGTCGGCCGAGAAACTGTCTACACCGCTGCCTGAGAGGGATGTGAGGGTGAAGTTGTCAAGATAGAGCCGTGATGTCTGGGTCTTTGTAGACGACAGCACCAGCTCGCTGATTCCTTCCTGAAGGTCAAATTCCACTGACGCTTCCGCCCATGTGTTGCTCTCGTCGGTCTTGGCAAACTTCACATTGCGGGCCAGCACCTTGCCATTGACCGTGATGTTCACGCGGTCCACATCATTTTCAGGGGCGAGATAGCGTATAGTCATCTTGTAGCGTCCTGCCTCGTCGATGCGGATATGATCGCGCAGCTTGGCGCCGTTCTTGGTGCCGTAAGAAACGTATCCGAGCGCCGTGAAGCCGGGTATGTCGGTCTGGACTGCGCCATTCCATGCCTTGTCGATGTTTGAGTAGTCGGCGTTTTCCCATTCATATTGGCGTGTACCTTTGTAGACGGGAGGAATCTCGCAGCCGTATGTCCTCTCCCACTCGGGCACCTGCAGGCGGCCGCTGTTTGCGCCCCGGCATTTCACGTTGATGTCGAGCGGGCCGTTGTGAGCCACAATCAGGGTAAGGGCGCCGTCGGCGTATGATGATGTCACTGACGGCAGATCGTGCTTCGAGGCCTCGTAATCACCACGCACCTTCACCTCGTATGTGGGCTGCTCAGAGCATCCCTTTATGATGATGGTGTCGTTGGTAAGCCCCTTGAAATGCGTGTAGTTGTTGAGATATATGTCGATTCCGTCGGCCTTCTCGGTGAGGAGTCCGAAAGAATACATCGGCATTGTCACCGTCACGGCGTCGCATGAGTTATAGCGGAGGGCGATAGTCGAGGTCTCCACCTTGCGCTGCTTCTCATACTGGCTGTTGTTGTAGACGAGCCAGTTGTTGTCGATACGGCGCACATAGAGGCTCGTCTCGGGGTCATCGTCGGTCTGCGGGGAGAAGAGGAGATTGAAATCGCTCACCTTCTTGTCCGTGTCGTGCCATACGGAATTAATACGGCTCTGCTTGATGACACGCTGAAAACCGAGATCCTTGCCATTTTCAATGAATATGGTGGGCACGGTGGTGTAGCGGCCGGTCTTCTTCAGATACACGGTATCCGTTCCGAAAGTGCCTTTGTCGAGCGCATAAAGACCGGTGAAAAGATTCTTGTCGGAGCGCCGGCCCTCCCAGTTATTCTGCGCCTTATTGGGATTGATGTCGTTGTAGATGGCTATTTTGGTGCTGTCGATTACTTCCTGACGGTTCATGATGCGTATCACTCCATCGGTAGTGAACTTGCGCCATACGTCCATATAGACATTCGGGAACTGAGGGAACAATTCAAACCGGCGGCTATTGTAGCCGTCGTCGGTTCTGACATCGCTGAGAGCGCGAACACATTGATTGGTGATGAGTTCAGGGCCGTCCTGCACTGTCTGGCCGGTCATCATCATGTGTTCGAGAATTGTCATTCCTGCTATCGCGGGAGGCATCTTCTGCTCGCCGGGCATATTATTATACACATGCTCCGTATATCCGCACTGGTCGAACCTCATGCCCCAATTGTCGCAATGGTCGGAGAGGAACACACCGAGACACATGCTCTCCATGTCGTAGAAGTTGCCCGAGGTGGTGTATTTCTCGCAATAGATAAGGTGCTCCTTGTGCATCTTTGCGGCCTCTGCAAAGGCCGGATAGCGCTTGAACATGGTCAGCGGCGAAGTTCCGTCCCATTCGGGAATCACAAGGCAGTTGCTCACCACAAGATATCCTCCGAACTCATCGGCGAGGTCGAGCAGATCTACGAAAAGATTCATCCTGTCTGCTATCGAGGGGCTTTTACTTCCGAAAGGATGGAGCCCGCTGTAATCGTCGAAGCCCCAGAACTGCTCGCAATAATTAAACCCGAGAAAATTCGGATAGTTTTCAAAGAAATAACGGTGAACTGACGTGTCATAGTCAGAAAACCACGCATGGCCGCCGCTCGCGGGCTGAATCAGGGCCCAGACGCGATTCTCAGCGCAGGTGCGAAGCCATGATTCGGCGGTGCGGAAACCGTCTTTTGTGACACTCTCAGTCACGGAAAGAGATATGTTGAAGACCGTGTAGGGACGCATATCGTCCGGAATGAGGTCTATAATTTTCTGAGGATCTGCATTATTCCATACGTCCACATGGAATATATACATCGGCTGCTGCGGAGAGAGCGGACGCCGCATCTCAGCGGCAGAAACATTTCCCGGTATGAGTCCGAGAAAGAATAGGACTGATAATAATATTAACCGAAACTTCATGATGTCAATTAATTTGGAAGGTAGAATTTGGAATTTGGAATAATTGTCAATTAAGACTTCAGCTTGAACGTAGCTAATTGTGAATTTTGTTATTTCAAATGCCTTTTTTAAGGAAAAAGGGAGAGGTGAATCCCGTCACCGGAATCCTGACCTCTCCCTTATGGATGGATCAATCAATTACTTATTGATGAATTTCTTGCCGTCCTTGATGACGATGCCACGATAGCTTTCGTCAACACGCTGGCCATATACGTTGTAGAGAACGCCGGCCTTCTCAGCGCTGTTGATAGACTCAACACCGCCCTGACCCTTCTCGATGAAGTTGAACTTCTGAACCTTCATGTCAGCACCCCATTGTGCTTTTACGGAGTTCAAGTGAACATACGGGTAAGCTTCACCAAATTTCTCAATCTCCGCTGCTTCCAACTCAGTAAAATAGAAATAGAATTCTCCATCCTCATTAAATACGGGATCACATTCTGAGATCGGTGCAGAACCACCTTCCATTGAAGGACGGTTGAAGAGAAGACGCAACTGCTGGCCGGGAGTTCCCTTTGCATAGATACCTGCAAATTCGGTGAGATCTGCGAACTCGCAACCGAGTACGTTGCCGGTACCAAGAAGTACCTGACCATTTACGATATTCTTACCTACATTATCCTCGCCATAGAAAGGCTTCTCGGTATCGATTTCTGCGGTTGCATCCCAGTTAGTCCAGTTGTGCCACATATCAAGAGTGATAGCCTGAGGATCCTTCTCCAGAACTTTAGTCAGGAGTACCTCGTCGATAACAACGATGCCGGGTACAGAACCTACAACCGGTGCATCATCACCTTCGCCTTCCTTGATGGTGCGGGCGGTGAAATAGAAAGCGTCTACCTTAGAGGCTAATGTATAGTAAGGCACTCCGTCTGCGTTTTTGTCAGAGAAGTTTACTACATAACGGCTACCGAACCATTCGTTGATCTTACCGTTGACAGCGTCGTTGATGTAGAGAGTAGCAAGGGGATCTTCAGCGCTCCATGCGCCACCTGCGAATTCTACAGGCTCAGCGCCATCGACCTGATAGCTACCTTTTACGGTGATTGAAGCTACTTCTGAGAAGTCGATGGTCTTGCCGTCGAGGTTGAGCATGAGCTTGCCCTCACCCTCGCCGTTGCATACGAAAGCTGACTCGTCTTCGTCCCAAGAGATGCTGCCTTCGCCTACGAAGTCTTCGGCATAGAATGAGTAAGTACCTTCCTCACTCCAGTCGATCATGATCTGGGCATTTGCGCCCATCGCAGCCACGAGGGCTGCACTCAGTAGAGTAAATTTCTTCATAACATGAAGTTTTTTATGGTTAATAAAATTAGTTATATAAATTTATGGTATGCAGAGGCGGAGAATCCCCGCCTCTGCATGGTTCATAATCATTTTGCTGAAAGAGCGTTGTAAATAGCCTGGTAGGCATCTGTGCGGGCATTGTTCTTCCAGAGGTCGGAAGTGCCTGCGAAGATGATACCCGCACGGTTCTCGGGCTTGATGAGCCTGAAATATTCCGACACGAGGAATCCGTAGAAGTCAGCATCAGCATTGACAACCGAGAGATTGTCAAGGCGAATGAGTTTGCCCGAAGCTGCGAGAGACTGGAACAGATCTGTTACTGCCTGACGGCTGTCGGCAGTGAGGCTGTTGAGTTCTACGGCGATGCCATCGATCTTAGCGCCGGCAGCCGACCATGCGGCCACCTGATTTACGAGGCTCTGAGTCTTGGCAGCGTTTCCGAGCAGACCCGATTCAGCCACGAAGAAATGCGGTGTGCCCGCACCCTCAGCCGCTGTGTAAGCCTTCGAGAGGCAATCGGTAACGGTCTTCACGTAGTTGTCGCCCATGTAGTCGTTGAAGAAGAACGCAGCTGACACATCGTTGCCGGCCTCGGTCTCTGAAGCCTCGTTGCGGAGGGCATAGGGAGCTACGTCGCTCATCGGATTGGCGAGCACCACATAATCGGTGATTGACTTAGCGCAGCCGGCCATGATGTCGGCAGCCCAAGTGCCGAAGTTGTCGGCGAGAGCCGCAGCCTTTTCGGCATCATTCTTTTCAACATACTTGTCGGGAACGCCGGTGGTCCAGCCTATGTTCACGTTGTCGATGAAATAGTAGGAGTTGTTGACGTTCGGGCCAAAAGAGAGCTTGAGTTCCGTAGCGCCCTTCAGTTCATCGGTAAGTTCCACTTCAGTGAGATCGAGAACCATCTTGTTCATCCACATCTCGGTGGGGCATCCGCGCTTCTCGGGAGTATCGCCTGTGTAGTTCTTCCGGACTCCATTCACGATAGCCACGAAGTTTCTCTGCTGCGAATTCTTGTCGGGACAATAGAGGTCGAACACAACCGAAGTCACGTTTGCCAGCGTCATGCCGTCGGGAAGGGCGAAAGTAAGTTCAGGATAAGAGTTACGTGCCTTTGCATCGGGGGCTCCGATCTGAAGCACATTACCCTCGGCTCCGGTGGGATTTGCTGCGACGGTAGCCTTGCTTCCGTTGGTCATGGGATACTCGGTTCCCTGCGCGACATCGTCGAAATCAGTACCGAAGAAAGTGCCTATTGCGAGGTCACCCTTCACAAAGGTGGGAGAAATCACATCTTCGAGGTGAGCCTTGGGCAGAGCGTTGTAGGCGAGCATGGCGCCACCGCCCACAGCGGGAGAATTCTCGATAAACATATCAGTCACCGGTGAGAGTACGATCTCGCCGTCTTCATTGAGAATGGTACCGTAGGCAAGCGTGCCGGCATCAGTCACCATGTCGAAGTTGGTCTTTGCAATGCTGTAGGTGAGGCCCTGCGAGACATAGTCGGCTGAAGATACCGCCAGACCGAGCTTGAAGTTAGGGTTCACAGTGCGGTCGATCACGCTGTTGAGAGTATTCAGCGAAGCGAGCTCCTCGGCATGCTCCACGCTCTCAGGCTTATCCGGTGTGAAATCACCCTTATAGCTATCGGCACATGAGGTGGCTGCTAATGCAAGTGCCGGCAGAGTGTAAAACAATATCTTTTTCATCTTTCAATTCATTTGAGGGTTATTTCCTTTCGATGGTGAAAGTCTCGGCACCGTAGACGTTGCGGGTGCGGAGCACCAGAGTGTCGCGCGACTCGAACTTCATGTTCTTTCCGGGAATATCCAAAGTGTAGTCGAGATAGATTGCATCACGATCCTTGCCGCCGAGGCTATTCTTCTCGCCCTTGGCCACGAATTTGCCGGTGCCTGAAACGGTGGCGTCATCGCTTGCCGAAGTGAGGGTGCAGGTATTGTCGTCGGCAAAAGCGAGCTTCACATCAACTGTGATGGCGTTGCCGTCAGCATCCTTCACCTTGACGGGAAGCACGTCTTCCTTATAGGCGGAAGTGGAGAGATTCACAACCTCGTCATTTTCCACATAATCGCCGCGGCGCTCGATCTTCGATGCCACGCCGTCGATTGTAGCGTTGTCAACTCCACGGCGAAGATACTGGCCATGCCAGGGATTCACGTACTTCACACCATAAAGGATGAAGTTCTTGGGCTGAACAGACCAGTGTGCGTCGTTTGTGAGCACGGGGTTCTCTTCAGTAGCCGTACCGGTGAGGATTCTGTCGGCACCGGCCACATCGGTCATGCGCACCGGAATCACGTAGCAGCGACCTATCGCCTTGGGATCGGCGAAGAACTTGTCGGTCAGGTGCACGGTCAGTGAGCCGTTGATCTTTCCGACAGGAATATTTATCTTCTGCTCGTCGATTGTGTAATAGTCGGTAGGCATCACTTCCACCACCTGGTCGGAGTCGGTGAAATAGAAACCGTCTACCAAAGAGGGATCGATCACATAGTCGATGAGCACGTTCCTCTTGTTGCTGTAGCCGCCACCCCATGCAGCCTGGATGCCCACGGTGTGATTGTTGTCGGCTGTGAGGTCTACGAACTCGTCTGTGCCGAGTTCCACGGTCCTCATAGCATACTGGTTGGCGAAGTACACTGACTGATAGTCGAAATCGGGGAATTCCTGATTTCCGTTATGGCAGGCGGTGAGGAGTGCCAACGCGGCTATGGATGAAGGTAATATAATATCAAGTTTCATACGTTTGATCAGATTATTGCTGAATTAATGCCAGCCTTTGTTCTGCTGGAGGTTGCTGTATTTAAGGATCTCGGACTGAGGGATGGGAGGATAGTTCATGTAGTCCATGAAGTCGCGGTCTTCGACGTTGATGATCTTATATGTTCCGTCGGCCATCCACTCTATGCCTTTCACGGGCTCGTTAAGGTTAAGTTTCCAGCGGCGCAAATCCCAGAAACGGAAGTTCTCGAAGCAAAGCTCGATGCGGCGCTCGTTGCGGATGAGTTCCCTCATCTTCTCAGGTGAAGCGGCACACTCCTCGAGGTAGGCATCGCCGTCGGCACCACCCAAGCCGGCACGCTGACGGATAGCCTTGATCACGTCGTAGGCAGAGAAGCCGTTGGAGCCTGCACCCTTAGGGCCGTATGCCTCGTTGGCAGCCTCTGCATAGTTGAGGTAGATCTCGGTGTAGCGAACGCGGGGAGCCAGATGGTTCTGGTTGGTCTCTGAGCCTGGAGTGCAGTTCACGTCCATGCGCAGACGCTTCTTCATGTAGTAGCCGGTGCGCGATGAGCGCTGCTCCACGCCGCCTATGCCGTCGGTGGTGCCGTCTACCGTAGAGATAGTGGCTTTGTTCACACCCACTCCGGTGCTTCCGTTGTAGATGATATAGGCATAGAAGCGGGGGTCGCGGTTGGCATACGGATCAGCAGCATCATAATCGGCAGCAATGCTGATGGGATAGCCGGAAGCTGTCGGGAACGCATCAACGAGGTTCTGAGAGGGATTCATGCGGCCGTTACCGTTGAGGCTCGGGGGGAGATTGTCTTTCTCAGTGCCGTTGTTGTTCTCCATATTACCGCGCCAGATAATCTCATCGGGGTTCTTACCCTCGTTGTAATTCTTGCTGTCGGCTATGCTTGCAGAATAATACTCGTATGAGCCTTTTGCGATGCCGGCGATGCCATCATTTTCCTTGAGGAGGTCGGCAGCAGCATTGGCGGCGTCGGCCCATGCTAAAGTGTTGCCGTAGCCCTCGCTGGCTGCGAGAAGCGTGACGCGTGAGAGATATGCCTGAGCTATGCGGCCACTCACGAGCTGGCGGAAAGCGGCTCCCATCGTGCGGTTGTAGATAGCCACGTCCTGAGTATACTGGGTGTACTTAGAGGGCACCTCGGTAGCGTCCTCATAGTCGAGGGGGAGAATCTCGATAGCCTTGTTGAGGTCGGCGATGATCTTGTCAACGCAATCCTTGAAGGCGGGGCGCGTCATTGCTCCGTTGATGTCATCGTTGGCGCCGAGATATGTCTCGAGGTAGGGAACGCCGAGCAACTGGCCGGCTTCGTTGTAGCCTGCATGAGCCTTCAGAAGCTGATAGTGAAGGATGGCGCGCAGTCCGTAAGACTCACCTCTGAGACGAGTTGCAAGCATCTGGCGACGCTCGGGATCGGCACTCCACTCCACATCATCGATCTTCTCGAGAAGCTGATTGATGTACTGGATTCCGGCGTAGGATCCAGTCCATTCATTGATGCCAGTCCATGAAGAGGCTGTCCAGCCGCCGGTGGCCATGTTGCGGTAGCCCTCACCATTCTGGTTCACCACGGCATTGTCGGTGGCGTATTCAGTATTGTTATAGTATCCCGAGAGGGCACCGTAGGCCCTGGTCAGGAATCCCATGGCGAAGTCAGGCTCGGTCTCCATCTGGTCGAGATCCTTGAAGTTCTGCTTTGCAGGCTCGAAGAGGTCGTCGCAGCTTGTCAGTCCAAGCGCAGCCACTGCCATGAATGTATATAATAGTTTTTTCATACCGGTTCAGATAATTACATATTAAGTTTGCAACCTATGTAGACAGTGCGGAACTGCGGAGTGCCGAGGCTTCTCTCCAGATGTTCCCTCTCCTTCGAGATGGTGAGGAGATTGTAGGCTCCGGCGTAGACGCTGATGCCGTGGATGAAGCATTTTCCGAGCGACTTGATGTCGTAGGTCAGCTGAAGGTTGTCGAGACGGAAGCAGTCGCCTTTGGCGAGCCAGAAGGTTGAGTTCTGATAGTTGTTGTCGCCGTTTTCAGTAGTAAGGCGGGGGAATGTGGCATTAGCTGCATTCTCCTCAGTCCAGCGGCCGAGGGCCACTTCGGAGAACTTGCTTGTGCCGCGCAGCCAGTAGTAGCCGTCGCTCTTGTAGAACTTGGCGCCGCTCACTCCGGTTCCGGAGAGGTAGAGGGTAAAGTTCTTGTAGTTGGCGGTGAAGTTCAGGCCGTAGGTGTAGGGAGCGGCGCTCCAGCCCATCTTGCCGAGATCAACCTGGTCTTTAGTGTCGATGACACCGTCACCGTTGATATCCTTATACTTGAGGTCGCCTTTGCGGACAGTGCCGCCGAACGATTGCTTGGGAGAGTTAGCCACTTCCTCGTCAGACTGGAAGAAGCCTTCGCATACATATCCCCATGAAGCGTCGAGAGCGTGACCCTGACGGTAGAGGTGATCCTCCTCCCACTTCTCGTCGCGGAGCTTAGCCTTGGAGTCGTAATACATGCCTACGAATCCGAGCGAGAGGTTCCAGTCGCCAAACGACTTGTTGAGAGTGACTGAGTAGTCGAAACCGGTGCGCTCGTCCTTATTGAAGTTGATGTAGGGAAGGAAGTTGCCGATTCCTGAATTGTAGAACGAGGGATAAACTGTGCTCGCGCCCTGGGTGAGAAGGCCGTTGGTGGTCTGGTTAAACCAGTTGGCGTTCACGTTGAGCATACCGTTGAAGAGCGAAGCGTCGAGACCTACACGGAATTCCTTGCGGGTGATGAATGTGAGCTCATCGTTTGAGCCGCGCTTGAATGTTGCTGTAGCGCCACCCACATTGCCGTCGGCCCATGTGTACCAGCCGCTGCCGGGGCTGAACTGATAATCTGACTTGTAAAGATAATAGTCTGTGATATCAACGTCCTGATGCAGGTTGGCGTAAGAGGCCATGATCTTCAGGTTGTCGAGCCATGAGCGGGAAGACTCCATGAAGTTCTCATTGGCGAGATTCCATGCTACGGTTACTGCCGGCGAGAACGCGTCGCGTTTGCCCTCGGCAAGCTTGGCGGAGTGCACCACTGTTCCGGTGAGATCCACATAGTAGCGATGCTTGTAGTTGTAGTTCAATCTCAGACCTGCATTCACATTGCTCGGACGGTGGTAGCCGCCTTCACCTGAGTGGTTTTCATCGGCCGAGAAATGCTTCTGGAAGCCCCAGCCGAGAAGAGTGGCGTTCACGTTGTGAGCGTCGGCGAAGGTGCGGTTATAGTCGAACTGGGCGCTGAACATCATGGTCTGGTGATAGGTGGACTGACCCACATACTCACTGGTGGAAGACTTGTCCTCGTTGATCTTGTTGAGGCCGATGATCATGTCCTGACCGTTGATATTACCCCATGTGGGCTGATACACTGCATATCCGAGGGCATAAGCCTCAGAGTAGTGTGCGTTGTAGTCCACGCTGTAGGCAGCCTTGAAAGAGAGACCCTTCGTAAGGCTCGAGAGGTCGGCGTTGAGGGTGAGGTCGAAGAGGAACTTGCGGTATTTCTGACGGGTGTAGCCGGCAGCGAGAGCCTCGGAGAAGGCGTTGGTCTGGTTGGAGGTTGTGCCTCCGAGCAGATACTGTCCGTCGATGAGGTGCAGGCTGGTGTTTACGAAGTCCTGCATTCCCGCATTGTTGGGATCGATCATGCCCACCGGAAGGAGGGGAGAGAACCAGTTGGGACGCAGCGATGTGGCATCGCCCCAGAAGTTTCCGCGTCCGCTGAGGTTATCGCTCACGAGGACAGCGGCATTGGTGGTGGCGGTCAGCCATTTTGCAATCGTCATGTCCACGTTGCCGCGCACGTTGAAATTGAATGTGTTCGATTTTCCGTGCTCGCCATATTTGATCAGGTCATTGGTGTAGTCAAGACCGATGTTGAGGTAGTATTTCGTCTTATCGGTTCCGCCGTAGACCTCGCCGGTGATGTCGGTAGTGGTCACGAAGCTGCGGAGATAATCTGACGAATAGAAGTCCATATCGGGATACCTGTAGGGATTGGTTCCCATGGCGGTATTGTAGATGGTAGACTGATCATAGAGCGGGGTGATACCGTCGTTGACACAAGCCTCGTTGTAGAGGTTCATGTATGTGGCGGCGTCGAGATACTGCGGATAGGATTTCGGAAGCATAGCGCCGACATTGGCACGCACGTCGATGTGCATGGGCGACACCTTGCCTCGCTTGGTGGTGATGAGCACCACGCCCTTCGAGCCCTGGCTGCCGTAGAGCGCCACTGCAGTGGCGTCCTTGAGGATCGACACACTCTCCACCTCGGAAGCCCTGACCATGGAAGCGTCGCGGGGAACTCCATCGACGAGCACCAGGGCACCCTGGCCCCAGATGTTGCCGTTAATGTAGCCTCCCACATGGGTTGCCACGTCGCCGAGCGGGGCTCCGTTGGCGTTCTTTTTGCTCAGTTCGCTGACATTGACAAACGAGGCGGCAGATATCACGTCTCTCTTGTCGATCTGTCCGAAAGCAATGTTTACCAGGCTATCTTGCTCCTCAGACTGAGCCCACGCGGGTGTTCCGCCGAGCATCAGGGCGAGAGCAGTTAAGCCTATATGAAGATTAGTTTTCATTGATGATTCTTATAAAAAAGTGAGACGAAATATTTACCAGCCCGGGTTCTGCTCAAATCCCTCGTAGAGATAAGTGTCGTTCTTATTGGGGAGGGGCAGCCAGTAGTGGCGGCTGGTGTAGTTACGCTCGTGAAGCACTTCTTCACGCAGGTTGAGCACCTGGTTTTCGGTAGAGCCCTGGGTGAAACCGGGGCCGCGGTCAAACTGGAAACCGGTCTTGAGGGTGTAAGGCCTCTGGGTGAGGAGCATCCAGCGGCGCAGGTCGTGGAAACGCATTCCCTCGAATGCAAGCTCCACGGCGCGCTCGCGGCGCACCTCGCTGAGGAAGCTCTCCTTGTCGGCAGTAAATTCGGGAAGCACGTGTGCCACCTGAGCCCTGTCTCTAACCACGTTGATGGCATCTTCAGCAGTCTTGCCATAGCCGGCAGCTGTCTGCTTCACGCCATAGCCTACTGCAGTAGCCTCGGAATAGAGAAGATAGACATCTGCGAGACGCATGAAGGAAAGAATACAAACATATCCGTTACGGAAATCGTCACCTTCCTTATTAGCGATCTTCAGGCAAAGTTTTGCATTGAACAGACCGGTGTAGCAACCTTTCTGCGGGTTTGCACCCTCGCGGTCGGCACCACCTGTATAAAGTGTAGCTTCAAGACCTTTACCGGGTGTTCCGCACCATTCGCCGTCGAAGATGTATGTCTTGTAGAAACGCGGGTCACGGTTGTTCCAGGGGTATTCGGGATCATAACCTGATTTCTTGTCCTTGACAGAGGAATCAGTGATAGGATATCCGTTGGCCATGCCGAAATAGTTGGAGTAGTTGGCGGTGGGCCAGCATTTGATACCTGCGGATATGTGGGTCTGCGGACGGAAGTCAGAGTTCATGTTCCAGCCCCAGCGGCCGCCATAGTCCTGCATGTTCTCCTGGAAGATGGTCTCGGTGCCACCGGGCAGAGCCTTCGAGTTGTGCACCACGGTGATATCGTTGAACTGGTCAAGCGGGAGGAGTGAATATCTTCCGGTCTCCTCAGTGAGTCGGAGCGCCTCTCCGAGAGCATCAGCCGCTCTCTTGCACAAGTCCTGATCATAGACAGCGTAGGCGTTGTTGCGCTCATGCGAGTCCCAGTTCATCAGCGGGCTGCCGGCCCAGAGGAGCACCTTGCCCTTATATGCGAGGGCCATGATCTTGTTGGCGCGCATATTGTTGTTGCCGAGTGTGGTTTTGCCGGGAGCGGTAGTGTCCCAGTCAACCGGAAGAAGATCGGCGGCTTTCTGGAAATCGGCTGCACATTTCTCGGCGCAGGCCTGCCAGGTCTCTCTCGGAAGAGTCATGCTCTCGCCTGGAGCGATGGCATAATCGATGTAGGGAAGACCTCCCCACCATTCCATCATCAGCATGTGGAACCATGCACGGAAGAAGTAGAGCTGACCCTCGATAAGGTTGCGCTCCTCCTGAGATGCATCAACAAGCTGGTCGAGTTTTGAAAGACCGATATTGGCTTTTCTGATACAATACCAGCCATTGGCCCAGATGTTTGATTTTCTGCGGTCGTTTATGCCGGCGTTGCTCGGATATGTGTAATAGCATGTAGTGTATCCCCAGAAATCACCATTATCAACATTGCGGGCAAAGAGACGGAGTTCCTGCGGCTCCCAGTATTCCTCCTCGCCGTAATTGAAACAGGTATGGTATTCGTTGTTAGAGACAGTCGGGACGCGGCTGTAGAGCTCTTCCACAAATCCCTGGAAATTTCGGAAATTCTGGTAGGGCACCGACTCGTCGATATCGCTGTTGGGCGCCTTGTCGAGATAGTCTGAGCAGGAAGTCACACCCACCGAAGCGGCGGCCAGAGCCAGCATTATTATATATTTTGAAATTTTCATATTCTGTAATCTCATGAATCGTTAGAAAAATCTTGATTCCTCTTTATTAGAGAGTCAGGTCGATACCTACGTTGAAACGCTTGAACGAAGGATAGACACCGTCGCCGGAACTTCCGCGTTCGCAATCGTCGGGCATCTTGGTCCACATGAAGAGGTTGTTGCCGTTCACATAGAGGCGAAGCGACTTGAGGCCGGCCTTCTGCATCCATTTGCCTGAGAACTGATAAGCGATTTCCACGTTTTTGAGACGCGCGTAAGAGCCATCGTAGAGATAGCGACGTCCGCTGGCACCGCTGTAGATTGTTGTGCCCCATCTCGGCTGCGGAATGGTTGCGTCGTTGTCTACTGTCCAATATTCACCCTCGTCGTATGCTATGTGGGCGGTGGAGCGGAATGTGGGATAAACCACTGAACGCATCACGTTCGATACTCCGTAGAACTGTGCGAAGATGCTCCAGTTCTTCCACTCGAAGCCGATAGAAGCATTATAGGTGTTCTGCGGGATTGTGGCATATCCGTAAGGAATATTATCCTCGCTGTCGATGACACCGTCGCCGTTGAAGTCGATGATGTTGTAGTCGCCGGGGAGCTTGTTGCCGTTGTCGGTAGTCCAAGCGGTGCTGCCGAGCACGTCGTCCCAAGAAGCGAGGTTGCCGTAGTCGAGCCATGTCTTCTGCTGATCGTTGGCATGGCCTGCCGACTTCTGATAGTCAGGTTTCAGGGCGGGGTCATCCTTGAACTTCACCTCATTTGAAGCGTGAGTCATGCTGAGGTTGGCCCAGACACGCATGTCGCTACCGATATTCTTGTTGAAGCGGAGCTCAAGCTCGTATCCCTTGCTGTCCATGCGGCCCATGTTGGCTGTAGGAGCCTCGGCGCCGAAGTATGAGGGGATCGACGGGCGCTGGCTGCCGACGAGGATGATGTCGGAACGCTTGTCCTGGAAGAAATCGACAGAACCTGAGAACATGCCTCCGAGGAATGAGTAGTCAACACCGATGTTACGCTTCTCAACAGTCTCCCAATGGATGTCCTCGTTGCCGAGACGGGAGATTGTATAGAAGGTGTAGGGAGAGTTTCCGGGATTGATGGTACCCATCTGGGCATTTCCACCGTATGAGTACTGCGTCTGATAGAGGTGGCGGGCACCGGCATGGTCGTCGCCGACCTTACCTACAGACGCACGGATCTTGAACGATGTGAGCGCATTGTTCTGGCGTGCCCACTCCATGAAAGGCTCGTTGGAGAGCATCCAGCCAATAGACATAGACGGGAAGAACTCGAAGCGACGTGTGGGGCCGAACTTCTCTGAGCCGTTGTAGGCGCCGTTGAACTCGGCGAAGTAGCGGTAAGCCCAGTTATAAGTTACACGGAACACCCAGTCTTCACGATATACGGGGAAAGCGCTACCGTCGGTGGTCTTCTCACGGCTGAAGAGGGCGAGGGCTCCGACTTCGTTCTGGCCAAATGAACGGTTATAGTCGAACTGGAACGAGTAATAGAGCCTTCTGAATGTCTGGTTCACGTCCACGCTACCGGCCTGATAACCCCAAAGGATAGGATTCACGGTAGCATCAAGACCTGTTTTGGGATCGGCAGTTTTCGGATGGATGCTTCCATCATTAGGATTCACCCAGTACATCTGACCGTCGTGATACTGGTCGTTGATACCGCGGCCGTTCTCAATGAAGCTGTAGTCGAGGGCGAGTTTCGCACGGAAGCTGAGGCCCTTGGTCACGAAGTCAAGTTTCTGCACCAGCCCGAGGTCGCTGTTGATGCGGGTGTGGGTCTGGGTCTTATCGCCGCCGAGCGCGAGGATACGCACTGAGTTGGGCACGTCGGCATCGCGGGGAGCATACCAGCCCCACATTCCGTTGGAATAGATAGGACGCATGGCGTCGGGGGCAGACTTGTAGGCAGAACCCCAGTAGGAGTTGCCGTCGCCATTGTAGTCCCACGGAGTCTTCTTCGAGGCGTTGGAGCCGAAGAGGTTCACCGTCAGCTGAGTGGTCTTGGTAAGAGTGAAGTCGAGATTCGAGCGCACGTTGATTCGGTTATAGCCGAATCCGGTCTTATAGCCGCGCTTGTTGTCATACTGCTTGAAGAGGTCTCCTTCGTGAGTGAAGTCAGCCGCAGCGAAGTATTTCACAAGTTTCGTACCGCCGGAGACAGAAACAGACGCATTGTAAGACATTGCGTTTTTCTTGAAGAGTGCGTCTTCCCAGTCGGTATTGGGATAGCGGTCCCACTCCTCATCGTTGAGCGGATTGCGATATTTGTCGATGATGGCCACCGGAGTATAGTTAGACCAACCCATCTCGTTGATGGCGGCTTCGCGCTCGATTGAGTTGTTCATTATATAGAAGGTGTCGTATGCATCGAACTTGGCAGGCAGCTTGGAGGCAACCTTGGCGGTCATGTTGGCTTTCACCGAAACCACTGCGTTTCCTTCCTGGCCACGCTTTGTGGTGATGAGGATGACACCATTCGCACCTTTCACACCATACACGGCAGTTGCGGATGCGTCTTTAAGCACGGAGATGCTTTCGATTGAGGAGATATCCACCGACGACATATCACGCTCGATACCATCAACGAGAACCAGCGGGTCGCTGCCGTTCCATGTTGATGAAGAGCGGATGATGATCTGCGGGTCTTCCTCACCGGGCATACCGTTTGAGGCCATTGTGATCACACCGGGGAGATTACCTGTGAGGGCTGCACCCACACTGGTGACACCACCGGAGCGCTCGAGCACCTTACCTGAAGTCTGAGTGATGGCACCTACCACAGAAGCCTTCTTCTGCTGGCCGTAGCCCACTACCACGAGTTCTTCAAGCGAAGAGTCGGCACTCTTCATCACCACGTTGATTTCAGAACGGGAATTGACCTTGATGGTTTGATTCTCCATTCCGACGTAAGTGAACCGGAGCTCGGCCTTCTTAGGATTAGCGACATTGATAGCATAATTACCGTCGAGGTCGGTGACTGTGCCGCCGGGCACGCCTACAACCATAACGGTGACACCGATCAGGGGCTCGCCGGTGTCGTCTGTGACATTACCCTTCACTGTGTCGGCTCTCGCCGCCAATGCAGAGGTCATGATGAAGATCAGCAACAAAGCAATGCGATGTAGCAGTCTATGTTCATTTTTCATCGTAAGAAAATTTTAATAAGTATTATGGAATTTAACTATTCATGCAAAACGTTAAAAAACAGAATTCAATGGCCCGCATAGAGGCTTCGGCCGGAATATAATGTTTGAGTTCGCAAATTTATATAATGGACGCATTTTTACATTCAACAATCAGGTCAAATGTTTTAAGCCATGTCGCGCATGCTAATAAATGACGTTTCATTATAATTCATATTTGTAACACCTATATTGATAATCAGCATTTTGACTTATGCAAGTTTTTCAATCCGTTTCTTCCGATATGTCGTTTTCTTTCTTGCCCACCGAAGTGCGATACTCTGAAGGCGTCATGCCCGTGTAGCGCTTGAAGAGGGTGGAGAAGTGCGATTGGGCATTGAATCCCAGCGAATAGGCCACCTGCGCAATGTCTACGTCGCCCTTGGCCAGAATCTCGCATGCCTTGCGGAGCTTGACGTTGCGTATATAGTCGCTCGGGGCGGTGCCTACAATATCTTTCATCCTACGGTGCAGCTGCGAGCGGCTCAGGCCTACATATTCGCTGAGCCCGTCTACATTCATCGTTGTCTCGGAAATATTGTCGTTGATGTATTTGTTCACCTTGTTCATCAGCTCGTCGTCAATTCCCTTCAGTTTGGGAGCACTGATGGCATCCGCGCTCTGCTGCTTGCCGGAAAACTTACCCTTCAGCTTGGTGCGGGTTTCAAGCAAGCCGAAGACCATACCCTCGAGTTCGGCAATGGAGAAGGGATTTGCAAGATAGCCGTCGGCCCCCTGCCGCCACACCTTGGTGCGCTCGTCGGCACCGTTGACCGAACTCAGGAGCACCACAGGAATGTGATGCGTGGTCATATTGGCCTTGACCCTTCTGAGAAGCGTAAATCCGTCGGTACCGTCCAGATCGATATCGGCGATGATAAGGTCGGGCAGCCTCTCGCCTATCTCCTTGAGGGCATCTTCGGCGTTCGCGGCCGTTACCACCTTATAGGCGTTGCCGAGATTCCGCTTCACATACGCGCTCAATTCTTCGTCGCCCTCCACAAGCAGAATCCTGTAGCGGTGAGAGCGGTTTGAATCTTCGGCCGGACGAGCAGCCTCCTCAGGCAGCATTCCCCCTGAATTTCAGCCGGCTTGCCGGCGCCGTCGATGCGGAATGGCAGCTTCCCTTTTTCTATTCGGCGCTGATCGAGCAACTGATCGAGCAGGCTGAGCACACGCTCACCGTTGCGCCGGGCCGTGAGCAGCTGCGTCATAGTCTCGGGAGAATGCTTCTGCTTGAGAAGAGCCTCCACCGGATTGAGAATGAGAGTTACCGGCGAGCGGAGCTCGTGGCTGATGTCCATGAAGTCTTTGATTCGCGCTTCATAGAGTTCTTCCTCGCGCTTGTTCTTTACCACCTTATATATTAAGCCGGCTATGACGAGGATAAATATAGTATATGCCACGTATGCCGTGCCCGACCGATACCAGGGCGCCTTAACATCAAGCCGGAGTTCCCTCACGTTTGAGAAACTGTCGTTTTCCGCGCCCCTGATACGCAGCAGATGGCTGCCGCTGCCCACCGGCGGGAGATAGATATGCGAATCGCCGGGCGAGGTGGTGTGCCATGTGTCGCCCTCATCGTCGAGCTGCCACTGGTAGCAGAGTTCCGACGTATCCCTGAAATCCATCATCGACAACCTTATCACCGGAGAGTTGTCGTTATACGACAGATGCAGCACTTCCGGATTCATCACAGATCCTTCAATTATCCTCTCCGATCCGGCAACGCTCTCTTCCGTGATGAGATTGCCGTTGAGAAAGATTCCCGTGATCTTGATTTCACCCGGGAAACCTCCCTCCCCAACCGAATCGGGATTGAACGCCGTTAGGCTCTCATAGTCGCCCACCACCATGCGCCCAGAGCCGGGAATCTTATCGGAAAAGAGATAGGAAGATGCTCCCAGTCCGTAGCGGCTGCCGAGCGCCCTAACTTTGGTATCGCGGATGCCGAGCGAGGCCAGACCTTTCATCGTGCCTACCCATATCTCGCCCGATGAATCGCTGCAGAGTGTCCTCACATCGTTGTCGGGCAATCCCTCCGACACCGTGAACTTGCCGAGCACTCCTTTCTTCACGTCATATTTTATCAGCCCCTTGTCAGTGGCTATGAGCAGGCCTCCGTCAAAGTTGCAGACGTCTTTCACCACACCTTTGAGGAATGGAGACTGGTCGATGGGCACAAGTCCGTCGGTCTCGGGGTCATAACATGCTATCCCGCTGTAGCCACCGATCCAGACCTTGCCATCGGCCAGAGTTCTTATTCCCGCATAATAGGAGCAGGAAAGCTGATTGCTTCCGCCTGCAGGATAAAACCATTTTTCATCTTTTGTATCAGGCATATATCTCACTACTCCCAACTCACCGAAAGCGGCAATGATGGCGCCGTTGCCGGCCACTGACACCACTACCCCGGGATAAGGAGCCGACGGCTTCAGGATACGTGAGATGGAAGCGGTCTTGACATCAAGGCGCCACACACCTTCCCTCGCAACGCCCACGAGTATGCTTCCGTCAGGAGCCTGTGCAAGCGATGTCACGGGATTGCCCTGCGATATCACCGACTTTCTGATGCCTGTATCGGAATCAAGCAGTATCACCTTACCGTTGTTCAGGCCCACCACTATTCCCCACGGCGAAGCCTTCATGCAGGTGACCTCCGCGCCTCCTTCTTCCCTGAGAAGTTGGCTCATAAGTTTATGCCGGAAAGCCGAGTTCTTGTTTCCCGACGCCAGCGCTACCCCTCTATGGTTGCAGCCAAACCAGATATTTCCAACCTTATCGGCGAAAATACATCCTATCTTGAGGTGAGACAGGTCGATGGCAGTACAATGGAAATGAACCGAGGGGTGGATCACATCCTCCCCTTCGCGGCATTCCCAAATACCGTTGCCGGCTGTGGCGAAATAGTTCACACCATTTGTGTGGCATATATCGGCAAGCTTTATCGTGGTCCCCCCTTCAAATTTGAGAGGCGTAAGATTCCCCGACTTTACATTGAGGCGGAATGCTTCGTATTGCGATGCCACAATCAGATTTTCGGAGTTCTCAGGAAACAACTGCGTGACATTGCCGTCGAGTTTTGCGATCTGGCGCATACCACCTTTCGCATCGAGCTGCCTTATCTCACCATTGATTGTGGTGAAGACAATGCCATCCTTGCCCATACCAAATATCCTGTTGATGCCCCGGTCATTGTCGAAATTGAACTTACATCTCTCAGCCTCGGGAAGTCCGTCGGCGTTGAACCGGGCCGGATCGAACCGATAGAGCCCTATACCTGACACCACAAAAAGCAGCTTTCCGTCAGACATCTCGGCGATATCGGAAATGAAGCCATTGAGCGACATTCCGGGAAGAACTATGCGGCGAAATGTATCGGAAGCACGGTCGTAGCAGTTGAGGCCGTTCACCGTTCCAACCCAGACCCGCCCCTTGGAGTCGCACAGCAGACTCACAATTTTCGTGTCGCTGATCGAGCGCGGATCTCTCTCGTCGTTATGATAGCGGTCGCAGCGCGCACCGTCGAAACGCAGAAGTCCGGCATCCGTCCCTATCCAGACGAATCCCTCCTTGTCCTGGCAGATGGCGGAATAGTTTTCGGCGGTCATTTCACGCTGATCGAGCAGCCTGACCTTAATATCGCTGAAAGCATGGGCCGCCTCGCCAAGAAAAAAGCAAAGCGCCAATGCAACGATAGGCAAAAAACGGCAGGATTTACACATACGTTTCATGCCTACAAAATTAAGAAGATTCCTCTTCTAAAATTTTTACACCCGTCGCAATGATTTCAACACATGTCGCACACCATTGCTTTATATCTTAAAAATTGGAGCCAAATACTATCTGATTGGCGAGAGAATTCATCTGCCGGCAGGCGGAGCGGGAGAAATCCAACGGGGATTGCGGGGCAATAATCAGCATACGTCCTTCGGCACAGAGATCGAAGTCCTTACCCGACGGTTTTTCCCGCTCGCCAAAGGGCCTGTTGGTGATCAGGATGAAACGGCCTCCCAATAATTCGGCCTCTTTCCTGATTTCTTTTTCTCTTTTGCTGATAAAAGGAGATACCAATACGCCTCCATTGCCGGCTGTATAAAGCCATCTATCCTTATTGGCAGAATACACCTCATCATTATCAGCCCTGTGCACGATCACCTGCTCTTTGAAAGGATTATCAAGAAGATGCACATTCCCATAGAGCTGACACAGCATTCCGCCAATCATCATGTTATTACGCCGGGTAAAGAAATCTGGACAGGCATGGCGCACAGCAAGACGGTAAGGATTGGAGCGTATGTAATTAAAGATGGCGTTTAGGTCTCTCTTATTTGTTACAATCTGGTCATTGAACCCGTCTTCAAATATGTGATTGGTAGAAGAGGCGGTATTAATTACATTTTTGAATCTCGCAATAAATAATCCCAAATGATCAGGGAGTATCGACTTAACCCAAAGCAGAACATGCACATGATCGGGCATTACTATATATTGTTCAGCTCGGAGTGCAGAGTGTATATCACCAATATGATAGAGCGTATCTGCAATTATGCGACCCAATGGCGACCAGCATGTATAAGATGAGCCCCGTGTGCCGACCGGAATCCTCCAATCACCAGCTATTTGACTAAAAGGCGGGATGTTGCTGCTTTTGGAGAGCGTGATCAAATAGCGGCCGGGAGAGCGATAATCATGCCAATGGGCGCGTTTGGTCTTAGGGTTCGGATTCACTATAAATCTTTTTGGGGAGCTAAAGCTCCTGAACTATTTCAAATATTATGCTTACCTGATTTTGAGCTAAAACCCACACGTTTTTCAAATAGCAAGCTTATTTGGAAGCGTGCAAAAGCTTTAGCTTTAATAATTATAATCAGAAAACCTGGCCGTAGGAGGCGCGGTCGAGGGCGCGGTAGCCGATGGCTTCGGCTATGTGGCGGCTGAGGACGGGAGCTGCTACGGCTTCTTCGGCGGGCATTGAGGCCGAGTAGTCAAGATCTGCTATGGTGCGGGCTACGCGCAGTATGCGGTCGAAGGCTCGGGCCGACATGTTGAGCTTCGACATGCGCTCCTTCAGCCTGGCAAGCCCCGCTTCATCAGGCCATGCGAAGGCATGCAGCAGGCGCGAATTCATCTGCGCGTTGGAGTAGACGCCTTTCTCATTCTTGAAACGGAGGAGCTGCACCGCACGTGCCTTCATGACGCGCTCTCGGATGGCAGCGCTCGGCTCGGCCGGAGTCTTTTTCGCCATTTCATCAAACTCCACCGGCTCAATCTCGCACTGGATATCAATGCGGTCGAGCAGCGGCCCGGAAATGCGGTTCATATATTTCGCCACCGCTCCGGGGGCGCAAGTGCAACGCTTGGTGGGATGTCCGTAATATCCGCAGGGACAGGGATTCATCGACGCCACAAGCATGAACGAGGCGGGATATTCCACGGTGTATTTCGCTCTTGACACGGATATTGAGCGGTCTTCGATAGGCTGCCTCAACACTTCGAGCACCGTCCTCGAAAACTCCGGAAATTCGTCGAGAAACAGCACTCCGTTGTGGGCGAGCGATATCTCGCCGGGCATGGGGCTTGTGCCACCGCCTACGAGCGCAACTGGCGACACAGTGTGATGAGGAGTGCGAAACGGTCGGCGAGTCATTAGCATTGATCCCCGCTGCAGTTTGCCTGCCACGGAATGGATCTTGGTGGTTTCGAGCGCCTCGGCCAGACTCAGCGGCGGAAGGATTGACGGCAGACGCTTGGCCATCATGGATTTACCTGCTCCCGGAGGCCCAACCATAAGCAGATTATGGCCTCCGGCGCAAGCCACCTCAAAAGCGCGCTTCACGCTCTCCTGCCCTTTCACCTCAGAGAAGTCGAAATCAAAATTGGCGGCTTCGGCAGCAAAAATCTCACGGGTATTGACCACAACCGGCTGAAGATCAGAAACTCCTGATATAACCGCGACAGCCTCCACAATATTCTTCACGCCGAACACCTCAACGCGATTTACCACGGCAGCCTCAGTGACATTAGCCTCAGGCACTATCAACCTTTTGAAACCTTGCTCACGCGCCTTTATCGCCATCGGAAGCACACCCTTCACGGGGAGCACGGATCCGTCGAGCGAGAGTTCTCCCATTATCATGTAGTCGCCGAGATTTTCAACGGGCAGTTTCTCGTTGGAAGCGAGCACTCCTATGGCCATTGGAAGGTCGAAGGCAGCACCCTCCTTCTTTACGTCGGCAGGGGCAAGATTTATGATTGTGCTCCTGTGCGGAAATCCTATCCCACTCTGACTCAAAGCCATAGTGATGCGCGTATAGGCTTCTTTCACGGCAGTGTCGGGAAGCCCGACTATGCTGAACGTAGTACCTTTCTGCGTGGCGGTCTCGATCGTCACAACGAAAGCATCGATACCTGAAATTGCGGCTGAGTAGACTTTGGTGAGCATTGGCGGTTGTGATTATATCATTCAGTTTATTTCATCTGTCGGCGGAAAACCTTCAGTGCAGAGTCGAGCTCAGCACCGGAATACTCCACCTTCCCTTTGGCCGACGCCACCCGATACCAGGGCAGACGTGACACTCCGGCTTTCACCAGATTCTCGTCGGTCAGTCCGTGCGGGGCCCAGCCACGCACCACTTTCGAGAGAGTGTCATAGCGGAGAGCCGACATCCAGGTCACACTGTCGATGTCGGAGGCAACGTCGCAAATAATCCGCTTCGCAGAATCAGGATAAGCCTTCACAAGAGCCCTGAGCGAGTCAATTGCCTGATTGCGTGCGTCGTTGTTATCCCGATAGAAATAGATGAACGAGGGCTTCTTGGCAAGAGTGAGAGTGTCGATGCCATTCCCTTCAGAGCGGACTATGAAGAGCGCAAGACGCTTCTCGGCCGCTGCCTTCAGATTGCCGGCGGCATCAATACCGAATAGAACGCCCTGCAGGTCGGGGCATTCGCACATCTCTATCAACTCATTGGTGCGCACATCTTTATCGACTATATTCCACAACTTCACAAACTCCTCAGGATTTCCCCTGCGGTCGAAAGCGGTCAGCAACAGGATAGCGGAAACCTTTGATTTGGGATTTTTCTTCACGAAGGCCGCAACGCGGGCATTTCTCTGCTCAGGAGTCTCGCCGGGAGATGCCTGTGCCTCCCACGCGGCCAGTTCGCCGGCTATTTTATTTCCGGTCACCTTCCAGGTGCGCATATCTGAACTTTCGCCCGATATCGTGATTTTGTCGCCTTTCTCGGCATAGACCACAATATATTTTGAGGGTGACGATGCATCGCTGACATACACGAGTGTTGGCTTATGACTGGCGCATTCCACTTCGGCCACACCTCCCTGCACCGATGCAGTCTGCTCCACCCAGGCACCCCTATCCGAGTTCCACGAGTAGTAAGCCACGAGATAATTGCCTACATAATCAGCGGGAAACTGCAGACGCAACGAGAAGTTATCTTTCACGCATGAAGAGAGCGAGGCAACCGCCACGACTGCAAGAATAAGGTATTTTATGCGATATACAACCGAAGACATTGTGATATAGAAAAGAAGAATTAGATTAGATATATGCGTCGCCATAGCGGGCACGCACGTCGTTGACAATATTGCGAATCTTCTGCTCAGCCTCGATCGGGCAGATGAGGAGCGAATTGGGAGTATCAGCCACGATATAGTTAGTCAGACCAGCGGTCACGATAAGCCTGTCGGTCTCGGAAGCCACGATGCAGCCCCGGCTGTCGTAGAGCAGCGCGCGGCAGTTTTGAGTCACGTTGCCGTCCTTATTCTTAGGCGACACCGAATGAAGCGACTGCCATGTTCCCATATCGCTCCAACCGAATTCAGACTGAAGCAGATATGCGTTGGAGGCTTTCTCCATCACCGAGTATTCGATGGGAGACGATCCGGCTTTTGGAAACACTTCTTCCACAAATGCAGCCTCTCCGGCCCCGGCGTAGACCGATGCATCCGCCTCAAAAAGCATTGCTGTGTCATGGTCGTAGCGCGCGAAAGCATCAATCAGCGACCCGGCTTTCCAAAGATATATGCCGGTATTCCATACGAATTCGCCCGAACCGACAAACACCTCTGCCATCTTCTCGCCGGGGCGATCGGCAAAAGTGCGAATCTTATAGATGCTTTCGTCATCAGTCTTGACACCCTTCTGAATATAGCACCGTCCGGTGGCAGGGGCTGTGGGGGTGGCTCCGATGGCAAGGAGGGCTCCGGTAGTCTCCACAAACTCAAATCCGCGAAGGAGTGCATCATGAAAAGCGCCCTCCTTGAGTATAAGATGATCTGACGGGAGCGTGACGAACGAGGCTTCAGGATTGCGCGCCGCTATGTGATGCGCCGCCCAAAGTATGGCAGGAGCCGTATCCCTCCTTGCGGGCTCAAGAAGAATGTGCTCGGGAGCGAGAAACGGCAACTGACTGCATACCGTCTCCGCATACTGCGCATTTGTAAGAATTATGATATTGCGATCGGGTACAAACCGGCGTATTCGGTCTACCGTGAGCTGCAGCAGAGTCTGGCCCGTACCGAAAAAGTCGATAAACTGTTTCGGCCTCGATTCCCGGCTGAACGGCCAGAATCGGGTTCCGGCCCCTCCGCACATTACGACGCAATATCTATTGTCGGCCATATCGGGTCAATATGCTAAATATCAGAGTGTGTCGTCACGAAACTGATG
This sequence comes from uncultured Sangeribacter sp., assembly GCA_964410515.1. Classification (GTDB taxonomy): domain Bacteria; phylum Bacteroidota; class Bacteroidia; order Bacteroidales; family Muribaculaceae; genus Lepagella. The sequence goes on along the minus strand of CAYPGW010000014.1, from coordinate 2,426 downwards.
CTTCACGCCTTCCACCACGTTGATGACGAGGTCGCCCATCTTCTCCGCCTCTCCAATCAGATCCATGAAGAAGATTCCGTCTTGGAATTCATACTGTTTGTCGTTGATATTGGCGATGTTAGTATCGCGCAGCTGATTGCGATAGCTGTTGATCTCGCGCTCAATATTGTAGGCCTTGATTATCTTCGACTCGTCGGGACTCTCCATCTCTTTCAGGATCTGGAGCATATTATCCATAGCCTTGTCTACGAGGTCGAACATGTGATCCACTTCCTTCTCGATGGTATCGGGAAACTTGACGCTGTTCTGGAGCTTGCGCTGAGTGGTCTTGGCCACGTTGAAGCAGCAGTCGGCTATAGATTCTATCTCGCTGATGATGCGCAGCATACCGGCTATGCGCATCTTACCGTTGGGCGAGAGCCGCCCTTCCGACACCCTATTGAGATAATTGCCAATCTCAATCTCCATCTTGTCGGATATTTCCTCGTATTTCTCAAGACGCGAATAAACTTCCGAATATTTAGAGTCATCCGATTTGAGATGCACAATTTCCTCTGCCATGCCGAGCATGCGGCCTACCCGCTGGCCATACACTTCTATCTCTTTCTGAGCCTGGGTGATATTAAGTTCAGATGCCTGAAGAAGGCCGTGATTTATATATTTCAGCGAGAAGTCTTCCTCCTCGTCCTTATGCTTGGCGGGCATCATCCAGCATACGATCTGGACATACTGTTTAGTAAACCATATCATCACCAGCAAGTTGCAGGCATTGAACACTGTAGGGAACATAGCGAGGCCGAAAGCCACCGCCGACTGGGCCTTCGACGTGAGGCCACCCGCCGGATTGAGCAACGTGGAATCAGCCATGTTCATTTCCTGCGCGGCATCGATGTCGAGAGGATTGATGCCGCAACACCATGCTGAGATGTCGGCCACCAGATTCATGAACGGATGAAATATGCAGAGCACGATCATCGAGCCGAGTACATTGAAAAGCACATGGCCCATGGCAGTGCGCCGCGCCGCGAGATTTCCGCTCAGCGATGCCAGAATGGGAGTGATTGTGGTGCCTATATTGCCACCCAGAATGATGGCGCATCCGAGCGTGAACGAGATCCAGCCCTGCGAGCACATGATGAGAGTGATGGCGAAGGTGGCCGCCGAACTCTGCACCACCATGGTGAGGATAATGCCGATGGTGAAGAAGATCAGCAAAGACCCGAAGCCCGACGACGTGTAGCGCGACAGGAACTGAAGCATCTCGGGATTCCCCTTCAGATCAGGAACATACTGGCTGATGAGATCCAGACCCATGAAAAGGAATACAAAACCGATGATAAACTCACCGAAAGACTTGTAGGTGCTCTTCTTCATGAAAAGCATCGGCACGCCTATCGCAAGCAGCAGAATGCTATAGTCTGAGATATTGACTTCAAAAGAAAAAGCGGAAATGATCCATGTCGTGACCGTGGTGCCCACATTGGCGCCGAATATCACAGCCATAGACTGCGCAAGCGACATGAGGCCGGCATTCACAAAGCTCACCACCATCACGGTAGAAGCACTCGAACTCTGGATAAGGGCTGTGATGATAATACCAGTGAGCACGCCCATCACCCGGTTTTTTGTCATGATGCCGAGTATGTTTCTCAGGCGGTCGCCCGCCACTTTCTGCAGGCCTTCGCTCATGACCTTCATGCCATAGAGAAACAGGCAGACCGAGCCGAGGAGCGAGATGAAGTCGATAATCGTATAGTTCATACTTCGTGGTAATGTGAGGAAGTTTTCTTATTTTGCGAGAGACCGCATAGCCTCTTACGGATGCAAAGTTAATAAAAAATCGGGATTGATATGGAATATAATGTTAAAAAATGGCCTGCCCAATCCCGAAAAAGCGTAGTGCGGCAATATCGGTCATTTTTTTTGAAAAAAGTTGCCGAAAAATTTGGCGCTTTCAAAAAAAGGTTGTAACTTTGCACTCGCAAACGGGAAACAAGGCCCGCGAGCAACACCAACAGAATGACTCCGTGGCTCAGTTGGTAGAGCAAATGACTCTTAATCATTGGGTCGTGGGTTCGAGCCCCACCGGGGTCACTTAACAAAGCGGTAAAACGCAGAAGAACGCTGAAATCACTTGATTTTCAGCGTTCTTTCTTTTTGCCCAAATCGAAGAATACTGAAGAATATTACGGTCAGCTGTGAGTGATGTGTGAGTACTCACGCCTGTGAGTAATTTTACTCACAGTTGCATTCACAGAAGTGTGAGTAGATTGATTCACCGAAAGTTAGGCACAGAAAATGGCTCACAGAGTGGGGTTTTAGTCATGGGATTGAACCTCTGACCCGGTTTGGGTCGCAAAATCGGTCAATTTTCGGCACAAGCCGAATTTACGGTGCATATAAGAAAATGAGCAGATTGAAATGTT
>CAYPGW010000013.1:0-73410 GCA_964410515.1 uncultured Sangeribacter sp. | reverse complement strand
GAAATTCGCCCGAACCACCGGCGAGATTGACGGTGTTTTCCTTGCCTACATCGACAGCAAGGGTGGGCAGTTTGAGCGTAAGGGGCGCACTGATAAGATTGCAAGCTTCCTTACCGAACTTATTGCTGATTTCTTCGGTATCTACGAAACCGATGCGAAGAAAGTGGTGCTTTATCACGAGAACCGCCCCAAGTTTGACCGTCTTCTCGAAACTGCCCTCGAAAAGTATGCTCGCAAGCGTCAGATAGCCGCTGCCCTAGCTGCCGCCACCCGCGTTTATAAAGAACACGAGTGGGAAGTTCCGGAAAAACGTGTGTATGATTCAGACACCAATGAGATTGCTGAGGGTAAAAATCACGCGTTGCTGCCATTTATTCGATTGATAAGCAGAACATCTTCTCCTGAACAGGAATTTATGAAATTCCTTGAAGCCAATTCGCAGTATATCGACTGGTGGTATAAGAATGGAGACAGTGGAAAGGCGAATTATGCCGTTGAATATAACAAAGGTGAGGGTGGAGAAAAGGCTCTTTTCTATGTTGATTTCGTTATCCGCATGAAAAACGGTCATATATATCTTTTCGACACCAAGAGTGCAGGAAGCGATTTTTTTGCTGCCGACAAGCACAATGCGCTTCTGCGATATATGGCTGAAAATTCGACATCGGAACAACCACTCGCCGGAGGCGTGATTCTGCAGCAAGGCTCTAACTGGCTTTATAGTCCGCTGCCTATTGAAAACACAACCGACACTCTCAATTGGAGCAGTTTTTACCCTCAACAAGCATAAACTATGAGCAGTAAAGGAATAGACCAAAAATTCGTGCATTACGGCATCCGCCGCTATGACCTCTCCATGATTGAAGCAATATGCGCTTCAGAGGAGGCATGGGTAGCAAATACAAGAAAATCAATGTAACCCATCTGATATAGTTTCGCACTTACAGGTTTCAGTTTTTCATGTCATCAGTTCGCAAGTAAATGATGCGCTGGTTGGAACTGCCTCGGAAGGGGAGGTCGGGATCGCGGAGTGCAGCGATGTATGGCCCGTCTACGATGGCGTCGATGTAGGGTAGTGGTAGCGACAGGCGCTCTGACGCCATAATCTCTTCAAATTTGAAGCCGGTATAGAGCCACACGGAATGTCCCGCTTCACTTATGCTTTTGGCGAGCAATGCGGTCTTCTCGGGCTGATAGAGCGGATCGCCTCCCGAGAGGGTGACATCGAAGTCCTCTTCCTCTACAACTTCCATTATTTCTTCGAGGGTCATCTCTGTGCCTGCATCGAAGTTCCACGACTGCGGATTGTGGCATCCGGGGCAAGCATGGCGGCAACCGGCGAGGTAGATAGCTGTGCGGAATCCGGGCCCGTCGACCGTGGTTCCCCTCACTATATCGAGCACTCTGAATGTAGGCTTTTTCATGCCCGCAATCATCATTTATGCACGACTCTGTCTTTGAGCTCGGCGAGCTTGCCCGAGTTCCATCTGTCGGTAGTGCCTACGAGATATCCTGTGATACGCTGAATTGTCTCGAAACGTGAGCCGCACTTCGGGCATTCCGTCTGATTCTTTTCGGCGTTCTCATATCCGCATTTGGGGCAGTGGTTGCGGTTGTGATTTACCGATCCGTAGCCCATGTTATACTTGTCGAGCATATCCACAATCTGCATGATGCACTCCTCGTTGTGGGTGGCGTCGCCGTCGATTTCAACATAGAAGATATGTCCGCCGCGTGTGAGCTCGTGATATGGCGCCTCGATCTTGGCCTTGTGGCGCGGGGAGCAGTGATAATACACCGGAACATGGTTTGAGTTGGTGTAGTAATCCTTATCAGTGATGCCCTCGATCACTCCGAACGATGCGCGGTCTCGCTTAGTGAATCGCCCGCTCAGGCCCTCGGCGGGAGTGGCGAGCACCGAATAATTATGGGCGTATCGCTCGCTGAATTCGTTGGTCTTTGAGCGAATATGGCCCACAATCCTCAATCCGAGCTGCTGAGCTTCCTCGCTTTCGCCGTGGTGCTTTCCTACGAGTGCGATGAGGCATTCCGCAAGGCCGATGAATCCGATGCCGAGTGTGCCCTGATTGATGACGCTCTCAATAGTGTCATCGGGGCCGAGCGATTCCGCTCCAATCCAGAGCGATCCCATCACAAGCGGGAACTGCTTGGCAAGGGCCGTTTTCTGGAACTGGAAGCGCTCATCGAGCTGGCGTGCGGCGATTTCGAGCACATCGTCAAGGCGTTCGAAAAAGCGCTCTATCCTTTCCTCCTTGTTCTTGATTCCCATGCACTCTATGGCCAGACGCACGATATTGACGGTGGAGAATGAAAGATTGCCACGCCCGATTGATGTCTTCTTGCCGTAACGGTTCTCAAATACTCTTGTGCGGCATCCCATGGTGGCCACCTCATGCTCGAACCTGCGCGGATCGTCGGCTTTCCAGTCCTCATCCTGATTGAATGTGGCGTCAAGATTCAGAAAGTTGGGGAAGAAGCGGCGGGCGGCCACTTTGCATGCGAGGCGGTAGAGATCATAGTTGGGATCTTCGGGCAGATAACTAACTCCGCGCTTTTTCTTCCAGATCTGGATGGGGAAAATGGCTGTGGCGCCATTGCCAACCCCCTCGAATGTGCAATTGAGTATTTCTCGTATCACGCAGCGTCCTTCGGCCGATGTGTCGGTGCCGTAATTGATGCTGCTGAACACCACCTGATTGCCTCCGCGCGAATGGATGGTGTTCATATTGTGGATGAATGCCTCCATAGCCTGATGCACACGCCCGGTGGTGCGGTTTATGGCATGCTGCAGCAGTCGCTCCTCGCCTTCAAGCCCGTCGAGGTCGCGCTTCACGTAATCTTTCACCTCGTAATCATCATATTTTGAAAGGTCTGTGCCTGTAAGGTTCTCGATGATGCGCAGTTCCTCCATGAGAGTAGCCCTCACGAAAGGTGCGAGATAAAAGTCGAATGCCGGAATAGCCTGGCCGCCGTGCATCTCGTTTTGCGCGGTCTCGAGCGAGATGCAGGCGATTACTCCTGCTGTCTCTATCCGTTTGGGAGCCCGACTTTCCGCATGTCCGGCCGCATAGCCGTTGTCAAGAAGTCGGTCGAGAGGGTGCTGCACGCATGTCAGGCTCTTGGTGGGGTAGTAGTCCTTATCGTGTATATGCAGATAATTGTTCTTCACTGCCTGCTTCACATCATGGGCAAGTAGATAATCGTCTACGAAAGGTTTTGTGGTCTCCGATGCGAATTTCATCATCATGCCCGCCGGCGTGTCGGCGTTCATGTTGGCGTTCTCTCGGGTGATATCGTTGTTTTTGGCCTCTATGATTTCAAGAAAGATGTCGCGCGTCTTGGCTCGCCGTGCTATTGAGCGCTGATCCCGATAGGCAATATAGCGCTTAGCCACATCCTTGCGGGCAGACTTCATGAGCTCTATCTCCACTCTGTCCTGAATAGCCTCTACGGTCATTCTTTCGCTGCCCGACATGCCGATGCGGTCGGCTATGCGCTGTATCAGGGCTTCATCTTCGCCGAGTTCGGTGGCAAGCATCGCCTTGCGTATGGCTGCCTTTATCTTTTCTTCGTTATATCCTACTACGCGTCCGTCTCGTTTCTCTACTGTCAGTATCATGGAGGTTGATTGTTATATGTCTGTTTTGCGAATGCAAAGTTAAGAAAATAATCCATGATGACAAAGAATATCCTCAAAAATTTTCCTATAAATTTTACAAATGGAAAACTTTTGAGGATAATTAAATTGATAATTACTTGATAATCAGATGTTGTTTCTGAGGTTTTGGATAACTTTTGAGAATGTTGGACTGTAATTGGTTGATTTATTTGTCAATGACGAATGAATCAACGTCGAGCCATCCGCTGTCGTTGCTTTTCCAGGGGCGGGTGCAGAAAATTCCCACTTTGGCACCGATCCAGTGTCCTTCCCTCACGTCCATCGGGCGTCCGAAATCGTGGAATTTCTTTCCGTCAAGACTGTAGCTGAAAGTCACCTCACATTTATAGTCTGATTTCTGAGTCGGTTTTTTCTTGCCGGTCATTCTCACTTTAGCCCTGAGCCATACGGGGCCCCCGTTGTCAAGTTTAATGGCTTCGGTTTCCACCTCGTCCTTGCCTTTGTTGGCTCCTACGCAGTCTGTCTGCACCAGATAGATACCATCCTCGCGGCTTTCGAGAGCGAGAGTTGCGAAGTTGTAGCCCATCACTGCCAAGCCGCCTTTCTCACCGGTCATTGCCTTTCCGTCTTTGACCCTGGGAAAGAATGATACCTTTGCAGTGGCGGTGAAATTCTCATTGGGGAATTTCTGCATCAGCACGTTGGGCATATCGTAGAGGTTTTTCGCTTCGGGAGTATTGTGCGAGAAGAGGCGGAGCAGCGAATTTTCAGCATCACAGAAATACCACAGAGGCTGCGGATTTCCGTTCCATTGCCATTGCAGTCCGAGAGTGGTGGAATTGAATTCGTCAGAATCGGCAGGGGTGGCCACCTGATAATTTTTCCCTACGTTGGGTTTTCTGTAGGTACGCACAGGTTCGCCACGGCCGTCGCCGTCTTTGTCTACACCTATCACCGGCCATCCGTCTTCTTTCCATTCCATGGGCTCAAGATTAATGACACGTCCGTAGGGCCCTTTGTCCTGGAAGTGTATGAACCAGTCTTCCTTTCCGTCGGGAGTGTCGATCCATGCTCCCTGGTGAGGGCCGTTGATGTCAGTATTCCCTTGTTCCATCACGTTGCGTTGCTCGTAAGGCCCCCAGGGATTCTTGCTCCTCATCACCACCTGCCAGCCTGTTGCCACACCACCTGCGGGAGAGAAGATATAATACCAGTCTCCACGTTTATACATCTTGGCGCCCTCGATAGTCTCGTTTTCAAGGTGTCCGTCGTAGATCACACGATCCTGACCAATCACACCCGTAGCGTCGGGAGTCATTTCAATCATTCCGAGAATGCTCTTCACTCCGGCCCTGCTCCCGGCATATCCGTGAGCGATGTAGGCTTTTCCGTCTTCATCCCAGAAGGGGCAAGGGTCGATCACTCCCACGACCGGATAGATGAGGCGGAGCGGGCTCCAGGGCCCTTTGGGATCGGTGGCGTCAGCCACATATATTCCCCGGTCAGGGTCACCATACATCACATAATATTTGCCATTGTGATAGCGGATGGAGGGCGCCCACACGCCGTTGCCGTGGCTCACACCGTCGAAAGCCGCGTCAGGATATTTGTCGGCCACCGCTCCTACGAGAGTCCAGTTCACGAGATCGTTGGAATGGAGAATCTGAAGTGCCGGAAGATTGGCGAAACTCGACGATGTCATATAGTAGTCATTGCCTACCCTCACCACATCGGGGTCGGAGTAGTCGGCGTTGATGACGGGATTCTGATACTTTCCGTTGCCTAAATCTGAGACGTAAGCCTTCGACACATCCGCACGGGCCGAGACCGTGAGAAGGCATCCGAGAGCCGCAAGAGATAACAGAGATGTTCTTTTCATTCAGGTTTTATTTGATTTGAGGTTTAATTATTTGATTATTCTTATTTATGATTCATTCCCATTCCAGTTCCAGACTTTTGATGAGAGTGGATGATGCACCGGCCGATCCTGTATGCTGCATGGCGAAGCCTCCGAGTCCTGATTCCTTAACGGCAGCCGAGATATCGACTGAGGAAACCACCTCGTCGCAGCAGGGTTTGGCCGGCTTAGCATCCGTATGTGCAGATGCCCGCAAGATTCCGTCGGTCACTTCTACGCTTATCGAGCAAGGAGTGCGGAAGCAGTTGCTCACAACTCCCGGATTGATCACGCGGGTAGCCCCGTGATCGTATTCCACAAGCGAGAACTGAACTGCTCTGTCATGGTCAGGCACGCGTTCTATGCGGAGGGCATATCCGGTGAGCGAAACAGGATCAAACTTCACACAGATATCCATATATTGTGAAGTGGCGCTTCCAAAACCTTGTCCTCCGCTTTTGGCCGGTTCCACTGTCAGGGTGGCTTTCATATCATGAGTGAAATCGCGCATGGGTATGTAGGAGAGGCGGGCTCCTTTCTCTGTCTGCACGAGTCCTTCGCTCACCGAGGCGTCATACCCTTTGCCGTAGCGCCATCCCGGGCCGCTTCCGGCATCCCATTCCGCAGCGGCGGTATCGGCCGGCTTGAAGATATCGAATGTCCATGCTCCGACAATGCCGGGGCTTCGCCTCACCACCGGGATATCGCTGAAATCAGTAGATAGTGAAGACTCGGGAAAGGAGAGGTTGTCGAGCGTGGATACGTAGACCGGCGCTGATGTCTGCATCTCGCCTTGATGGGAATCGGAGAAGCGGGGTATCACCACCGCGAAGAGATATGTGCCGAAGTCTGCGGCAATAGGGGTGTATGATGTTTCGCCCTGTGCCTCAGCACGGCGGAGCAGGGTCGCTTTTTTCTCTCCGTCGGCAGTCTCCATGCGCCCCCAGATTATTGTGCTTCGGTCAGAACCTTGGCCACGCAGTTCATAGTCTACTATGTATTTCCCTTTTGCTTCGTCAAAATGAATGGTGGGTTGCTTTTTTAAATCAGGGGCTTTCCGTAAATCCGGATTGATCTTGAAGGTCTTGCGGGCCGTGAGGCCGTTGTCGGAATATGTGACGGTGGTGTCGAGTGGTTCCGGCTTCCTGTTGTCTGAAACAAAAGTGAACGACACGTCCGGACCGGCCTCATATCCGCCCCATAGCAGAGGGGTGGCAGAGATCGAGGCTTTGTCGCCGCGTGGCGAGAGGGTAGACTTATCGGCCTTGAGACGTAGCCCTACGGGGAGCCCCGTCAGTTTTCGGCCCAGTGTCATTTCGGCTTTTTTTATTTCCGCCGCATTTCCGAGAGGATCCCATCCGTCGGTGCTTCCGATAAGGTTCGATAGATTATAGATAGTTTTTCCGTCCGCTTCCACCATGTAGGCATCCTTCAGCTGGCCTGAGAGATCCGGGCCGAGCATCCTCCTCCCTTCATCTATTTTGCAGGGAACGCCGTTGAGCGATATGTTATGCTGATATGATACCACGTCAGAGGCGTCACGTGTCCAGTGCAAGCTCGTCTGATGATCGGATGTGAAGCGGGTGTCGATAGCTGTCACCGGCCCGGGTATTTTGGTGAAGTATTGGGGGCCGGAGCAAAGAGTGTGGATGTCGCAGTTCAGGAATACGGCTCCTGTCTCAGCTGTGGAGTAAAAAGGTTTGCTGCTGAAGAAAGTAAACCGGCAGTCAAGGTATATTGCCGAGCCCGACAGGGCGTCGTCAGTGCACTCGAAATAGCAGTTATAGTAGAGGCTTCGCCTCGCACCCACAAAGGGGCAGAGATTAAGGCGGCTGATAAATCTGCAGTTGTCGGCGAAAAGACGGTCGGTATTCTTGCATATTCCGATTTGTGCCTGCACTATGGCATCTTTTCGCCTCGGGCGGTTGAATTCAGGATTCCGCGGATAGATGAGATCTGTGTTGCAGTAGTTGCCGAATGTTATGTTTTCCAGTTCAAGACTTGATCCTGAGAATTGGAACATGGTGAAGTTTCCTACAGCACCCTGAGTCTGCCCCCGGTTTACGGCAAACACCACATCTTCCGGATTCTTGGAAAGTCCTACTATCGAGAGCGTGTCACATTCTATCCTGAAAGCGTAAGGCGTCCCTCCCTTGTCGGTGCGCACTTCCGGCGAGTCGGGATCATCGAGCCAATACACCGACGGCGCTACAAGAAGTGTTGCCGATTTCCCCGCCATGTTGATCTTGCGCAACGCTTCGAGTGGGTCTGACACAGCAGCGGGATTATTGAAAAGGCCCTCGCGGTCGAGCAGAATTGTATTCTCGTCGAGCCTGTATTCGCAATTTCCAAACGAGATGGTGTCATGAATGGCAGCGGCCGAATGTTCCGTAATTAGGGGCGCCGCTGCAAGCATACAGCATATAATGATGTCTCTGAGATGTTTAGTCATGATGTTGATGTCGGAGTGGGAAAAATGTCTTATGCAGGCAGTTTTCGGATTCAAAGTTATTAAAAAATATCTGAATATGCAAATATTCATCTTCTCACTTCCGATTCATCCGCAAATCTTTGTTTTGAATTTGTGATTCACCCGATTTTTACTAATTTTGCAGAAGAAACATCAGATTCCTCTTTTTGAGGAACTGCAACATCAATACGCTTAGCTGCTTATGAATAATTTTGTATTTTTCCCTGCCACCAAATATGTCTTCGGCAGGGGTGTTGAAAATAAGGTGGCCGGGCAGCTTGCTGCTTTCGGCATGAAGAAGCCTCTGATAGTCTTTGGCAAGGGATCGGTAGTAAGATCCGGTCTGCTCAGCCGTGTGGAGAAAAGCCTCGAGGAAGCCGGTATTCCATACGCTGAGCTTGGTGGAGTTCAGCCGAATCCTGTCGATTCAAAGGTTTATGAGGGAATTGAGATCGCTAAGAGAGAAGGCGTGGATTCTGTGCTGGCAGTTGGCGGCGGAAGTGCCATCGACACGGCAAAGGCCATCGCGGCAGCCGTGCCCTACGACGGCGATTTCTGGGATTTCTACTGCGGGAAAGCCAGGGTGGAGAAGGCTCTTCCTGTAGGTGTGGTACTCACCATTCCTGCTGCCGGCAGCGAGGGGAGCGGCAACACCGTGATCACCAAACTCGACGGCCTGCATAAACTCGGTATGGGAAGCGATGTGCTCCGGCCCCGCTTCGCGCTGATGAATCCGGAACTCACCATGACTCTGCCGCCATATCAGACTGCCGCCGGAATCACCGATATGTTCGCGCATATCATGGAGCGGTATTTCACCAATACTCTCGATGTGGAGATCACCGACAGGGTAGCGGAGGGAGTGATGAAAGCGATCTTAACTGAGGCTCCTAAAGTCATAGCTGATCCTAACGACTATAATGCCCGTGCCAATATTATGTGGAGCGGAACGCTTGCCCACAACGGCGTTTGCAGTGGAGGACGCGAGGAAGACTGGTCTACCCACGGCCTGGAGCATGAACTGAGCGCCGTCTATGATGTCACTCACGGAGCAGGCCTCGCGGTTATGTTCCCGGCATGGATGACATACGCGATGCAGACCAATCCCGGCAAGATAGCACAGTTCGCACGCCGTGTCTTCGACATTGAGGAGCCCGATGATGCGAAAGCCGCTCTTCTCGGCATCGAGGCCCTGAAGAAGTTTCTCATCTCAATCGGCATGCCGGTCAGCATGAAGGAGCTCGGCATAGAGAATCCTGATACCGCCCTCCTTGCCGACAAAGTGGTGGAAAACAAGGGAGAGGTCTTCGGCAACTATATCCGCATCGACCGCGACACCGCCCGGAAGATATATGAACTCGCGCGCTGACGCCTATCTCAGCAAATAATTCAGGGCCGGCTAAGTCAGTCGGCCCTGATTGTGTTTCATTATTTGCAATTTTTCTCAAGATAAGCCTCGATCTCATTTGCCGGCATGTTGATGCCGACAATTCTGCCGTCTGAGTCCACAAGCAGAATCTTGCCTCCGGAATTCCCGGCTTGGTTGATTCTCCATACGTCGTCCTGATCGTCAATATCCACGAAACTTTCCCACGGGTATCCGTCTTTTAGCATGGCATCGTTCATGGCATCGCAGTTATCCTTCTCGCGGGCCACGGCCACGATCGTAAACCCCTTATCCTTATATTTTTCATAGATGGGAATCAATTCCTTGGAATGTATTCTGCACGGTCGGCACCATGAAGCCCAAAGATTGATTACCGCAGTCTTGCCCTTGATAAGATTGCTAATACGCTCTTTTGATCCGTCAGGCCGTGTTATCTCGTAGTCGGGATAAGTGTTTCCCGGTGACACTTTCATCGCGTCGATCATCGACTGTATCTCCTGAGTGTAGGGATGAGACGGCATTTTCTCCTTATAAATGGTCTCGAAAATGCGGATGTAGTCGTCGATGTCGCTACAAAACTCTAAATCTTTATAATATCTCACGGCATGCTTTATCGTGTAGAGCCCCGGGAGCGATGCCTTTTCGGCTATCTGGCGCCTGATAAGGATATCGTTCTGCTTCAAGAGGTCAATTGCCCTGGCTTGAAGCGAATCAGATTCTGCACTTGGTTTGTTTCCCTGCCTATGAGCAAGGGCCTCCATCGCTGCATATATACCGAAGAGTTCGTCGAGGCATTTCTCATTCCGCTCATTTTCCCAATTACGGGCCATCACATTGTCAGAGATATCCGAGATCACCGTGTCTCTGACTGCGGCTCCGATTCTTCCGCACTTCAGTTCTACCTCTCCATCGCCTGTGTAGAATATTCTTTGTGGCAACCGGCCGATTCTCAGTTCGTCGTCAAACATTACGTTGTAGGCTCTCGGCATATCATCGCGCAGAGTGAAGTCGAATTTGCCGTCTATTATCTTCACGCCATTGTATTCATGAATTCTTATATCCTTGTCGGCCTCTATAATAAACGCGGCATTCGCTTCCGGGCGCTCGGAGACAGAGCCGTGTATCCGGCAAGTGATGGAATCGGTCTGCACTGCGGAAGATTGGGCTGCCGCATGAAGCCAGGGCAATATAAGAATGATGAAAAGTAAGTGTTTCATTTTTTTGGTGGTATATTGTTTCTATCGGTTCTTCTTCAGTTTTGAAGCATATTCCTCTATGATTTTTTCCATTTTGCTGTTGATATCCTCAATTTTTTGCGTGAGACTCAGAATCTGCTTCTTTTTCTCATTCGGATTCAAATATGCAAGATGCTGGATCTCCCGTATCTGTTCATTGTATTCATCAATTACAGTCTTGTAGAGGGATATTACGGTATAGACATCTCCCAGTTCTTCGTTTTTGGAATTGGAATCTGACGCACCCATGCTTGTGAGAAGCGTCGAGAGCGGAATTTCGTTTTCCCAGGCATTCACCATAAATTTATACTGATCCTGATTATTGATGTTGAAGTAGCCGTTGTGTACGGTCATGAATACGGTAAGTCCCGGTATGAAATAAATGTCTATCCACGCTTCGCACAGATCATTGCCCGGAAATATTGCCCTGATGCGTCCTTTTTTCATGGTGTCGAGTGTGGTGGTAAACGTAAACTGCTTGTTTACGACAGGCACACATGTCACGAGATCCTCGTCGGTGATTGTCTCTCCTATATCTGTGATATAGACATTGTAGCACGAATCAGGGATATAAGGATCCACAGAGCCTTCAAGCACGAAAGTTTTGTTCAGATCCGTCTTTAGTTTTTTGTCCGGATTGTCATTTTGAGGGTTGGTCTTGGCCGACGCCTGTAACACCATCATGATGCCCGCGATGAGAAGAATGATATGAAGAGACTTTTTCATGTTGATTTAGATTTGTCTGAAGTTGTGGAAATTCAATATTTAAGAATATGAATATTTCTGACACGTTCAATACTGACGCCCGGTCACCTTTCTCCCGATAGGACGTTTTCTACGGTAGTTATCAGGTTTGCCCCCCTGAGGTCGCGGGCGGCGATTGTGCCGTCATGATTGAAAAGCATTATCTGTGGGATGCCGTCGAATCCGTATAAATTCATTGGTTCCTTTCCGGCATCGATCATCTGAGGCCATTGGTAGCCCGACTCTTCGATTGCCTTTATCGTACGTTCAGGATTATCCCATACCGCTACGCCAAGAATCTCGAAATTTTCATTATCCTTATATTTCTCATATAGAGGCATAAGTGTCGTCTTCGCTTCAGCGCGGCAGGGGCCACACCATGATGCCCAGAAATCTACCAGCACATATTTCCCTTTGCCAACATAATCGGAAAGCCTGCACTCTTTTCCGTCGGGAGTCTTGCCCCCGAAGTCGATATAAGGCTGTCCCGGTGAGGCTTTCCGCCTGTTTTCATAAATGGCATTCAGTCTCTTAGTGATATCAAGATCCCGAAGCCGTGGAGAAAGAGTGTTATACATATTATCCCATTCTTCAATATTGGGAGTCATCAAGTGAAACTGCATTAGCAATGCTTCGCCGGCTCCGTTCTGATTGGCGGCTATTTTGTCTTGACAGAGTTGCTCAAGTTTAGGAATTTCCCGATCGGAAAAATTTGCATTCATGAAATCGATTGCATCCTTTTCCGACATTCCTGTCGCCACGCAACTGTCGCGCAGTTCCATGCACCTGTCATACACCCTGTCTTCGATAGTCATGTAATCTATATATGTATCGTTTACCTCCGAAGTGGCGCGTTTGGCATAATGCGTCGTGAAATCGGCTATCACAAGGCTGTCGAGTATGCAGTTGCAGTATTCATTCCCGCCGATGATTCTCACGTAGGCATCCCTGTCGTATTCTCCTTCCAGCAGAAACTTTCCGTTTCTTACCTCACCTTTGTTTATAACTGAGTTGGTGGAATAATCCATTATGGAGACCGCTTCTCCATCATGAGCGTCCAGTTCGCCTGAAATCTGATAGTGCAGCTGTGCCTGCGACGCGGAAATTGATGCTGTCAGCAGTGTAATGGCTGATATGAGTCTGATACTGTGAATTTTCATTTGTCGGTTCGTTAGATTGGTGTGGTGACAGGTTCGGTTTCGGATATTCTCTTCAACATCGCTTCTGTGGCTGCGATCTCCATTCGCGTTCTTCTTATGAATGATATCTGAAGTTTTCGCAGATAGTCTTCAGGCTCTTCGCTGACGAGGTTATTTCTTGTTGAATTCTCAATATGATTGCTTGCAAGGTTGATCATAGGCCCTTTGGTTACTACAGGCATTTGAATTTCTTCCTCCGCCTCAAAGTATTCAGCTTCTGCTTCGTGAGATGGAGTCAGGAGTATTTCAGTCGGCTCAGGAGCAACCTCTTCGGAATCTTCCGTCAGCCGGATGTCTGACCTTTTGGCCGGCTTCCTCCTCGCAGTCTCTCTATTGATGATCTTTTCAGGCTCTTTGTGAGTGCTTACGTTATGAATTTCGGCATGATCGGCCGACGTTGATGTGATGGCGGTGACATCCGCACGTTTCTCAACGACTGAAGCCACAATCACCGGATCATGCTCTGTCACGGGTCGTAAGACGCGTACTGAAAGAATGATGAGGCCGATTGCTGCAGCTACCGATGCCGCTATCGGAATCAGAATCCTGCGCCTCGGTCTGCGTCTGCTCAGTGCTTCCGCTTCCTGCACAACTCTTCCTGCAAATCCGGCTGATATTTTGAATTCGCACCCGGGGGAGAGCATTCTCTCTATATCTTCATCGGTCATTTCCCGGTTTATGTAGTTGTCATCTTTCATAAGAGTCGCTAATATCTAACGTTTTTCGTATCTTGCTTATTGCATATCTGAAGCGGGATTTTACGGTTGCTTCCGGAATGTCGAGAAGGTCCGCTATTTCCGCAAATTTCAGCCCGTCATAGCATTTGAGTCTGATTATCTCTTCCTGTTCATGGGGGAGCCCTTTCAGTATGCGTCTTAACCTGATATATTCTTCTGTTATCTCCCTGTCCTGCACATCGGGAATATCCTTGATTACCTCGATGTCCACCTCCTGCACCTTTTCTCTTCTGTAATAGTCGGCGCAGGCATTGCTCATGCTTCTGAGAAGATAATATTCGGGATTTTGAATCACATTGCCCTCTTTCATCAACCGGAAGAGCCTGAGGAGCACATCCTGCACCATGTCTTCGGCTACCTCACGGACTCCGATACGCATGAAAGCGAAGCGGAAAAGCTTGTCCTGAGTCAGGCTTACTATGCTTTCAAACTGCTTTATGTCGGGTTTGCGGTTCCGGTTCATGAATATGGTCTCATCACTCGGGCCCCGGTTGTAGGGGCCTTTCTATATGTAGACGCGGTTTCTCTTAAAAAAGATTTAAATGCGGCAGAAAAATTTCATAATATTGAAAGATAAAGGATTTCGCGCCTTTTGCCATGGCTGTTTCCTTATTCGTAGATGTTCACTCCAAGATCATAGAGAGCGCTGCGCCGATGTGGGAAATCAAAGTCCGGATTAAGAACTCTGCCCGATCGGTCGATAAGCACGTAGTGGGGCAGTCCGAAGAAATTGAAGAGATCCATCACTTGCCTATAGTCAGAATCTGAAAGCCGGACGGTTGTCTCATTGGCCAGATTTTTTGATACGTAGTCATTATACGCCTCAACAGGAGAATCAGTCTCGCTTGTGATGAATATTCGCTTATAGTCAGGATGGTTGAGCAATCGTTTCCGTTCGTCAGCCGTCTCCTCAATATGGATGCGACATAATCCGCAAGAGGTTCCCCAGAAGTCTAGAAGCACGAATTTTCCCTTGTATGGCTCGATAATTTCACTGATAATCTTTCCGCGCCCGTCGGCAGGAAGTTCAAAGTCTTTTGGCATGTATGCCTTTTTTACGAACTCCGTCAGAGCCTCGGCCACTACCGGATGTGTGATTATGTTCATGGCCTTGATCTTATCAAGAATCTCAGACATCTCCTCTTCGGAATAGTCGTCTATACTCTTGTTGGCCAGTATATTCGTCTGTATTACCTGCCACAGAAGCGGCACCTCATCCTCTCCGGTGAAGCGCTTTATTGCGTCTGCCTTCAGACCTGCATTGTAGGCAAGATCAATACCATCAATACCTATGCCACCCTCCTTACGTTTCTTGAACCGGGCTACTCGAAAGTCTTTGTATTCCTGCTCCAGTCCTGAACGCTCTGCCAGCGCATACACTTTGGATAAGTATTCATGATATAGATTCGGTTCATTATTCCTGTAATAGACATTCTTGTCGGCGTTTGCAGCAAACCAATCGGCCATTTCCTCTTCTTCAGGTGTGAGCACTGCCCCTTTAGATATTAGGTATGATACCGGATTGCCATCGACGTAATATCTGTATCTCTCCTGTGCATCCATCAGATATGGAAAGTAGCTCACCAAGTGGTTGAATTGAGATCCTTCCATGTAGATTGAGGAAAGTAGCCATTCATCTGTCTCAGTAAGCAGTTGCTTCCACCAATCATAGAAGGACAAGTCAGGATTTTCCTTGAGCGACGGCACGTCTGGTTTTAACACCATATTTGCGTAGCGCTTATGTTCATATTCTCCGAATGCACCGGCATATTGGCCAAGCAATTCATTTCTGAGAATGCGTTCGGTAAGTGGATGAAGGTGGTTGGGGGCAATGAAATCCTCCATAAGCCTGCTGTTTTCCTTAAATATGGCCTTGATCTCGTCGGCTGCATCACGAGGAACAGACTTTTCCCCCAATCTATTTATATCATATTCTTTTAGAAGCGGACTCGCAGAAATCTCACGGTTTATCTCTCCGGTATCTCCTCCGAATCGTGATACTCTCTGCGCTATGTTAAACCTGTGCGGATTTTCCTCGCACTGTCGCTGAACATCCTCGAAATTAAACTCAATATAAAGGGTTCTTGAAGGTTCGGCATAATATCTCCCTGAAATCCAGTTGTTACCGCCGTCGAGATGTATGAATCCGGGAGCCTCCATGCCTATGATAGCCGAAAACCGACCGTCTTCATCTATAGGAACTGTCCTGACAGTCCTCACTCCGGTCAGGGGGCTCGTATACATCATCGTCAGGTTGTCAAAGCCCAGATTCCTGCTGTAGTCTGCGATCCTGCCCGAGATATAGGCGTCTCCCTTTGCGAAGAATTTCTCCGGAATTCCGGGATATGGCCGGGATGTATTGTCAGAATCTGCCTTATCCTGAGCCTTGTATTGTCCTGACATAGTAATCGAAGACATAGACAAGACGAGCAAAAGGAGGATTGAGTTGAGAGCTGAGTTCATTAATTGGCTATATTATTGTGAAAAAGGTGTCTATAATAATATAGACGTAAAAAATCTGAGAAAGATTTAAATTTAAGAGAAAATTCTATTTTTTCCAGAAAGCGGGCGTGAAGAGGAGGAGCACTGTGTAGAGTTCCAGACGCCCGGTGAGCATTATGAAACTCAGTATCCATTTCGCCGCGTCGGGAATGATGGCGAAGCAGCTCTCGCAGCCGTTCATGTCCACGCCAACTCCGGCATTGGATATGGCGGAGAGTGAGAAGAAGAAACTGTTTTCAAAGGGAACTCCAAGCGTTGTGAGCACGAAGCCTCCCAGAAAGACGACAAGAAAATAGAATGCTATGAAGGCAAGCACCTTCATCACTATCACGTATGATGTGCCTTTGCCGTTGATAGTCACTGTCTTTACCGCTGAAGGATACATCGTACGGTAATTTTCATTCTTCAGAAACTTGAACAGAATGATGAAGCGGTCTACCTTTGCGCCTCCCGATGTGCTCCCGGCACATCCACCAATAGCCATGAAGATCAGAAGCACTATGTAGGGCACCGCCCCCCAGCTGTAGAAATGTGGCACCACGAGCCCTGTGGATGTGAGTATCGACACGCTTTGGAAGAGGGGTATGATAGTGACTTCCTGCCAGCTGTGGACATGATGTTTCCCTATTATCGCTATGGTGAACACTACATAGCCTATGAGGATTATGAAGCAGAACCAGCGGAAAGCATCGTTGTGCAGCAGTTTTTTCCTGTCTCCGCTTATGGTGGCGAAAATGAGGTTGAAATTGACTCCGCCTATAAACATGAACACCGTGAGGATGATGATGATATAGGGACTTTCCCAGTCGCGCACGCTCATGTCGGAGGTGGAAAATCCTCCTGTCGACATGGTGGAGAGCCCGTGGCAGATGGCCTCAAAGAGATTCATGCGCGAGGCCCAGAGCATCAGAATGCACGTGATGGTGAGGCATATATAGATCATCCACAGCGACTTTGCCGTGTTGCTGACGCGGGGACGCAGTTTATCGTGGGTGATACCGGTTACTTCTTCGTTAAACATCAGCATCCCCCCCTTATTGTTGAGCATCGGCACCACAGCGAGGGTGAAGAGAATTATACCAAGACCGCCTATCCATTGCAGCAGGCAGCGCCAGAGCAGAAGGGAATGGGGCACTCCGTCAAGCGAATTGAGCACAGACGCCCCGGTTGTGGTGAAGCCGCTCATCGTCTCGAAGAAAGCGTCGGTCACGCTTTGGTGAGTTCCGCATAGCAGGAAGGGGAGCATCCCGAAGAGCGAGAGTATTATCCACACGAGCGATGTGAGAAGAATGGCCTCGCGCTTTCCCATGTCGCGGCTTTTGGGCTTCATGCTCATCAGCAGCATTGCCACCGCAAGGGTGATGCCCATTGAGATGAGGATGGGCTGCGACTGGGAGTCGTGATAAAGAAAGGATGTGAGCAGCGGCAACGTCATGAAGCCCGTGAGCACCATGAGCAGCCAGCCAATCGTGCGCAGAAGCATGCGTAGATTCACGAAATCGTAGTGACTATGTTTCAATTGAACCACTTTTCTATCTTTGAAATAGTTCCTGTGAGGCAGAACACCACAACCTTATCGCCTGTCTGAATATGTGTCATACCGTTGATGAGCTGCGCTTTCCCTTCGCGTATCAGGGCTGCAAGGGTCATGCCCCAGGGCAGGCGAAGGTCTTTCACCGGCGACTTGGTGATTTTCGCATTGTGCCGCACTTCAAGTTCGCACACCTCGGCGTCGGTGAGCGCGAGAAACTTTGAGTTTGACTCGTCGGAATCAAGCAGAATCTGGAAGATGCTCGAAGAAGCCATCAGTTTCTTGTTGATGCTGGTGCCTATGTTGAGGCTTTCCGCAACGCTGTAAAATTGCAGGTTCTCTACATCGGCTATCGTCTTTGGCACTCCGAAGTCTTTCGCCGTGAGGCATGTGAGGATATTGGTCTCAGACTTGTCGGTCAGCGCCATGAATGCGTCATATTGGTAGATGTTGTTCTCCCTGAGCACTTCCACGTCGCGCCCGTCGCCGTTTACCACCTCGATTTCCGGAATTTCGGTGGCGAGATATTCGCAGCGTTCGCGGTCAATGTCGATCACACGGATGGAGTAGCGGTCGTGATATTCATAGCAGAAGCGCAGGGCGATGTTGCTACCGCCCATTATCATCACCTTCCGGATTATCTTTGTCTTCTTCCCGCAGAGGTCGCGCACTTCCTCCACATATTCAGGAGTAGTGATGAAATATACTATGTCGTCAATCTCTATGGAATCATTACCGCCGGGAATCACGGTCTCAGAGTTCCTCTTTATGGCGGCCACGTGAAAATGATGTGCCGAGACCGGCAGATCGCGCAGTTTGACGCCCACAAGTCCGGAATTGTCGCGCATTTTTACGCCAACGAGTATCAGCTGGCCTCCTCCAAGCTCGGCCCAGTAGCGTGCCCAGTTGTGTGAGAGGGAGAGGTCGATGGCCTGCGCAGCAAGATATTCCGGGTAGATGAGGGTATCTATTCCGAGTTCTTTAAGAATCCGGAGATTATCTTTCTTCATGAACTCGAAATTGTCGATTCGGGCCACGGTCTTCTTCACTCCGAGTTTCTTCGCTATGGAGCACGACGTGATGTTGCGTGTCTCGAAGGGTGTCACCGCTATGTAGAGGTCGGCCGTGTCGATGCCGGCGCTTCTCATGGTCTCGAACGATGATGTTGAGCCATTGAGAGTCATAAGGTTATAGTGCGAATCAAGATTGTCGAGTTTCTGCTGGTCGCTGTCGATCAGTATTATGTCTTGATTCTCATTGCTGAGCATCTTTGCGAGATGGGTGCCTACTTCTCCGGCGCCCGCTATGATGATCTTCATTATGCCGAAGTGATTACTTTAACTCTGCGAGCACTGAGCGGGCAGCCTTCACTATGCCTTCGCAGTCGAGGCCGCAATCGTGGTGCAGTTCCGCCACTGTGCCGTGGCTCACCCATTGGTCGGCTATGCCTACGGCTTTCACCTTTACATCAACATTATTGTCGCGGCACCATTCCGTCACTGCCGATCCGAAGCCTCCTGCAAGGATGCCGTCTTCCACGGTGACTATCGCCTTATATTTGGCGGCTATGGAAGCCAGCAGATCAGTGTCAAGCGGTTTCACCCAGATCATGTCGTAGATGTCGGCGTTGATTCCTTGCTTGCCCAGTTCATCTTTTGCCTTCTTAGCCTCGGGAAGCATAGCACCGAGCGAGAGGATGGCTACATCAGCATTGTCTGTCACGGCTATGGGTCGGCCTCTGCCAATGGGTATCTCACGCATCCGTGTATGCCAGTCGGGTGTGGTGGCTTTTCCGCGCGGATAGCGTATTGCCATGGGGCCGTCGTTCTTCAGCGACGTAAACATCAGGTTGCGCAGTGTCTCCTCGTCGGCGGGAGCGGCCACTTTCATGTTGGGGATACACCGCAGGTAAGCTATGTCGAGAAGGCCGTGGTGAGTCACTCCGTCTTCGCCCACTATTCCCGCGCGGTCGATGCAGAATGTCACAGGCAGCCCCTGAATGCAGACGTCGTTCACAATATTATCGTAGGCACGCTGCAGGAAGGTGGAATATATTGCCGTGAAGGGGCGCTTTCCGCCGGTGGCGAGGCCTGCTGAGAATGTGACGGCATGGCCTTCGGAAATGCCGACGTCGAAAGTGCGTTCCGGATAAGCCTCAAGCATGAGGCCCACCGATGTGCCGCTCGGCATCGCGGCTGTCACACCCATCACTCGTGGATCCTGCTCCGCGAGTTCAACAAGAGTCCTTCCGAACACTTCCTGCCAGGGCAGGGGAGAGCCGGCTGATGCAGGCTTGATTTTTTCGCCGGTCTCCGGATTGAAGAGGCCGGGTGCGTGCCATGCCGCAGGATTGAGTTCCGCCTCCCGGTAGCCTTTTCCTTTCACTGTGTGCAGATGAAGGAGCCTGGGAGTGGTCATATCCTTGAGCTCGGTGAGTATTTTCACTATCTTGATCACGTCGTGTCCGTCAAACGGACCGAAATATCTGATATTAAGCCCCTCGAAAATGTTCTGCTTTCCGCTCACGAGGCTTTTTACTGAATTGAAAAACCTCTGTATGCGTCCTTTGCCTTCTTCTGTCATCACACCCCTGCGGCGGAAGGAGTTGTAGAGTCGGGCGCGCCATTTGTTGTATTTTGCCGAAGTGGAGAGTTCCGACAGGTAAGCGTGAAGGCCTCCCACATTGGCATCTATGCTCATCTCATTGTCGTTAAGGATGATAAGCAGATTGTTGGGATTGTTGGCCACGTTGTTGAGCCCTTCAAAAGCAAGTCCTCCGCTGATGGATGCGTCGCCGATCAGCGCCACGGTATGGCTGTTTTCTTTTCCCGGAGTGTTATAGTCGGCTATAGCCCTACCCAGAGCGGCTGATATGGAGTTGGAGGCGTGTCCGGTGATAAAGGTGTCATATTCCGACTCGAGAGGTGAGGGGAAGCCGCTTATACCCCCTTTTGTGCGTTGATAGGGAAACAGATCTTTTCTTCCCGTCAGAATCTTATGCGCGTAGGCCTGATGGCCCACATCCCAGAAAAGATGATCGGCAGGAGTGTCATACACATAGTGGAGAGCCACTATTATGTCTACGGCTCCCATGCTTGAGGCGAAATGGCCCGGATTGACCGAAAGGTGGTCAATGATATATCGGCGGATGTCTTCGCACAACTCCGGCAACTGCTCAAGACGCAGTTTCCTGACGTCTTCGGGCGAGGATATGCCGTCGAGAAGACCATAGCCTGTGGTCTTTATCTGTATGTTGGTATGACCGGAATCTTGTTTCATATTTCAATCAATTCTTATCGCTCCTGAAATATTTTTTATATAGGGGCACGAAGATAATGATACCGCTCATGGCAGCTATCAGGATATTCTTCAGATTGAATCCGTCGGCTGAAGTGAGCAGTCCGATGCAAAGCCAGACCCATAGGAGGGCGAGGATTGCAAGACCTGCGATTCGTGTCGGTTTCATTTGAAATGCGAAGTTAACATTTTTTTTTGATATAATGCCGATTTTTTTTAGTAATTTTGCATTTCTAATTAAAAAATCTCTCACGTTCATATCCCACCGCATCACTATATATGAAAAAATATTATAATTATTCGCCTGAGATTCCAAGCGGAGACGATCTGCAAGACGATATTCCCGATATAGGGCCGCAGCCGGAAGAGCAGGTGGAGAAGCCTCGACGCAGGCGCAGGCCATCGGCAACAGCCGCCCGACAGACAACGCAGAAGGCGACTCAGGCCCGGCCTGAGCCGTCGGCAACCCCCGACGCACCCCGGAAGAACTTTATGGAGAGTCTTAACGACTGGTTTCACTCCGCCGGCACCCGCATGGTGACCGGAATCATTCTCGGGGGCATGGCGTTATGGCTCGGTATAGCATTCTTTTCTTATTTCGGCAACTGCATCGCTGATCAGAGCGTAGTGGAGAGTTTGCCGGCCGGAGCATCGGCCGGCATTGGCAATGATGCCGGAGAAGGCGGAGCGCGCATCACGGAATTTCTGATCAACAAAGGTTTCGGTGTGGGTGCTTTCGTCATAGTGGTATGGCTCCTGTGCCTGTCGATGAAGTTGCTCGTGGGGTATCCACGCTTCAGGACTCTCGACTTCACCATCAAGTCGCTGATTGCTTTCATCACTCTCAGCGTGGTAGTGGGAATGCTGAGCATCGGACTTGACACCGACGTGAACTGGGGTGGTCTCCACGGACGTATTATCAATGAGAAAGTATATGAATTCATAGGCTGGACAGGCGCCATCATTCTGTCCGTGGTACTGATAGCCGTTTTCGTGGTGATCTGTCTGCGCGATTTCATAAAGTGGATAATGAGGAAAAAACGCGCCTACGATGAGCGCCGGCGCATCGAGCGTGAGGAACTTGAGGCACAACGGCTCAAGGAGGAGGAAGTGAGGGCCACCGAGCGCCGCGAACTTGAAGATGAGGCGCGTAGTGGTGAGGGAGCCCCCCTCCCGCCCGATAATGAACCGGAAGGCAGGGTGAAGCCTGATGATGTGGCATTCGATCCTGAGTCAGACACGATTTTCGACCTCCCTGATCTTGAGGATCTTGAAGAAGACTGGGAGTCTACAACGCAAATAGATGTAGACGAAGAGAATAGGGTGCCGGATACTACTCCGGTTCAGGAAGAAAGCGAGGTGGATGCCCTCTCCTCGGCGGAGGAAACTGTTGCTGAGGCCGTGCCGGCGGAAGCAGTGGAGGAGAATCACGAATCGAGCCCGGTGGTCGATGCATCTGCAGGCGAGACACTGATAACGGAGCAGATCACTTCCGATATTAAGGAAAACGACACATACGGCATCGGTAATGTCGAAAACGATAATCCTGTTGTAGAGGAGACTTCGGGCGCCCTGAAAGATGAGGAGCCCGAAGAGGGAGACGTGATGACCGTAAATGTGAATCAGATAGAGAAAGGAGGCTCGAAGTCTCAGGCTGACTCAGCGGGCTCTCTTTTCACTCATGAATACAAATTCCCGGATCCGTCATTCCTCGTGCCGGGAAAAGACACTATCTCGGTAGATGCGGAAGAGCAGCAGGAAAATAATGAGAAGATACGCAAGACCCTTCTCGATTTCGGCATCCCCATCACAAGTATAGAGGCCACCGTGGGCCCGACTGTCACGCTCTACGAGATCAAACCTGACACCGGGGTGAAAATAGCACGAATCCGTAATCTTGTAGACGACATCGCTCTCTCGCTCGCTGCCAAGGGTGTGCGCATCATCGCTCCTATTCCCGGTAAGGGCACCGTCGGCATAGAGGTGGCTAACAAAGAGGCGCAGATGGTGTCGATGCGCACCATCATTCAGTCGAAAAACTATCAGGAATCGAAATATGAACTTCCCATCGCTATGGGAAGCACCATATCGAACGATGTCTATATAGCAAACCTTGCCAAGATGCCCCACCTCCTCGTGGCCGGTGCCACGGGTCAGGGTAAGTCTGTGGGCCTCAACGCTATCATTACCTCATTGCTCTATAGTAAGCGCCCTGAGGAGTTGAAATTTGTGATGGTAGACCCGAAACGTGTGGAGTTCTCCCTCTATAGCAAGATTGAGAATTATTATCTTGCAAAGATACCCGGCAGCGAGCAGGCAGTGATTACAAAGATGGAGAATGTGGTGGCTACTCTGAATTCGCTCTGTGTGGAGATGGATGAGCGCTACATGCTTCTTGAGAAGGCTTTCGTGCGTCAGGTAGGGGAGTACAATCAGAAATTCAGGGATAATAAGCTCAGCCCCGCCGAAGGCCATCGGTTCATGCCCTATATCGTGGTTATAATCGATGAGTTTGCCGACCTTATCATGACGGCCGGTAAGGAGGTGGAACTGCCCATCGCGCGCCTCGCTCAGCTTGCACGTGCAGTGGGAATTCACGTGATCATAGCCACACAGCGTCCTTCGACCAATGTTATAACGGGTATGATCAAGGCCAACTTCCCCGTGCGTATCGCCTTTAAGGTAAGTTCGGGCGTTGACTCCAAGACCATTCTTGACTCCACCGGCGCGCAGCAACTTATCGGACGTGGCGACATGCTGATAAGCAACAACGGCGAGATGACGCGAGTGCAATGCGCATTTGTAGACACTCCGGAAGTGGAGGAGATTTGCGACTATATATCGCGTCAGCCCTATCCTCAGGGCCCGTATCTGCTGCCCGAGCCGCAGATGAGTTCTGAAGGCGAGGCTTCCGAACTCACTCCCGCCAATATGGGTAAGAAAGATCCTCTGCTTGAAGACGTGGCGCGAGATGTTGTGATGGAAGGTGTAGCTTCCACGTCGGCCGTGCAGCGACGCTATGAGATAGGTTATAACCGCGCCGGACGCATCATGGATCAGCTTGAGGCGCTCGGAATCGTCGGCCCCGCATCGGGTGGAAAGCCGCGAAATGTGCTTGTAGATTTCATGTCGCTTGAGGACATCCTCGGCAATTTGGGCGGCAAGAAAGAATAATTATTTATATAGAGTTTTGATATGAAGAGAATTATATTGCTGCTGGGAGTGCTTCTCTCCACACTCTCGATTTCATTCGCTGCTGAGACAGCCGATGCCGTGCTGAGAAAAGCGGCATCCCGCATCTCATCGGGTGAAGGCATATCGGCATCGTTCACTCTCGATTCTGACGGCCGGAAAGTTTCAGGAACCCTGAAGGCTGAGGGAAAGAAACTTGCTATCGAGACAGGAAGTTCTTCCACCTGGTATGACGGAAAGACAATGTGGACCTACAATCCCCGCACTGCGGAGACTACCGTGATGCTCCCTACCGCGCAGGAAGTGGCGGAGGCTAATCCTCTGTCGATAATCAATAACTATGCAGCCACATTCACGGCTTCTTTTGCCAAGACGCAGACTAAGGGCTCAAAAACCATTGTGCTGAGTCCGAAATCAAAGAAATCCGGCTATAAGAGTGTATATGTCACTATCCCCGATGGCTCCGGACTTCCCTCGCTCATTGTGATTAATCCTCAGTCGGGACGTAAGATTACCGTCTCGATTGCTAAGGCGGCGCTTCATAATAAGTTTGCTGCATCCACCTTCACTTATCCGAAGGCAAAATATCCGAAAGCGGAGATTATTGATCTGCGTTGATAAAAAATCATGAGTTTTGTTTGCCGATTGAGCCGCTTATTTGTTATAAGATAAGGTGTGACGGAATTCTCCACACCTTATCCGGAAAATAAAACCGGTGATTTATCAAAAAAACTCAAAAGTATTATTATGGAAAGTGTAAAAGTATTGATAATAGGATCAGGGCCGGCCGGATACACAGCCGGTATTTATGCCGGACGCGCAAATCTCGCACCGGTGATATATGAAGGAAACCAGCCCGGCGGCCAGCTTACTCAAACCTCTGAGGTTGAGAATTTTCCCGGCTATCCCGAAGGAATAGTCGGAATTGAGATGATGGATGAACTGCGCAAGCAGGCTGAGCGTTTCGATGCGAAGGTAATCTCCCGCAGCATAGAAAGCGTGGATCTGTCGAAGCGTCCGTTTACCGTGGTCGATGACCACGGCGACACTATCTCTGCTGAGACTATCATCATCAGCACCGGTGCCAGTGCCAAATATCTCGGTCTGCCCGACGAGACCAAATATCAGGGTATGGGCGTCAGCGCATGCGCCGTATGCGACGGCTTCTTCTATCGCCGCAAGACAGTAGCGGTGGTGGGAGGCGGCGACACCGCCTGCGAGGAAGCGCTCTATCTCTCATCTCTTGCCAATAAAGTCTATCTCATAGTGAGAAAGGGTTATCTTCGCGCAAGCGAGGTGATGAAGAAGCGCGTGGTAGAGACTCCCAACATCGAGATTCTCTTCGAGTGCAATGTCACCGGTCTTTTCGGCGACCCCGTTGTGGAAGGGGCCCATGTGGTCAGAGCCAAAGGCACTCCTCAGGAAGATCATTTCGATATCGCTATCGACGGTTTCTTCCTCGGCATCGGGCATAATCCCAATACTGAATTCCTTCAGGGTCAGGTTGAACTTGACAAGGAAGGCTATATCAAGGTGAAGGGTGCCTCCTCATGCACGAGCGTGGAAGGCGTATTTGCTGCCGGAGACGTGGCCGATCCCGTCTATCGTCAGGCTATCGTGGCCGCCGGCTCGGGTGCTAAGGCTGCTCTGGATGCCGAGCACTTCCTTAATGAGCATCAAGAACTTTAAACATACTTTATACACGCTAAATGAAGCAAGACACCTTATCCTATAAAGAGGAAAAGCAGCGGTTGCTCGACGAGCGCTATCTTCGCATGTCGCAGATATGGAGTGAGAATTCCTATTGTGTCCGCCGGAAGGTCGGAGCTCTTATTGTGAGAGACAATATGATTATTTCCGATGGTTTCAACGGAACTCCCTCCGGATTCCCCAATGTGTGCGAGGAGAATAATGTGACTTTCCCTTACGTGCTTCATGCCGAGGCCAACGCTATCACGAAAGTGGCCCGAAGCAGCAATTCGAGCGAGGGGGCGACTCTCTATGTCACAGCCTCTCCGTGTATGGAATGCAGTAAACTGATAATCCAGGCCGGAATCAGGCGTGTGGTATTCTCAGATCTGTATAGGATTCAGGATGGTCTTGACTTGCTCCGCAAGGCCGGAATAGAAATTGTGCACATGCCGATCGAACATTGCAATGAATAATAAAAGAAACATAGGATTCGTACTGATTCCGCTTGTGCTCGCCATCGGGCTTGCAGGCGGTGTCTTTATCGGCAAATATATGTCGGTGAGCAGAATGTCGCCGTCAGAGGCGAAACTGCGTACCATAATCGACCTCATCGACAATGAATATGTTGACCGCATCGACGTTGATTCGCTGCTCGCAAGTGTCGTTCCCGATCTTCTGGCAGGTCTCGACCCCCACTCGGTGTATATGCCGCCCGCAGAGCTGAAGGCCACAAACGACGACATGGAAGGTCATTTCTCCGGCGTTGGAGTCTCGTTTCAGATTGTCAACGATTCGGTTGTGGTAGTTGAGGTCATAGCCGGTGGCCCTGCAGAGAAAGCCGGCTTGCTCAATGGCGATAAGATTGTGGCTGCCAACGACTCGGTGCTCACCGGAAAGAAGGCGACTCAGGAAAACGTATTCAAGAATCTTCGTGGCCCTAAGGGAAGCGAGGTCACACTGAAGGTGAAACGCTCTAATTCCGACAGACTTCTTGACTTCGATCTTGTGCGTGACGATATTCCGGTCAATTCGGTAGATGCCGTATATATGGCTGATACCGACAAGGGAATCGGATATCTGAAGGTGACGAAATTTGGCAGAAACACTTACGAGGAATTCCTCATGGCGCTCCTCAAGCTCAAGGCCGAGGGTGCCAAGAGTTATATCGTGGATCTCCGTGGCAACACCGGAGGGTATATGGATCAGGTGATACTGATGGCCAATGAATTCCTGCCCGACGACAGGATCATCGTCAGCACTAAAGGTAAACTGCGTGAGAACAGCAGCATGGTCTATAGCGATGGCAGCGGACGTTTCCAGGATGCACAGCTCACTGTGCTGATCGA
Organism: uncultured Sangeribacter sp.; assembly: GCA_964410515.1. Taxonomy (GTDB): domain Bacteria; phylum Bacteroidota; class Bacteroidia; order Bacteroidales; family Muribaculaceae; genus Lepagella. The sequence continues at coordinate 46,541 of CAYPGW010000013.1, read as the reverse complement.
CGAGATATCGGCATCGGCATCAGAAATCTTCGCCGGAGCTATGCAGGACAATGACCGCGGACTCGTAGTGGGACGCCGCAGTTTCGGTAAAGGTCTGGTGCAGCATCAGATTGAACTTCCCGACAGCAGTGCCGTAAGGCTCACTGTGGCAAGATACTACACTCCCTCCGGCCGCTGCATTCAGAAGCCTTACGAGAGGGGTGCCGACGGAAAATATGTGATGGATATTTACGACAGATTCGAGCATGGCGAGTTCTATAACGCCGACAGCATAAAACTCGACAAGAGCAAACTCTTTCTCACCCACGGAGGAAGGAAAGTCTATGGCGGTGGCGGTATCATGCCCGATGTGTTCGTGCCTGAAGACACTACAGGCTTCACATCTTACTATATCAATGTCAGCAACCGCGGTCTGATGACTAAATATGCCTTCGAGGTGACGGAGAAATATCGAGACCTAACAAGGAATGTGAAGACTCTCGCCGATCTTGAGAGGGTGATACCGCGCGATCAGACCCTGCTTGAGGGATTCGTGGAATATGCTGCCCGCAACGGTGTTCCGGCCCGGTGGTATTATATCAACAGAAGCCGTAACCTTATCCTGAATGTACTGAAGGCGCAGATAGCCCGCAACGTGCTCGGATATGACGGCCTGATAGAAGTTCTCAACAGAGACGACGCCACTGTTCAGAAGGCTTTGGAACTGACACGTGCCAATATAAAATACTGCAATGATAATTATGGAGAAGAGTGAAATACGAAGAAAAATAAGGAATATGAGGCAGATGCTCTCCGACATGGAGAAGCAGTCTGCCGCCGAGGAGGTATTTGCAAGGCTGGAGAAGACCGCCGCTTTCATGATGGCCGACACCATCCTTATGTATCATTCTCTCCCCGACGAACTGTCTACCATCTCGTTCTTGAGAAAATGGCGCGACAGAAAGCGCTTTTTCCTCCCCAGGGTTAACGGAGTGAATCTTGAGATCCTGCCTTACGAGGAGACAAGACTTGAACTCGGAAGTTTCCATATAGAGGAACCCACAGGCAATGATGTGGCGGATGTGGACGATATCGAGCTCATGATTATCCCTGCGGTGGCTTTCGACCGCCGAGGCAACAGGCTCGGACGGGGAAAAGGCTTCTACGACAGGCTTCTTGCCACATCGAGAGCCACAAAAGTGGGAGTGGGGTATGACTTTCAGTTGTTCGACTCGCTGCCTGTGGAGCCGCACGATGTGGCGATGGACATGGTGATTACGCAAAAAACAGTGATTAAACTGTAATTTTTGAAGATCTTTCGCGTCTATATAATATAGCGGGCGATTGGCATCGTCTGCAGGAAGAAGATAAATATTTGTCAAACAACTATAACCTAAGAATGAAAAGACTTACTTCATTGGCTACGCTGCTGATTATGGCGGTGGTGTATGCCTTCGGCCAGCAGGCAACCCCGCTGGCTCTGCAGAAAGAAGTGAAGACAGGTGTGCTCCCCAACGGGCTGACATACTACATTCTTCACAATGAGAAGCCCAAAGACCGTGCGAATTTCTATATCGCGCAGAAGGTGGGCAGCGCTCTTGAGGCTCCTGACCAGCTGGGTCTGGCTCATTTCCTCGAGCACATGGCTTTCAACGGAATCACACATTATCCGGGGAAAAACATGACCAGCTATCTCGAGAGCAAGGGTATTCGCTTCGGTGCCGATATCAACGCCTATACTGCGTTTGACCAGACCGTCTACAACATCAATAATGTGATCACTACCGACAAGCCCCTGATGGACAGCGTGCTTCTGGTGATCCGCGACTGGTGTGACGGCATTCTCCTCGAAGAAAGCGAGATAGAGGCTGAGCGCGGTGTGATCAACGAGGAGTGGCGTTCGCGCAACGACGCTCAATCGCGTATGCTCGAGAACGTGCTTCCGAAGATCTACAAGGAATATCAATATCAGCAGACTCCCATCGGCAAGATGGAGGTGGTGATGAATTTCAAGCCCGAGGTGCTTCGTGCATATTATAAGAAGTGGTATCGTCCCGATCTGCAGGGCATTGTCATTGTCGGCGATTTTGATGCCGATGAAATGGAGAGGAAAGTGAAGGATCTTTTCTCCACTGTAGTGATGCCTGAAAATGCCGCACCGCGCGAATACGTTGCAATCAGCGACAATGCTGAGCCTATCGTTGCCGTATTCCAGGATCCGGAACTTAACAACACTCTTGTGATGACCTATTTCAAGTCAGACAAGACTCCCGTGGAATTCCGCAATACTGTAGAAGGATATATGAGTGATAATCTTCTGCCGAGAGTGCTCCGGCAGATGATTCAGAACCGTCTTACGGAGTATGTCACCAATCCCGAGTGCCCTTACGCCATGGCACAGGTATCGTTCGGCGATTTTCTCGTGGCCAACACCAAAGATGCCTTCACAATCTATGTAGTTCCGAAAGACGACAACATCGTGGCTGCCTATTCAGCGGCTATGGGTATTATTGCAAGGGCTTGCAAGGCCGGCTTCACTCAGTCTGAACTCGACAGGGTCTCTGCCGATATCATGAGCAGCATGGAGAAGGCGTTTAATGAGAAAGACAAGACCCTCAACGGTGCTTACGCCAACCAGCTGATCAATCATTTCCTCTCCAACGAGCCGGCTCCCGGCATTGAGACTGAATTTGATATCGTAAAGAATCTGCTTCCGAATCTTCCTGTTCAGCTTTATAATCAGGTGGCTCAGACCATCCTCACCCCTGAAAATCAGGTGATCGTTGTGAGCCAGCCTCTCAAAGAGAATGTGCCCGCAGTGAAGGAGGCTGAGATGATCGAGGCTCTTCAGAGCGCACTTAATGCGTCTTACGAAGCTTACGTAGATGAAGTGGTGACCGAACCGCTTATCGCCAATCTGCCCAAGCCCGGACAGGTGAAGAGCGCTGTGGCCAACCCCGCTAACGAAACCACGACATTTACCCTTTCCAACGGTGTCAAGGTTATTCTCAAGTCTACAGACTATAAGGCCGACGAGGTGATACTTTTCGCTTTCCGCGAGGGCGGCAAACAGATGTATAGTAAAGACCTTGCCAATGAGGTGCTTCTTATCGAAGACGCCGTATCTCTCTCAAAGATCGGTAATTTCGACATTAACATGATGAGAAAGTATCTGGCCGGCAAGCATGCGGGAGTAGGTTTCTCAGTAAATAGTTTCACCGATATGCTTCAGGGTATGTCTACCGTGAAAGATCTGGGAACACTTATGGAGCTCATCTATGCGTCATTCACCGATCTGAATCCCGACCCGACCACATATCACGCGCAGATTGACAAGATCATTCCTATCTTTGAGTCGAGGGCCGATCTTCCCGAGACTGTCTATGACGTGCAGAAGGCAAAGACCATCTACGGCGACAACCCGCTCATGAACGAGGTTACTGCCGAAGTCCTCAAGAATGCGAACTATGAGAAAATGGTAGAGATGGCTAAGGCTGCCACTGCCAACGCCGCTGACTATACCTTCATCTTCGTTGGAAACGTTGACGAGGCTACTCTCCGTCCGATGCTTGAGCAGTATATCGCAACTCTTCCCTCTAAGGGCAAGGCCGATAAGATGAAAGTGGTGAGTGACAACAATCCCGTCATGGGCAAGGTTGAGAACAAGTTTGAGAAAGCCATGCAGGCTCCCTTCGCCGAGGTTTATAATGAATTTAACGGTACGAACCTGACCTGGAATGTGAAAAACAGCATTATGGTCGATCTTTTGGGCGACGTACTCAACATGGTATTCCTCGAGACCCTGCGTGAGGATGAGGGCGGCACATACGGAGCCCGTGTAGGAGCAGCTTACAACTATAACAATAATATCTGGAAACTCCAGTATGAGTATAAGACCGCTCCCGAAAAACTCGAGCGCATGGAGGCCCGCGCTGCTAAGGAACTTGAAGACCTTCTTAAAAACGGCGCCAAGGCTGATCACTTCGCAAAGTGCCGTGAGGCTGCCATCAAGCAGTATGAGATCAATGTCAAGACAAACTCCTACTGGGCCGGTGCTCTGATGAGCGCGGAAAGAGGCTACGACATGCAGACCGATTACCTCGCTACTCTCCAGGCTCTCACGCTCGACGACTTCAACAAGTTCCTCAAGTCGATAAGCGACAACAAGAACCGTATTGAAGTGATCATGGTAGGTACTCAGGCCGGCGAATAATCTCCGATCGATGCTTACGTCATTCAATTAATAATACACATCAAGTCGGGAGTCCACGTTTCAATAGCGGGGACTCCCGCACATTTATCTATGAAAAAATCATTCTTAACAATTATTGCGGTTACTGCTATGGCTACTGGCACTCATCCTATCGAAGCCGCCGGAGAAAGCACCAATCCGGTGCTCGCTCCATCCGGACTGCCCTACAACGTGCTTCCGTTTGACAAAATAAGCGCCTCAGATCTTGAGGCTGCTGTGAAAGAAGGTATCGAATATCAAAATCAAGCTATCGCTGCCATAGTCAACCAGCGTTCAGTGCCTACCTTTGAGAATACGATCGCGGCTCTCGACCGCAGCAGCGCAGCTCTCGACAGGGCTATCCTCGCGCTTTCTAATCTCGAGCATGCCTGCGGCGACGAAGCCTATCAGACAGCCATGCAGAATGTGACGCCTCTTCTTTCGGAGCATAGCGCCAATATCCTGCTAAACGAGCGTCTTTTCGACCGCATTAAGCAAGTCTACGATAATCGTGACAAGGAAGAGGGACTCACACCGGAAGAAAAACGTCTCATCACCGAGACATACGCTTCGTTTGCCGACAACGGAGCCGCACTCAAGGGGGAAGACCGCGAGAAATATCGCCGCCTTAATGCCGAACTCAGCGCTCTGAACCTCAAATTCGCTCAGAACGTAACCAACGGCATGAAGGACGAAAAGCGCAGCATGATAATAACCGAAGAACAAACCTCGGGTCTCCCGGAGTCTATCAAGGCTGCCGCAAGAGCTGATGCTATCGAGTATTTCGCCGACAAGTTCCGACCTGCAGTTGAAATCGGTCCGGAATATCGCATCACGGTCTTCGCTCCTTCATACGTCCCGTTCATGAAATATGCCGACAACAGGGAGTTGCGCGAGAAACTTTATCGTCTTTATAATTCGAGAAACATCGAAGGAGAATACTCCAACATCGACATCCTGAAAGACATCGCCAATATTCGGCTCGAGATAGCGCGTCTGCTCGGACATAAGAATTATGCCGAGTATAAGCTCGGACACACAATGGCCGCCAATCCTGCGACCGTCATGGATTTCCTGGGAAACCTGAATGATGCCTACACCGAGCCTATGCAGAAGGAGATAGAAGAGATTCAGGAATTCGCACGCCGTAGTGAGGGGCCGGATTTCGTACTGATGCCCTGGGACTATTCTTATTGGTTTGAAAAACTGAAGAATGAGAAGTATGCCTTCAACGATGAGGAATTGAAGCCTTATTTCGAACTCAACAATACGATAGACGGCGTATTTGGCCTTGCCAATAAACTCTTCGGCTACACTTTCAGGCGCAACAGTGACATTCCCGTCTATCATCCCGATGCAGAGGCTTTCGAGGTGATGGATAAGGACGGCAATATCCTGGGTGTGCTTTACACCGATTTCTACTATCGCCCCGGAAAAAGCTCCGGCGCATGGATGACTGAATTCGCTACTGAGACCAAAGATGATGATGGCAACCGCAACGTGCCGGTGATCTCAATTGTGATGAATTTCTCCAAGCCGGTAGGCAATGCCCCCGTGCTCCTCACTCCCGGTGAGGTCGAGACGTTCCTGCATGAGTTCGGCCATGCCCTCCACGGCCTCAGTTCGCAGGCAAAATATGCGAGTCTGAGCGGCACCAACGTTTATCACGACTTTGTGGAGCTCTTCTCTCAGTTTAACGAGAATTACCTGACGGAGCAGAAATTCCTCGACACATTCGCCAAGCATTATAAGACCGGAAAGAAGATGCCGAAGAAACTCATCGACAGATTCGTGTCGGCCTCCCAGTTCGGAGCGGCCTACCGCTGCATGCGTCAGTTGGGATTCGGATATTTGGATATGAATTATCACATGATCGATGAGCCAATAAGGGTTCTTCAGGATATTGCTGAGTTCGAAGAGAACGCGATTGAGCCGGTCAAGGTCTTCCCTATGGTTGATGGTTGCTTGATTTCGCCCCAGTTCAGCCACATTTTCTCGGGCGGTTATGCTTCCGGATATTATGGCTACAAATGGGCTGAATCTCTCGATGCAGATGCCTTTGCAGCTTTTCAGGAAGCCGGAATATTCGATCCTGCTACCGCCGGAAGATATCACAAGATGCTTGAATCGGGTGGCACAGCCGATCCGATGGAACTCTATATAGAGTTCAGGGGCAAGAAGCCCACTGTCGATGCCCTCCTCGTGAGAGACGGCATTAAGAAATGATCTTCTGACTGCTGATAACAATAAATCCCGAAATCAAACGATTTCGGGATTTATTGTAGATATCACTTCAGTTTTTCTTATTCGCCGAGATAACTCTTCAGGAGTTTGCTGCGCTGTCCTTTCAGCCTGCGTATTGCCTTTTCCTTAATCTGACGCACACGTTCACGCGTAAGGTCGAATTTCGCACCTATTTCCTCAAGTGTCATTTCCTGACATCCTATGCCGAAAAACATCTTGATTATCTCACGCTCGCGGTCGTAGAGCTGTCGCAGTGCGCGATCCACTTCCTTTGAAAGAGATTCCTGGGTCAGCGAGGCGTCGGCGCTCGGGCTGTCTTCGTTGGGAAGCACGTCGAGCAGAGAGTTGTCTTCGCCTTCCACAAAAGGAGCGTCAACCGAAATGTGGCGACCGCTCACTTTGAGCGTATCGGAAATCTTGTCTACCGGAATGTCAAGGCGTTCGGCAAGTTCCTCAGGTGAGGGACGCCTTTCGTTTTCCTGCTCGAATTTCGATAGCTCCTTGCTGATTTTATTAAGTGATCCCACCTGATTGAGGGGGAGGCGCACAATACGGCTCTGCTCTGCAAGGGCCTGAAGTATCGACTGCCTGATCCACCATACAGCGTATGAAATGAACTTGAAACCGCGAGTCTCGTCGAATTTCTGAGCGGCTCGAATCAGTCCGAGGTTGCCTTCATTGATAAGATCCGGGAGACTGAGACCCTGATTTTGGTACTGCTTCGCAACTGATACAACGAACCGGAGGTTGGCTTTGGTGAGTTTTTCAAGTGCAGCCTGGTCGCCCTTGCGTATGCGCTGGGCGAGTTCCACCTCCTCGGCTACAGTGACAAGCTCCTCTCGTCCGATCTCCTGCAGATACTTGTCGAGAGAGGCGCTCTCACGGTTAGTGATTGATTTTGTTATCTTTAATTGTCTCATAGGTAAGCTTACACAAAATTGTTGCAAAATTACTAAAAAATTTCGGAATACGCAACATAATTTTCCGAAACAATGCTTATTCAGTATAGTAACACTAAAAAAGCACGTCTTGTTTTGGGAAGACGTGCTTTTCTGAGGTGTTTAACACTTTCGCTTATTCAGCGAGGTTGACCGCATAATAGCCTTTCTTGCCATTTGAGTAGATACCTTTCAGCACCATCAGTTTGTCGTCTGAAGTGTCGTCTCTCATGATGCGGTTATAGATATTCTCCACGTCATCGCTCGAGCGCACGGGTATGTCGTTGATCTCAGTGATAATGAAGCCATCCTTCACTCCGGCATTCTTGACAGGGCCTGCTTTGAGGCCGGTCACTTTCACGCCGTTGCTTATGCCGAGAGACTTCAGGGTGGAGTCAGACACTTTCATGAAGGCACATCCTATTTCCGAGAAATCGCTCTTCCGGGTGATGGAGGTGTCACCTTGGGTGTTGCGCAGCGTGGCTTTCTTGGTCATCTTCTTGTTGTCGCGGTAGAATGTAACGCTTATTTCCTGACCGGGACGGTATTTGGCAAGTTGCTCATTCAGCTCGGGGAAGTTCTTGATTTCCGCGCCGTTGATTGCCACAATCACGTCGTTCTCCTGAAGTTCCAGATCTTTGGCAGTGCTGCGTTCCATCACGTCGGCCACGAGCACACCGGTCTTGGTGGCGGTGATTCCTTTTTCCTTGGCAAGCTCCGCAGTGAGTTCAGCCACGTGGATGCCGAGCACCGCACGCTGCACCGTGCCGTATTCACGAAGGTCGGATATCACCTTTGCGGCGATAGTGGTGGGGATGGCGAAAGAGAATCCGGTATAGCTGCCGGTGTTGGAGTAGATGGCCGCGTTGATACCTACGAGTTCTCCGTTAAGATTCACGAGGGCGCCACCCGAGTTGCCGGGATTCAGCGCAGCGTCGGTCTGGATGAAGGCCTCGATGCCCATCTTGTTTGAGCGGCGTGCCTCGTTGCCGAGACTGCGTGCCTTTGCGCTCACGATGCCGGCGGTCACTGTGGAATTGAATCCGAAGGGGTTGCCTACTGCAAGCACCCACTCGCCGAGACGCAGGTTTTCTGAATTTCCAACCTTGATGGCATGGAGTCCATTCGCTTCTATCTTGATCAGCGCGAGATCAGTGCTCTCGTCGGTGCCGATCACACGGGCCTCGTATGTTGAGTTGTCGTTGAGAAGCACCTCGAGTTTGTCGGCGCCGTCAATTACGTGGTTGTTGGTGACTATATATCCGTCTTCGCTAAGTATCACTCCCGATCCGAGGCCGCTCTGCACAGGCTCGTTCTTTTTCTGGCGGGGCTGCTGACGCTGCTGGGGCGCCTGCTGCGGGCCGAAGAAGAAATCAAACATTCCGAAGGGGTCATAGTATCCGCCCTGATTGCCGCCGTATGATTGCTGAGAGCGCACCACGAAACTTTTGATGCACACTACTGAATTGACGGTGGATTCGGCTGCTTTAGTGAAGTCCGTCTCAAATGAGGGAGCGCGGGATATGGTGATAAACTGCGGGTCGGAGTTCGAATCGCTGTTGCCTGTGGTCTTTGAATAGACCATTCCTGCCGCCGGAACCATCACAGCGGCTGCTGCGAGTGCTACAAGATACTTTACGTTCATATTTCGATTTATGTGTTGGTTGTTTCTATAATTGAATTTCAGTCTCTACAACTCATTAACAACAAATAGTCTGCCAATAGTGCGTGGCAAGCGGCATTTTTAATTATATTTAATATTGTCGCGGAAGATTTGAAAAAAGTATTAAAATACTTTGAAAAAACCTTTCAAATGCCTAAATTTGCATTATGAAACGAATCTTACGCTCCTTTCTGATAGCAATGCTCACTCTGCCGGTGATTGCCTCAATGCAGTCATGCCGCTCGCATAAGTCGCACGGCAAGGAAAACTACGACCGTCAGATAGAACAGTTGCGCTCCGGTGGTCGCCACAAGCACACGGGCAGCAGCAAGGATGCTCTGGGAATGAAGAAAAGGAAGCAGATCGTAGACGAGGCCATGACATGGATGGGGACTCCTTACGCCTACGGGAAGGCTGAGAAAGGAAAGGCTTCCGATTGCAGCGGGATGGTGATGAGCGTCTATGAGAAGGTCACGGGAATAAAACTGCCACGCAACAGCGCTCAGCAGAAGGAATTCTGCAATAGCCTCAGGAAAGGTGATGTTTTGCCGGGCGATCTGGTTTTCTTCGCCACCGGCAAGGATCCTGAAAAAGTATCGCACGTGGGAATCATGATTGATGACAACAGATTCATCCATGCATCTTCTTCAAAGGGAGTGGTGGTCTCGGATGCGAGCCAACCTTATTATCAAAGAACTTTCAAAGGCTTCGGGAGAGTTCCCGACTGACCTGATTAAAAATAATCTGATATTTTATGTCAAATTTCACGCACCTTCATGTGCACTCTCAATATAGTCTGCTCGATGGCAAAGCCTCGATTCAGGAACTCGTGGACCGCAGCATAGAGCTCGGTATGCGCGGCATCGCCATCACCGATCATGGCAATATGTTCGGTGTCAAGGAGATGGCCAATTATGTCAATAAGAAAAACGGCAGCCTGCCTGACGATCAGAAATTCAAGCTCATCATCGGGTGCGAGATGTATGTGGCTAAAAACCGCCTGCAGGAGAAGACCGACAAGAACGACAGAGGTTATCACCTGATAGTACTTGCCAAGAATCTGAAGGGTTACAAGAACCTTATCAAACTCGTGAGCAAGTCATGGACCGACGGTATGCACTATAAGCCACGCACCGACAGGGTGGAACTTGAGGCTCACAAAGAAGGGCTGATTATATGCAGCGCTTGTCTCGGTGGCGAAGTGCCACAGTTGATCATGAGCGGTGACATAGCGGCGGCCGAGGAGCGTATGCTATGGTATAAGTCCACATTCGGTGATGACTATTATGTTGAGGTGCAAAGGCATAAGACCGACAAGGAGAATGCCAACACTCAGGTGTATCAGGAGCAGGTGAAGGTGAATGAGGTTCTTGTTCCACTCGCTCGAAAGCACGGCATAAAGCTTGTTGCCACCAACGACGTGCATTTCACCTACGAGAACGATGCCGAGGCCCACGACAGGCTTATCTGCGTGTCAATGCAGAAGACATTCAGTCAGGACAGGCTGCATTACACAAAGCAGGAATGGCTGAAGTCGCCCGATGAGATGGCTGCTATCTTCGGTGATCTCCCCGACGCTCTCGACAACACTATGGAGGTGCTCGGCAAGGTGGAGTCTTACTCCATCGATCACTCTCCGATCATGCCTTTCTTCGAGATTCCTGCCGAATTCGGCACCGAAGAGGAATACCGCTCCCGAATCACCGAAGAGCAACTCTACGATGAGTTCACTCAGGATGAGAACGGCAATGTGGTGCTGTCGCGTGAGGAAGGGGAGAAAAAGATTGCAAGGCTCGGAGGCTACGATAAGCTTTACCGTATCAAGTTCGAGGCTGATTATCTCGATAAGCTCACAATGGAAGGAGCAAGAAAGATCTATGGCGACCCTCTGCCCGAAGAGGTGGCTGAACGCCTGAAGTTCGAGCTCTACATCATGAAGACGATGGGCTTTCCGGGCTACTTCCTTATAGTGCAGGATTTCATCAATACCGGACGTGATAAACTCGGAGTCAGCATAGGCCCGGGTCGTGGCTCGGCGGCCGGCTCGGCAGCGGCTTATTGCCTCGGTATCACACGCATCGACCCCATCAAGTATGATCTTCTTTTCGAGAGGTTTCTTAATCCCGACCGTATATCGCTCCCTGATATCGATGTCGATTTCGACGACGACGGCAGGTATGAGGTGTTGAAATACGTGACAGAGAAATATGGTGCGGAAAAGGTGGCTCACATCATCACATTCCAGACCATGGCCACAAAGAGTGCCATAAAAGATGTGGCGCGTGTGCTTGAGGTCTCCATTCCCGAATCAAACCGGCTTGTGAAGCTCATTCCCGACCGCTTGCCCGAGGTGAACGGCAAGATGCCTAAGATCAATCTGAAAAATGTATTGAAATATGTGAAGGATTTTGAGCAGGAAACCCACAATCCCGACCCGAAGATACGCGACACCATCAACTATGCCACTCAGCTCGAGGGCAATATCCGAGGCACCGGCATCCATGCCTGCGGCGTGATTATTTGCCGTGACGAGATCTCAGACTGGGTGCCAGTCTCCACCGCCACAGATCCCGACGGGCAGAAGCAGATCACCACTCAGTATGAAGGCAGTATCATTGAAGACACCGGCCTGATCAAGATGGACTTCCTGGGCCTGAAGACTCTCTCAATCATCAAGGAGACACTTGCCAACATAAAGGCCTCGAAAGGCATCGACATCGATATTGAGAAGATTCCGCTCGACGATCCGGCTACATTCAAACTCTATTGCGAAGGGCGCACCACATCTACGTTCCAGTTCGAGTCTGCGGGTATGCGCACATATCTCCGTCAGCTTCAGCCGTCGAAGTTTGAAGATCTGATAGCTATGAACGCACTCTATCGTCCGGGCCCGATGGATTATATACCTTCGTTCATTGCCCGAAAGCACGGTCATGAGCCCATTGAGTATGACATCCCTATCATGGAGAAATATCTCAAGGAGACTTACGGAGTCACGGTCTATCAGGAGCAGGTCATGCTTCTTTCGCGCCTGCTTGCCAACTTCACGCGAGGCGAGAGCGATATGCTGCGTAAGGCGATGGGTAAGAAGCAGATCGACAAGATGCAGAAACTCAAGGTCAAGTTTATGGCTGAAGGTCAGAAAAACGGTCATAATGCCGAGACTCTTGAAAAAATCTGGGCCGACTGGGAGAAATTTGCATCATACGCGTTCAACAAGAGCCACGCCACATGCTATAGCTGGGTCGCTTATCAGACCGGTTATCTCAAAGCCAATTACCCTGCCGAGTATATGGCCGGCGTGCTGAGCCGCAATCTTGGAGCGGCCGATAAGCTGAAGGTGATCATGGATGAGTGTATCCGTATGGGCCTGAAGGTAATGGGCCCTGACGTGAATGAGTCAGTCGAGAAGTTCGGCGTCTCGAAAGATGGAGTGATTCGTTTCGGTCTGGGCGCTATCAAGGGGGTAGGGCAGAATGCCGTGAACTCAATCATCTCAGAGCGCGATGCCAATGGCCCTTACAAGGATATCTACGATTTCGTGGAGCGTGTGAACCTTTCGGGGTGCAACCGCGCCGCTATCGAATCGCTTGCACTCGCCGGAGCATTCGACAGTTTCGGCATACACAGGGAGATGCTGCTGCATCCGATGTTTGATACCACCTACGCCGACATGCTCGTGAAATATGGTCAGACATATCAGAACGACAAGAACTCACTGCAGATGTCGCTCTTCGGCGACTTCGAGACTATAGAGACGAATCGCCCTCCCTATCCCGATTTCGAACCCTGGGATCGTCTTCGTCTTCTTGAGGAGGAAAAGAAACTGGTGCTGATTTATCTCAGTGCCCATCCTCTCGATGACTATTATATGGAACTGAAATATGCCTGCAACCGCAGTTGTGAGGATGTGGAGGAGAAGGACGAACCGGGCCAGATGATCACTCTCGGTGGCATGGTGACTGATTGCTCCAGCCGCCCGACTAAGAAGGGGACGATGTTCGGTAAGGTCACCGTGGAAGATTTTTCCGGAAAGCATGAGTTTGCATTCTTCGGGAGGGATTATGAGACCCTTTTTCCCCGCTTTCAGGTGGGCAAGCCTGTCTATATAAAGGGGCAGATGGTGGAGAGGCCTTATCGCCCCGGCGATGTTGAGCTGAAGGTGCAAGAGGTGTCATCGCTCGACAGCCTGAAGGGTAACGTGGCCAATTCTCTCCTTGTCTATCTCGACAGGAATGTCAGTGATAAGGAGGTGTATGAGTATCTCGGATCGTTGAAAGTGAAGGATGACTCGCGTTTGGGCGACCTCTATCTGAGTATCTACGACCGCGAACTTCAGCAGGCCGTGAAGATTCACAGCCGAAAGAAGATTCCCCTCGATAAGAATGTGGTGGATAAGCTTGACTCGATGTCGGTCAATTTCAAGGTTCTTTCAGAGTGATTGAGCGAACCCTGACAGGTGTTGGAGCGTTTATAGTTCAGTAATAATCTTAATGTAAATGCTCACTATGGAAAATATCAAGACCTATCTCGTTTCATTTAGCGATTCACGCCAATATCTGCTCAAAGACACTTCTGAAGATGCTTCAAGGCGACTTGTAGCCATAGAAAACAGTCTAAAAGAATACCTGACCGGAAAATTCCCGGAAAACGCCTTGTCGGATTACATCACTCCCAAAGTAGAGGAATTGAATCCCGACGTGGCCGGCGATTATGATGAATATCCCGAACTCGATGCCACTGCGGTGGAGACCATCAGAAAAGAACTCGAGGATGAGATCATGAATTTCAACGCCAACCGCGTGATGGATCTCGACGCCCCCTACGCCGATGTGGATCCGCAGGCGGCCGACGTCACTAAATCTCTCGCCGACGTGCTTTGAGCCAATCAGATAAGATATAAGATAAGATGAGGCAGCATCCGTGACGATGCTGCCTCATCTTATCTGTGTGTTGATCTCAGAGTATAGCCTGAAGTTTGGCTTCGAGATCGGCGAGCTTCACGAGTCCTACGCTGCGCTCCACCACTTTGCCATCCTTGAAGAAAAGGACGGTAGGAATGTTGCGCACGTGGTTTTCGCACGTCACCTCATCGTAGTCGTCAATGTTGAGTTTGCCGAATTCTGCTTTTCCGGCATACTTCTCTGCAAGTTCCTCGACAACAGGGCCGAGTTTGATACAGGGGCCGCACCATTTGGCCCAGAAGTCTATGACTACGGGCTTGCCGCTCTCAATGGCTTCGCGTGCGGTCTGATCGCTGAATTCTGTCATGATTATCTAATTATTTATTGTTTGAGATATTAAATGTATATACTGCAAATGTCTTCGGTCCGATCGTGGTGCTGTAAGCATTGCCCGACGCATCGATTGTTTTCTCCGCCGGCTTGACGGCATCAGGAGCCTCGAGGCTGTTTTCCGCTGTCGCTACGTCTGAATGCAGGGTCACTTCCTTTCCTCCGGCAAGGGTGGCCTTCTTCATCCCGTCAAATTTCAGATTGAGTTGCTGCGGCTCGTCAGACACGTTCGCTACCTTTACAATGTAGGTATTATTGTCTTTGTCGATCACGGCGCTTGCGAAGAGTCCGTTCTGGTCTGCATCGCCGGCTACGGTCTTTCCGTCCATCGTGAGCGGAAGCACGTTAGAGCCCTTGTTGGTGCCATATAGCTGCTGCACGTAGTAGCTGCACGTGGGATAAGACTCGAGATTGTCAAACCATATCATGTCGGGGCGCCACTGCCAGCCTTCCACATGGGCGAAGAGGGGAGCGTAGGTGGCCATGTGCACCACATCGGCATTGCGCTCAAGTCCGGTCATGAAAGCTGCCTCAAGAAGCGCGGCATTGAAATGGTTCCACTTCTTGCCCTTTCCGTGGCAGGCATATTCGCCGGCAAACACTTTGGGCCCCTTGCGGTCATAATTGTCGTAACGGCGTCCCTGCTCCAGAAACCACTGCTCCGGACGATAGAAATGCTCATCTACGAGATCGGCGTTGAGTTTCTTCATCTCAGGCCACAGATAGTCAAATTGCTTGCCCTCTGAGTCAGGGCCCGATGAGCCGACAATCTTGATCTCCGGATGCTTCTTGCGAATCGCGTCGAGGAAAGGTTTGAGGTGCTCCGGATATTCCGGACCCCACTGCTCGTTGCCGATACCGATATACTTGAGGTTGAACGGTTCGGGATGACCCATCTCGGCGCGCAGGGCGCCCCATTCGGTGTCGGTTGAGCCGTTGGCAAACTCTATGAGGTCGAGCGCATCGTCGATATATTGCTGCAGTTCCTCTCCGTGGGCGTGGGCTGCCGGGTCATTGTTCTGGAACTGGCACGCGAGTCCTACACTGAGGATAGGCAGCGGTTCGCTTCCGATCTCCTCGCTCAGCAGGAAGAATTCATAGAAACCGAGGCCGTAAGACTGGAAATAGTCCGGGAAGAAACGATGCGGGAAAGTGTAGTGCCAGCGGTTTTCGTTAAGTGGACGGTTTTCTACCGGGCCAACGGTGTTTTTCCATTGATAACGCGTATCAAGGTCAGTTCCCTCCACTATGCAGCCGCCTGGGAAGCGGAACACTCCGGGTTTCAGGTCGGCGAGTTTCTGGGCGAGGTCTTTGCGCATGCCGTTCTCATGTCCTTTCCATGTATCTACTGGGAATAGCGATACATGCTCGAGATCCACGCTCACCTCCGGCTTCAGCAGGAAGATGCGGAGGGTCGCCTTCGGGTCGGTCTTGCCGGCCTTTAAGGTGAGGGTATATTTCTTCCATTCCTTACCCGTGATTTCAAGTTCTTGCTTCGTGAATGCCTGGCTTTCGCCCATAGAGTCATCATCAGCAAGTTCAACTCGGATTTTGGCCTTATCTCCGTCTACTGTCCTGGCCCAAACCGAGAATCGGTATTCGTGATCTTTCTCGACTCCGATGCCGAAGAAGCCTTCGTTTTCGAGTCCGGTGTGCTTATGAGCATGGCCCGGATTGCCGAGGCGCACATAGTGCGGGTTCTTCTCGAAGGGGCCGTCGTCCATCACTTTGACATTGCCGAAAGTGTTCCAACCCATGAAAGTCTGGGGAAACTCAAACGAGCGGTTCTTGACAAGTTCGGCGTAAAGGCCGCCGTCGGCACCATAGTTGATGTCTTCAAAAAAGATACCGTACATCGTAGGCTGGATAGGCGCCCCCGGTTTGTTTGTCTTGATCACGAGGTCGTTTACCGCAGCCCCTGCCGGGAGCATTGACAGTGTAGCGAGAGTGGTAAGCAGAAATTTTCGGTTCTTCATGTCTGTAGGTTATATAAGAAATTTCTAATGCAAAGATAAATCATATTTCCCACATTACCAAATAAAATAAAGTTTCGTGAAATCAAAAGTTCTTGTGTAAAGGTATAACTAATTATATTTTAGTGTCTTGATTAAGATCGTTCTTTAAAAGATTATCCATCGATGAGAAAGCCTCAAGATCGGATAATAGAAGAAACATTAAGATTTGTAACATGTCTACATTTCAAAATGTCGCATAATTTTACATTGAGAAGTTATGTCGTATCTTCACGATGAAATTGTCGCATTAAAAAATTGGATTTAGCCTGAAAATATAGTAATTTTGTAACAGAAAAAGTATAAATCAAGAAAAACTATAATTGAATGCATTTTAATAGAACAATGGCATGGACTGCTATAGGGATGTCAATACTTTTCATGAGTTGCCATAATGATGGGAATGACATTCCTGATGAGAGTATAGACAAGCCTTTGTCGCTGTATAACACACCTGTAGATAATCCTTGGCTTGCACGCAGCGTTTACAGCATCACTCATTTCAATTCAGCACAGACTGATGCATTTCCGTATGCAGTCAAAGATGGAATATATAATATAAATCCGGATGAGTGTGAATCAAGTTGGAGCGGACCTGTAAACCTTATGACTATTGCTTCTACATCTTCAGATTATATGTGGGGTGTTGGAAGCGATAGGGTTTCATATATAAAGATCTCAAATGGAGATTTCAAGAAAGTGGCAGAGGCAGCCATGCCGGGAACCACAATGCGGACAAAAGAAGATCTTGAGAAATTGACAGCCAATTACTCATCAATCGCTGAACTTGAAACTGCTGTCAAAGATATATTGGGTGCTATGCCACAGATGTCAATTGCGAATGGAAACTATGTGCTTTGCGATCGTGACAACAATATATATGTAAATGCCGGAAGAATTATCGCAGTCTATAGTCTGATTGACAAAACAGACCCTTCTAAGGGTATCCAACTTAACGGACAGATAGATATGACTCCTTATATTTTTGGATCCTATACTATTATGGGAGTGTCTATGAGCTATGACGGGTATCTGTTGGTGGCATCTCAACGTGGATTGGTGACTGTTGACCGAGCATTGTCCGGTATCATCGATTCTTATCCATTTGGTGATGACCAAATACTCACCAATTCCATTTCAAATGATGAGAATGGAGGGGTATATGTAGCGAGCAACAGCACCGTTTCCGGAGGGAAGGGAATCATGCGTAAGCTTATCTGCAAAAATGGAGTTATCTCAGATAAGGAGTCTGATGGAGCTTGGAGTGCTACATACGATGGAGGTCCCGAGGCTCCTGCCATCAAGCACGGATATGGCACGGGGTCCACTCCAACTTTAATGGGTTTTGGAAATGAGGAGGATAAACTCGTGGTCATTACAGATGGTGCAAAGAGAATGAAAATCGTAGCTTTCTGGCGTGATGAGATTCCGGCTGATGCCAAGGCGAAAGATCCGTCTAATCCGCGTCTTGCAGACGCGTTTGAGGTTTCTTGCGGTCTGTCTTCAGAGACTGAATGGATTCAATCGGAGCAATCGGTAGTAGCGGGTGGTTATGATGCTTTTGTTGTGAATAACATTGATGCTGCCACGGAAATAATCTCTGACAAAGTGGTAGGAGTTTTGGCTATTGGTCCGTTGACACCAGGCCCAAAAGGAGCGGAATGCGTCAGATGGAATGTGAAGGAAAACAAGTGGGAAAGCAAATGGACACGAGATGATGTCAGCTCCATCAGTATGATTCCTTCAGTCAGTGTGCCGTCAGAGATAGTGTTTGTCAATGGATACGACAATGATGGATGGGTAGTAACCGGCATGGACTGGAAGACAGGCGCCACACGCCATCGTGTATCATTCGGCAAAAACAATCGCGGCAATGGTGCTTATGCAGTAATTCAGTATTTGCCTGACGGAAGCCTTCTATTTAATGCAGTCTCAGGACCGTTTAGAGTTAAATTTTGATAATTGTCGCATCTATGAAGGTTTTTAAGCATTATTTAGGAAGAAAATATTAACTTTGCATCGAAATCACTCCTTGAACTTCCTTTTATGATAGATACCAAAGATTTTGAAATAGCCGGACATGTATTTTGCGTGTCAGCCGACAATGAAGATTGGAGGCTGATGGGTAATTATATGCCCTTTGAAGTCTCTGATGATTCACTTCCTAAAAAATGCGTCTTCACTCTAAGCATGGTAAATGGCTTTGCTCCAGCATATTCAGAAGAACTTACGCAAGAGGAGGAAGGACAATCTATCATCTGCGGCAAAACGGCGGAAGGAAGCCCTGTCTTTAAATTTAAATGGGGTGAGGTTTCCGGTGGATGTTTAGTCTGTGGCAGAGAGTATCTGGAGGGGAAGCTCATAACAAGCGGCCTCTTCAAGAAGGCAACTATCGACAATGCATTGATGGTAATGTTTGCTCTTGCCACAGCCGACAAAAAGACTGTCTTATTTCATGCGGCAGCCGTCAGCTTTGAGGGGAAAGGATATATGTTTCTCGGACCAAGTGGCACCGGTAAAAGTACACATGCAAGTTTATGGCTGGAAAACGTGGAAGGCACGGAATTAGTGAATGATGACAATCCAGTAGTGAGAATATTGGATGATGGAAGTATAAAAGTGTATGGCTCGCCTTGGAGCGGCAAGACACCTTGCTATCTGAATGTGAATTATCCCTTGGGTGGAATCGTCAAGCTGAGTCAGGCATCTCACAATAAGATTAGTAGATTGGGTGGTATTCAGTCTTATGCTGCTTTGGTGGCGAGCATTAGCGGTAAACGATGGGAGAAGAGGATAGCGGATGGTCTGCATGTGACAGAAAACGAATTGGCAACTCAAGTACCAATCTGGAGTTTGGAATGCCGGCCGGATAAGGAGGCTGCTGACATTTGCTGTGTAGTCATAACCTCAGAACAAAATGAATGATCAAGAGGTCTTAAATGAAGTTTTGAAGCTGCTTGATGAAGGATTGAGCGTTACTCTACCGGTGAAGGGTACCAGTATGCTCCCTTTTATAGTAGGTGGGAAGGAAAGTGTAATCTTGCAGAAGCCTGAAGAGCCAAAGATAGGTGAAATCGTTTTGGCATGGGTTGATGAAAGAAGATATGTAATTCATAGAATTATTGGGATATCTCATGGTAGAGTGACTTTAATGGGCGATGGAAACTTGAGGGGAGTGGAGTATTGCAGTGTCTGTGACATCAAGGGGTTGGTAACACATATCGTGGATGGAGAAGGCAACAAAACCTATCTGTATGGAAGAAGGAGACGGCTGAATGCAAAACTTTGGTATATCCTTCGTCCTTTCAGAAGATACTTATTAGCTATTTATAGGAGAATATGAGAATAAAAGATGGATTCGAACTTCGCGAAGTATGCGGAGAGAAGGTAATAGTGGGAGAGGGACTAGGAACTGTAGATTTTGGCAAACTCCTGGTTTTGAATGAAACTGCTGCTTGGCTATGGGAAGAAGCTCGACACATGGGTGAATTCACAGTTGATTCGCTTGCTGAGCGACTCTGTGAAGAATACGATGTTGAGGATACTATAGCGAAAGCAGATGTGGCTGAAATATTGAATGGTTGGAAGGAAATATTAACACCCTCCGCATGAAGGAAACTGTTGTTTCTTCATCTCCGGTCAGAGAAATGTTTGCTCTGATCAGAGCATCTTTATGGCAGACTCCCGAAAAGTGTCCGCCATTAGATGTTTTGCCCCTTGACTGGAATGAGATCGGCAAATTAGCCATGCAGCAGACAGTAGGACCATTAGTCTTTGATGCGGCGTTGCGTCTGCAAGATGAATACCGACCTCCGAAAGAATGGATTTTCAAGGCATACTCGATAATTGAACGTAACAGACAGACACATTCACTTCTAAATTCTGTGGTGGCTGAATCATGCGCTAAACTTTCGGCAAAAGGAATTAGGGCTATTCTCCTGAAAGGACAGGCCTATGCCCAAGCATATCCCGATCCGACGTTGCGTCAATGTGGCGACATCGATCTTTATGTCGGAGAAAAGAATTTTCAGAATTCTTATTGGATGTCCAAAGATTATGGGTGGGTGAGTGAGGAAAAGTTTGTCAAGGAGGCAAAACACTACGGATGTTTTTATCAAGGGGTCAGAATAGAGCTGCATAGGATAGCCGGGGAACTACCCTCAAAGGAATCAAACCTCAAGTTTCAGCATTTCAGCCATGAGAATCTAAAGTATGCAAGGACGATAGAGATTGGAGGGGAGAAAATCTTTGTCCCCACTCCCATATTTGACGTCGTATTCGTATTTATGCATCTCTACCTTCATTTTTTAAGAAGTGGAATAGGAGTCAGGCAGGTTTGCGACTGGGTAATACTGCTTCATAAGCACTTCAAGGAAATAGACGTAGATAGACTTGAGAAATTGCTAAAGGATTTCAATTTGTATAGAGGATGGTGCTCATTCACGCCAATCGCAGTGACCCTAATAGGATTGCCGGAAAAGGAATGTCCCTTCTACTCCCCGCGATATGAAAGACGTGCTTCCCATATTCTTGATTTAATCATTAAGGAAGGGAATTTCGGGAGAACAAAACGAAAACAACGAAAAATCTCGGAGAGATACTTTGTTAGAAAAATAAGCTCCTTGAAAACTCTTACATCGCGCTATATGTCTAAGTTTACCATTGATTCTAAAATTGTATCGGTGACTTATTTTAGATTATTAAAGATGGGCTTAAAGGGGATAATCAAAGATTTATCGGGCAAAAAATGATTAGATATTTGATAGAAATGTCGCGTGGGTTTCGCTGGAGGATCACATTGAGTGCCATCTGCGGAATTATTCGCGTATTGACCGGCTTAGGATTTGTTGCGCTAAGTAAGCGTGCTGTGGATTTAGCTACCGGGGCATCGGAGGGGAATCTCATTTCTTGTGTGGCAGGCCTTATCGGGGCAATTATCATTGAGCTGTTATGTTCAGCAGTAGGTAACCGCACGACAGATCTGGCTGAATCTGAAATGAGAAATAATATTCAACGGCGACTTTTCAGCCATACTCTTAATGCTGAGTGGAATGGCATGGAGATATACCATTCAGGAGATCTCCTGTCGCGAATCACTGAAGACAGCCGTGTGGCTGCGGAATACCTTTGTCGCACTGTGCCTACGATTATAATCGCTCTTGTGCAGTTTGCAGGTGCATTCATTTTCCTTTGCTATTTCAGTCCTTTGCTTGCCATAGCATTGACAGTAATATTGCCAATTTTCATGCTTGCAGGGAAAGTGTTTTTTCGCAAGACAAAACTTCTGACCGACAAAATACGCGAGATTGAAAGCCGTCTGCAAGAAAGTATGCAGGAAAGTTTGCACCACCGCATTCTACTCCTCACCTGCAACTATACAAAGAAAACGATTGAAAACATCACAACTCTACTTCAAAACAGATACACATTTATACGCAAACGATCAAACCTTACGGTTTTTTCACGGACTACTGTGATAGCTGGATTCCAATCAGGCTATCTTGCAGCTTTCCTTTGGGGCATTGCAGGCCTTCGCAATGGCACGATTACTTTCGGCATGATGACGGCTTATCTACAACTTGCAGGCCAAATACAACGTCCGATGGCAGAGCTGGCCAGATTGTTTCCCGGTTTGATTCAATCCCAGACCGCCTTTTCACGTCTGGAGGAAATAGAGGGAATGCCGTCAGAATTCGAATTTTCCGGCGCGGAGTCGGATAGCAAACGCCTCCCCTTGGGAATAGAGTTGAGAAATGTATCGTTCTCATATCAGGAAAAGAGGGAGAATATTTTTGAGAAGTTTAACTATACATTCCTCCCGGGAAGTAAAACAGCAATCATGGGCGAGACAGGAGCTGGAAAGAGCACTCTTCTTCGGCTAATACTTGGTCTGTTGACTCCACGGGAAGGAGAGATTAGGCTTTTTAGAATTGAGGATGGGAAGAAAATGGAATATACCGTTTCGGCTGCCACACGAAAAGACATTGTCTATGTTCCCCAAGGCAACAGTCTGCTTAGCGGCACCATACGGAGCAATCTCCAGATTGGCAAGCATGATGCTTCCGAAGAGGAAATGAGAGAGGCTCTTCATGCTGCCGCTGCTGATTTTGTGTTTGATTTGGATTTAGGGTTAGACACACCATGTGGCGAGCACGGCGACGGCCTTAGTGAAGGGCAAGCTCAACGCATCGCGATTGCACGGGGACTTCTGCGCTCAGGATCCATCCTCTTGCTCGACGAAATCAGCGCATCGCTTGATGAGCCTACTGAAATGAAGCTTATGCAACGTCTTTCTGAAAGATACTCGTATAAAACAATTTTGATGGTCACGCATAGATCAAGCATTTTGCACTTCTGCGACTCCGTCTTGAAGATATAGAGTCAGTTTTGAGCCACTCTCATAAATTTTAAAGCACGATGGGGTCGCTGGCTTGGGCGCTATTCGGCTTTTGCATAATTTGACATTCAAAATTGAAACATATCTTGATGAGATAATGTAGCTTGAAAATTATGTTAAGTTGAAAATGTCGCATTAAGAAAACAAAATTTTCGTAAGGATATTTAGGAAAATTGGGATAAAATGTTTATCTTTGTAGCAGAAAAAAAGACAATAAAACAAAATAACATAAGATTATGAACAAGGAAAAAGCAAAAAAGCCTTATGTTAAGCCTAGTTTCGAGGTAATTAACGTTAATAATGAACTTCCGATACTTTGTGCAAGCGCTCCGGATTTTGGAAATGGAGGAAGATGGGGTTTTTAAAATTATGAGTAAAATGAAGATAAAGACAATAGCAATTACCATTCCTATGGTGATGACATTGTGGAGCTGTCAGTCTGATAGCCCACAAGAAAATCAATCGTCTAAAAAAGTGCTTTCTGTGAAAGCATCGCTGCCTGATTCTGATGCGACTCGTGCCATTATAAAATATGGTGATTATGAGGATCCTTCAAGAGAGGAATTATTATGGGTACAAGAGCTTCAATATAAAGATCGTAATGAAAGTGATTATATTAAGCTTTTTAATATTACAAGATTTTCAGAAACTCATTATGATAAAAAAATAACTCCTTATTTGTATCTAACTGATATTTCGGGGAAAACCGCGACATTTGAATCTTTAAAAAATTCAGAGTATTCCGAGTTTCCTGTCAAGGCGGGAGATATATTGCTTGCGGTCCAAGGATTTGCCGATCCTGCCAATAAAAAAGATGTTGCTGAAGGTTCAACAAATGTAATTTCATATGAAGCTGCAAGTTCTCTTTATGATCAAAAGATAGTAAATGATCCCACTTCATTTACAGCCCTTTCACACATGTACTTTATGCTGCACATGTATGACATAGTCAAAGTGGAGGAAGATGACGTAATTCCTGATTTGCATTTTAAACATTTTAATGCTATAATAAGGGTTACCTTACAAAACAAAACAGGACAACCTCTATTCACCGGACCTTCTGATATGGTGTTTACAACATCTTCTAATGATATGACTGCTTTCATATATGGATTTAACTATTTTTCTGTAGTAGGGAATGAGTCTGATGGGTATTACTTACAGGAAAACTTTAAAACAGATCCACCAAAACATCCACTCAATCCAATTGATCCCCCGAAAACTACAGTGCTTTCACATAAGACCACACATAAGATAAATTATATGGGGGGAAATAATTTACCTTTGAATAATGGAGAAACATACGAGTTTTATGCAGTCGTAACCCCAAGAATTGGACAGAGAATTGGCAATACCGAAACAATTGATAAATTGACAATAGACGTGTTTAATAATGGCGCAGAAAGTTCCTATTATAGCACTGACGCAGCAATCACAAAACCTGATAGATATACAATTACCATCGACAATTTTAACACAAAAATAGAACCGGGGAAAAGATATTGGTTTAACCTTACGGCAACAGATGAAGCAATTACAGTTGAGACCAATGTATATGATGATCAGGATAAAGTAAAAGGAACAAAAGAGATGGATGCTTACAAATTAGTTTTCACCTCTCTATATAAAGATCCGGAAGAGAACAAGAACGATAATTGAGAGTATACATCGCCCGATGAATAAATAACATCAGAAATTTCTCACATCCATTTTCATCATTAAATAGTAATGAAAATAAAGACTCCTCAGCAGCTTGATACACAGCGTAGGGAGTCTTTGCTCTTCTTCTGCGCAGAGTCAGAGTAAAGTAACAATTTTTTATTTGAAATTTTTATTGTCATATTGCAAATTTTCATTAATTTTGTGATTGGCTTAGGAGTGGGGAGTAAAAACATTGACAAAATACTATAACTGACTCGATCAATGACCGACAATAGAATTCTTCTTTCGGCCGAATGGCCCGAAGATCCCTGCTTTGAGAATGGCATAAGGAGGGCTCCAAACCGCGTCTATACGCTGACTCCTGAAAAGACTGTGACCGCTCTCAAGAACGCCCTGCGCTATCTTCCCGAAGAACTTCATGAGAAGGCGGCCCCGGAGTTTCTTGAAGAACTGCGCACACGAGGACGCATATATGCCTACAGATGGCGCCCCGAGGGCGATCTGAAGGCAAAACCGGTTGACGAATATAAAGGAAAATGTCTGGCCGGAAAAGCTTTTCAGGTGATGATCGACAACAATCTGAGTTTCGACATAGCCCTTTATCCCTACGAACTTGTCACTTACGGCGAGACGGGGCAAGTGTGTCAGAACTGGCTTCAGTATCGCCTGATAAAGAAATATCTCGAGAATCTAACCGAAGACCAGACCCTCGTGGTGGAATCGGGGCATCCGCTCGGGCTCTTCCCGTCGCGTCCGGATGCGCCGAGAGTCATCATCACAAATGCCATGATGGTGGGCATGTTCGACAATCTGCACGACTGGCATGAGGCGATGCAGATGGGTGTGGCCAACTACGGGCAGATGACAGCCGGCGGATGGATGTATATTGGCCCTCAGGGAATCGTTCACGGCACTTTCAACACCATACTGAACGCCGGCCGCATGAAGCTCGGCGTGCCTGAAGACGGCGATCTCCGTGGCCATCTCTTCGTAAGTTCAGGGCTCGGGGGCATGAGCGGCGCTCAGCCTAAGGCTGCCGACATAGCCGGTGCTGTCTCGATAGTGGCAGAAGTTGATGAATCGCGCATCGAGACTCGCCGCAAGCAGGGCTGGGTGCAGATAGTATGCGATGACCTTGCCGAGACTTTCCGCCTTGCCGATGAGGCTCTTGCACAAAAGCGCCCCCTGTCGATTGCCTATCACGGCAATATCGTGGATCTGCTTGAATATGCCGTGAGCCATGACAAGAAGATAGAATTGCTCAGCGACCAGACCTCGTGTCATGCCGTGTATGAAGGCGGCTATTGTCCGGCCGGCATCTCTTTCGAGGAGCGCACGAGGATGCTTCAGGATAACCCCGAGGAATTCCGCCGTCTTGTAGATCAGACACTCCACAGGCATTATCGCGCAATTAAGACTCTCGTGGAGCGTGGCACGTATTTCTTCGACTACGGCAATTCCTTCATGAAAGCCATGTATGACGCCGGTGTGAAAGAACTTTCCAAAAACGGTGTTGACGAGAAAGACGGATTCATCTGGCCCTCATACGTGGAAGATATCATGGGGCCGATGCTCTTCGACTATGGCTATGGCCCCTTCAGATGGGTATGCCTCAGCGGAAAGCACGAAGACCTCATAAAGACCGACAAGGCCGCTATGGACTGCATTCCGAAAGACAGGCGAGGGCAGGATATGGACAACTGGATATGGATTCGTGACGCTGAGAAGAATGCCCTTGTGGTGGGAACTCAGGCCCGTATCCTCTATCAGGACGCCATGGGGCGCCTGAAAATTGCGTTGAAGTTCAACGATATGGTGCGTAAAGGTGAAGTAGGGCCGATAATGCTCGGACGCGATCATCACGATGTGAGCGGTACCGACTCGCCTTTCCGCGAGACGAGCAACATAAAGGATGGATCGAACGTGATGGCTGACATGGCTGTGCAATGCTTCGCCGGCAACTGTGCGCGTGGCATGAGCCTTGTGGCACTCCACAATGGTGGCGGCGTAGGCATAGGAAAATCTATCAATGGAGGATTCGGCATGATTTGTGACGGCTCCGACAGGGTAGACGAGATACTGACCAAAGCCATGCTCTGGGACGTGATGGGAGGAGTGGCACGCAGAAGCTGGGCGCGAAATCCCAATGCCATGAGCACTGTGAAAGAATGGAACGAGACGCAGGCCGACAACGGCTTCATCATCACCGAGCCTTTCTTAGCCGACGATGAGATGCTCCGTTCTCTCCTCTGATCAATCTGAATGGTTTCTGATTGCACATTGAAAATCTAAAGCAATTCTAAATTCCAAATTCTAAATTCCAAATTAAAATCAATGTCAAATCTATATATAAAGCATGCCACAATCGTCACTCCACTTGGCAATAAAGCCGTGAGAGGGGCAGGGATGAAGAGGCTCAACGTGATAGAAGACGGCGCCATTCTCATAAAAGACGGCGTGATAAGATATGTCGGCAACAGCAATCCGCTGCGCAGCATATATTCACTCTTCGGCCACGGCACTACATTCAGGGAAATCAACGCCCGGGGAAGGGTGGTGCTTCCGGGATTTGTAGATTCCCACACTCATTGCGTGTTCGGAGGCTTCCGTGCAGATGAGTTCCGCTCCCGTCTTGAAGGGGCAACCTACATGGAGATCATGAATAATGGGGGAGGCATCCGCAATACGGTCGAGGCCACGCGCCGCTGCAGTGTGTCAGATCTTGTGGAGAATGCCTCGTGGCTTATCGGCCGTATGATCTCTATGGGAGTCACTACCGCCGAGGTTAAGAGCGGTTATGGTCTTGATTTCAATTCAGAAGCAAAGATGCTCGCCGCTATCGGTGAATTGGCTGCCAAACGCAACATTGAGATCGTTCCTACTTTTATGGGAGCTCATGCCGTGCCGTCCGAGTTCGAGGGCAGAACCTCGGAATATGTGGACTTCATCATAGAGAAAATGCTTCCAAAATTCAGGAAGGCTGCTAAATTCTGCGATGTATTTACCGAGAAGAATGTGTTTGAACTCGAAGATTCCCTCCGGTTGATGGAGGCGGCCCTGAAAATGGGCTATAGGCTCAAGTTCCATGCCGATGAGATAGTACCGCTCGGAGGCGCAGAACTCGCTGCCGAACTTGGTGCCACGAGTGCGGATCATCTCCTGCACGTAAGCGATGAGGGTATATGCAGGCTGGCCGCGTCAGATACTGTGGCCACACTGCTTCCGCTCACAGCCTTCGCGTTGAAGGAGGAATATGCTCCGGCCCGGAAGATGATAGATGCCGGATGTGCTGTGGCCCTCGCCACCGACCTAAATCCCGGCAGCTGCTTCTCTGGCTCAATTCCCCTCACAATCGCGCTCGCCTGCATCTACATGAAGATGAGTGTGGAAGAAGTAATCACCGCGCTCACCATCAACGGCGCTGCGGCGTGTGCGCTCGCCGACCGCAAGGGGTCGTTGCAACCGGGCAAGGACGGCGACCTCGTGATTCTTAACTTCGACAATATCAATATGCTGCCCTATTATTTGGGTATGAACTGCGTGAAGACTACTATTGCCAAAGGCAAAGTGCTTTTCGATTCATAACTGCCTGATCTATTTGTATGATTATGGAAAAGATGACTGAATACGCGATAGGAAGCAGCCGGCTGACATACGGGCTGATCGAAAAAATCCTTTTAGACAATGCTCGTCTCACTCTCTCTGAAGAGGCAAGGGAGAAGATTCAGCATTGCCGCGACTTCCTCGACACAAAGACTGATGAAAACACTGTGCCCATCTATGGCGTGACAACCGGGTTCGGCTCGCTGTGCAACTGCCACATAGCGCCCGACGATCTGGTTACCCTTCAGGAGAATCTTCTCAAGAGTCATTCCTGCTCCGTAGGAAAGCCGGTAGACTCTCTTGTGGTGAAACTGATGCTTCTGCTCAAGGCTCATGCCATCTCTATGGGGTATAGCGGAGTTCAGGTAGAGACCGTAAACCGAATAATTGACTTCTATAACAACGATATCTTTCCTATAGTCTACGACCGGGGTTCGCTCGGAGCCTCGGGCGACCTCGCACCACTCGCCAATCTTTTCCTGCCTCTGATTGGTGAGGGGCACGTGATGTATAAGGGCGAGAAGATGTCGGGTGCCGAGATACTTCGCAAATTCGGATGGCAACCGATAAGGTTGAAATCAAAAGAAGGCCTCGCGCTGCTCAACGGTACTCAGTTCATGAGCGCCAACGGCATCAAGGCGCTGATCGATGCCTGGCATCTCGTGAATTGTTTCGATCTTTTCGGAGCGATGAGCCTCGAGGCCTACGATGGCCGTATTGAACCCTTCTGGGAGTGCATTCAGAGGGTGCGTCCACACGCCGGACAGATCGAGACAGCCGCTATCTTCAGAAAGATTCTCGCCGGAAGCGAGATAATAAAGAGGGAGAAAGAGCATGTGCAGGATCCATATTCATTCCGCTGCATACCTCAGGTGCATGGTGCCGTGAAAGATGCTATGCATCATGTGACGGAAGTGCTTCATATAGAGATTAATTCAGTGACCGACAATCCTACTGTATTCCCGGATGAAGACCTCGTTGTCTCGGGAGGAAACTTCCACGGTGAGCCGCTTGCCCTCGTCTTCGACTATATGGGCGTGGCGCTGCATGAACTTGGCAACATCTCCGAGCGAAGGGTAGCACAGTTAATTCTCGGCAAGAGGGGACTGCCGGAATTTCTCGTGGCAAGACCCGGACTCAACAGCGGATTTATGATTCCCCAATATTCGGCAGCCTCTATGGTGAGCCAAAACAAGATGTATGCCTGGCCGGCAAGTTGCGACTCCATCGTCAGCAGCAATGGTCAGGAAGATCTCGTCTCGATGGGAGCTAACGCTGCCACCAAACTGCACAGCATAATCTCAAACCTGCAGTATATTGCCGCCATAGAACTCATGAATGCCGCTCAGGGAATAGACTTCAGGCGCCCCCTGAAGTCGTCGCCGGTGATAGAGAGGGTGATGGAGGATTATCGCAGCCAACTTCCTTTCGTTGAGGAAGATGTGGTGATGGAAGATTACATAGCGCGCACCGTCGCGTTTCTTGAGAACTATCATATCGTATTGTAAATCATGGCAAGGAAACCAAAATATCTACCTCTCCTCGAGAATGTGGAGATCACAGCGCTCGCCGCTGAAGGAAAGGCTCTGGCGCGTGTGAAGATGCGTCCCGAAGATGAGGGCGCAATAGTAGTTTTTATACCTTACGGTGCCCCCGGCGATGTGGCAGACATCAAGATTGACCGCAAGAAGCATTCTTTTGCCGAGGGACACATAGAGAGGCTTGTGACTCCGTCGGTATGGAGAGTAGAGCCACAATGTTCTCATTTCGGCATCTGTGGCGGGTGTAAATGGCAGCATATACCATACGAAAAGCAGTTGGAATGCAAGCGTCAGACTGTGGTAGACGCCCTCACCCGCATCGGGAAGATAGCGATTCCGGAAGTCATGCCCGCCTTGGGCAGCCGCGACATCTGGCGATACCGCAACAAGATGGAATATACCTTTTCCAACAAGAAATGGCGCACTTGGGAAGACGTGAAGAGCGGAAAAGTGTTTGACGATTCTCCTGATGCGCTCGGGTTTCATATTCCGGGTGCATTCGATAAGGTGCTTCACATAGAAGAGTGTCATCTTCAGGACAGCCTGGGCGACAGGATTCGCAACGGCATTTATGATTTTGCCGGAAAAGCCGGTCTTTCATTCTATAATCTGAAGGAAAACAAAGGATTGCTCCGCAATCTGATGATTCGAATAGCATCTACCGGCCAGTGTATGGTCTGTGTTCAGTTTGGAGAAGACGATTCTGACAAAATCGGTATGGTGATGCAATATCTGCAGGATAATTTCCCTGAGATCACATCGCTCCTCTATGTGGTGAATCTGAAAGTGAACGACACCATCGCCGATCAGGAGATTAAGGTCTGGAGCGGTTCTGATTATATTGAGGAGGAGATGGAAGGACTACGTTTCAGGGTGAATGCCAAGTCGTTTTATCAGACAAACTCGCGTCAGGCCTACGAACTTTACAAAGTGGCCCGCAAATTTGCCGGGCTTGCCCCTGAGAGTGAACTCTCGGCAGAAGAGGCCACGAGATATGGAGTGATGACCGATGAAAACCGTCCTCTTGTCTATGACCTTTACACCGGTACCGGAACGATTGCCAATTTCGTGGCGCGCGGAGCCTCGAAGGTAGTGGGTGTGGAATATGTGGAGCCCGCTATTGAAGATGCTCGCCTCAACTCAGCCGTAAATGGAATAGACAATACCGTTTTCTATGCCGGAGACATGAAGGATATCCTCACGGAGGAATTCATCGCCCGGAATGGTCATCCCGACGTCATGATCATCGACCCTCCGCGGGCCGGAATGCACGAGGATGTGGTGAAAGTGATACTGCAGGCGGCTCCGGAGACAATAGTCTATGTCAGCTGCAACCCCGCTACTCAGGCGAGAGATCTGGCCCTTATGGATGCAGCATACGAAGTGACCGATGTGCAACCCGTCGATATGTTTCCTCACACTCATCATGTAGAGAACGTTGTGAGGATGCGACGCAGGTAATTGTGCCTATATATTAAAACATCAGCACTCCCCGCAAGAGGAGTGCTGTTTTTTCAGTTTGACATCATCATCTTGAAGCTCATGTCGTTGATCACAATGCAAGTTCTTGCAAACTGACGGATCATTTCAATTGATGCCTTTCTCGGTGATTTCATAGACGTATGATTAGATGTGGATGACAAAATAGTAGTAGAATCGTTTGTCATAGGCAGATTGTATTGATGAGTTCACTTTATTAACGTAAGATCCGGCTCTCATATTATAAATTTGTAAAAAAAGATGCCGACTTTTTTATCGTCGGCATCTTGCATCATTTATTAATTCTGAAAAGGCATTGCCTTAGGGCAGGGCCCTCTCCGTTGGTCATGTACCATACATTAGTGAAATCGAACCCTTTGAATGTCGCCTCGAGGTTTCTCTGCGCGTCACTGATCGCTATTGACGACGGCCAGCCGCCCCCTGTGCCTTTAAGATAGTAATTGTCGGAATGGCTGAAAGTAGTTCCGGGGTTATGCGTTCCTATGATGGCATTCCCGTATCTGATATCTCCCTCACTATAGTTCTTGCTGACATCCACGAATCTTGCCACATATCCCACGATGCCTCCCGTGTCATCTTTCTGATCTACCGTGATGCTTCCATGGTTCAAGCAGTTTCTTACCCGCGATGCGTCGCCCAATGCCAGGGAATTTTCGAGATGGCCTACTACACCTCCTACCTTTACAGATTTGGCTTCCGAGCCAACTTCGCCGCCGTTCATGCACTCTTCCACAATGATATCAAGGGCATTCTCGCATCCGGCTCTGCCTATTACTCCCCCTACAGTCTTCTGAACGCCGGTGGAATTGATCTTGCCCGTGTTGGCACATCTCTTCACAACAACGACATGACAATTGAGGGAGCCGGCCACGCCTCCCACACTGTTTCGCCCTGAAGTGTCTACGCCGGTTATTTTGCCGCCGTTGCCGCATTGTTCAATCACAACCTGATCTGTGCTGCCACTGTCTGTCTTGGAATATTCTACATGGGCTATGATTCCGGCTGCATCCAGTCCACCGTATATCTCCCCGAGGTTATAGCATTCGGCAATGTGGAGGGTGGAGTGTTTTTGCTGATCGTAATAGTCATGTTGAGAATAGTAATAGCCCATGATGCCGCCGAGGTTTTCAGCGCTGCTTAGATGAGCGTAGTTGATACACTTGCTCACGTTGATTGAGGCTTCGGTGCAGAAGCCCACAATGCCACCTTGATTCTTAGGACAGGCAAGCGAACCGTTGAATGCGCATTCTTCAATCGTGCCGGAGGCTTTTCCGGCTATGCCTCCGGCAGTGGAAGCCTGCGCTGTGACACCGGCTGATGTGGCCATACCCTTGACTGTGCCTCCCGCCATCACCCCGATGATGCCACCCGCTTCTGTCGGGCCGGTCACCACTCCGTGAAAGGTCATGGGAATTTGAGCTGCGTCCGGAATCGAATTCAACGGGTCGAGCTGAAGGCTTCCGATGATCGACACTCCGCTGCCGTAGCCTGCTACTCCGCCGGCGCATTTGTCTTTGGCCGTCACCTTCATGGTGGCAGATGTGAAATTCAGGCGGTCGGCAGATGTGATCTCAACATTGTGTGCCGAACCCACAGCCCCGCCTACGCGGTCGAGTCCGCTCACATTCAAGGCTATTTCCACTTGCGAGGAGAGACTGATCTTTCCGTTGTTGCCCTCAACATATCCTATGATGCCTCCAACATTCATGTTGCCTGAGATCTCTGCCGAAGCTGACGATTTCACCACAAGCCGCGACCCGTTGTCCGTGCCGGTGAATTCCATCTTGCCTCCCTGTTTGAGAGCAACTTCTCCGAAAAAGCCACCTACATTCTCGCCTCCGCTCACCACCGATGAGAGTTGACAATTTCTGATGATAGCTATCGAGGGCTTGCCGCAATAGCCGGCCAGACCGCCCACGTTGTTCTCTCCCGTCACGGGAGCCATGACCTGAACATCTTCGAGCATGAGATTATTTACTTCTGAAAGGTGACCTACTATGCCTCCTACATTCGTAGCGCCGTGGATTATCTTCACCGATGCCGATTCGCTGTCTACGGAATGTCTGACCGAAGCACGGGCTATGCTTACGCTCTTCCCCGGCGCATAAACCTTCCCGATCAATCCCCCTACATTATTTTCACCCGATAATGAGAAAATATGGTCCGGGTTGGAGAATCCGTCGATCGAGATATCACCGTTCTCATGGTATCCGACTGCCATGCCAAGGCATGCCCCGGATGCAGGTGTGGTGGAGATCGTCAGTGAATTGACAGTGATGTCCTTCATCGTCAGTTTGTCTTTCGAAGAGCCGATTATTCCTCCGATATTGCTTCCGGCAGCCACTATGGTGCCGTCGACGGTTACGTTTTCAATCAGACAGGTTCCTGAAGCTCGTCCGGCTATGATTCCGGCATCTGAGGCAACATTGGTCAGAAGTGCTCCGGTGACTGTGACATTGGCGATGGAGGCTGAATACAGTTCCTTAAACAATCCTATGCCGGAGTCGCCCGAAGGGTCGGAGCCTCCCTGATAGATGAGGTTGCGAAGTCGGTGTCCGCCTCCGTCATAGTGTCCGGAGAAAGTCACCGCGGCCCACATCTTGCCGTCGATAATCTGACTGCGGCGGGGAAGCTCAAAAGAGCGCGTCTGAAGGAAGTAGCGACCGTAGGCATGCGATGTGTCTTCAAGAAGATATGAAAGCATGATGAGGAAGTCGCCGTCTGAAGCGATGATATAAGGATCGGTCTCTGTTCCGGAGCCTTCCAGATCGCTATATTGAAGAGCGGGAGTGTCATCTTCAGTGCCTATATTATCGGCAAATCTCACTTTGCGAAATCCGATTTCCGGAAGATCGACTCCTTCAATACTCAAATAGTAGATGCCATCGGCAATAGATGTCTCTCCGATATTGAGGCGACATGTCAGCAACCTGCGGCCGTACTCCCGGTTGGCCAAGATGCTTCCGTTGAATTCGTAACTTAACTGACGCTCCGGATCTACAAGTGTAAACCGCACATCGTCGCTTTTATTCCATTCCGAGATATTATTGTCGCGGAGATGGAAGATACTCACCCGTGATCCTTCCGCCTCTTCAATATTGCCTTTTATCGGCTCCAACTCGTTATGATCGGAACATGACCCCATGAGTAACGCTCCAAGCAAGAGAAAGATATAAAAACTGTATTTCTTCATATTCTTATTCAGAGATAACATGATTTTTCAGGAATGGGGCAGGGGAGACCCTCCGGCAGGTTCCATGTCTTATCGGAGCCGATCTCTATTCCGAACTGCTGATAAGTAGCCGGGTCGGAAAGAATGGCAGGGGCTACTAACGTGATATTCATATCAGGGTAATCGAAAGAATCTCCCGAGGCCTTTTTCGCCGACACGCACTGGTGATAGTTGGAGGGGTTAAATGGCATCGACCGTTCGGAAGCCGAGACACAGCGGCGTATCTCATTGTGCAGGCCGGCTTTCCCGATGAAGATACCTTCCAAGCCTTCGGAAGTGTCTGCTGTATTGAGGCAGTCGTTTATCTGAACGCCATCGCAGATTTTTCCGGCTATGGAGGATATTTCTGTCGAATTGCCGATAACGGGAGCTGCATTGACACACTGGGAGATTACCACGGCATTGTTCTCAAACTCAGAGCATGTCTTGACAAGCGCGTTGGCGCCACCCACGAAGGCTGCGGCAGTGCCGGCTACAAGCACCACCGAGGCAGCTCCGCCCGATGCAACTGTGCCCGCGATGAATGTGGCGGTGCTTACGGCAATCGCAACCCCGGATACCACGGTGTGGGCTATCTCGTGCGCTCTCGCCACTTTCTCAAGTTGCTCGCCTCGCTTTTCACGCGCTTCGTTGATGCCTTCCTGAAGTCTGTTGCTCGTCTCTTCGTCGGCACATGCTGATGTGAGTGATTCTATCGCGGAGACGTATGGAGAGAAATTTGCTGAGGGAAAGAGGGGAGCTGAGACTGAGATACGGCTTCGCAGCTGCGAGAGTTCGGAGTCAATTTCAGAATATGTGTCATACACGCCCTCTTCCATTGCAATCTTCAGTGCATCTTCCGTTTCGGGCGAGATTAATTCCGGAAGCCCGTAACTGAAGAGTGCATAGTCAGCACTCATCAGTGCGAGGTCGGCTATCTTCTCTATCGCTTTGATAGTGATTTCAACTCCGTGGGCGAGTTCCACTGTCTCCTCTACTACCGCGATGGCCGGGCCGATGAAAGACATGGCTATCTCCATTGAGCCCACTACGCACTCCACGATGTTGAGGGCAGTCCACTCGCGCGGATCGCCAATTTCCCCCACAATGCCGCCGATGGCATTATGGTCAGCGCCTTGAACAACTCCGAAATTCGAGCAATAGTGAATCATTGTGTTGTTGCCACCCAGTCCGAGAATGCCGCCCGAGGGGCCGCTGTTGGCCCTGACTGAAGCGAGATTCTGGCAGTTGGCCAATGATCCCCACGTGGTTTTGGCAAGAACACCTCCCACATACTTGTTTGCAGTCACTTCTCCTGAGTTTACGGCGTTCATGATTACCGCTATCGAGGAATTGCCGCATATTCCGCCAGCATACTCCTCGGCTGATACTTTGCCTGTGTTATATCCGGATTCCACGCCTGACTGCGCCTCTCCGACGAGGCCGCCGGCCATTCGCTTGCCTGTGATGTTGCCGGTGTTGCTGCAATGACGCAGATAGGCCTGATTATACAGAAACGACTCTTTTTCGCTTCCCTTCACACGCGTGCTTCCTATGATGCCTCCCACACCTTCGCAACCGTTCACTTCTGCGGAGTTCCGGCAGGCTGTGAGCCAAGCATATCCGGCGCCACCGGCTATTCCTCCTGTGCCGATGCGAGGCATTGAGGCATCGCTCGAGAGAGAGCCGTTGATTTCAGAAAGGTTGCGTGCCGATACCACCTGAAGGGTGTCGGCCGAGCCTATGATGCCTCCTGCACCCGAATATTTGCTGCTTATGTGCGAACCTTCGCATGCCACATCTGTTGCGGTCACCGATGAATAGAGCCCGGCGCCTCCTATGAGGCCACCGACATTCATGCCACCCGATAGTGTGGAATTGGAGATTGTGCATGACGACACGAGGCTCATGGCGTGCATGTCGACTGCTCCGACCACTCCGCCGATGGCTGCCGACGTGTCGGGGCACTTTAGTTGCGAGTCGGAGATTGTGCAATTTGTGAACGAGGCTTTGCCTCGGGTGCGTTCGCCTGAGGTGAGTACCACACCTGCTATGGAGCCCACGCCATACATACCTTCCACTGTGCAGTTTTTCATCTTCAGGCCGTCGATTGTGGCATCAATCACATATCCGAAGAGCCCCAAACCGGAAGATGCGGGACGCTTTATCATAAGGTTGGAGACAGAATGATTCCCTCCCAGATAGACACCGCGAAACGGTATGTTGGGATCCATGCCGATAGGAAGCCAGCCATATTCAAGATCACAGTTGCGGGAGACCGATTTCATGTCGAGATTTCGCACCTGGCTGAAATAGGTGTCTGCGGTGATGAGCCTGTTGCTGTCGTAATCGTTGACAGCCATCATCAGATTAAAGAGGTGTGACGGGCTCGACACGATGTAAGGATCATCCTTAATGCCGCGACCCGCGAATCCAAGCTGCGGATTGTAGGCGTCTATTACGGAGATTCCTGATGAGGTGACACTTATTCGGCTGCCGAGTCCGAATTCGGTCTCGCCATCCTGATCGCCGCCGGCAGTGATGGCGAGCAGACGGTAGATGCCCTCGCGCAGACCGGAGGTGAGTTTGAATTGCGACGATGAATTGCTGCGACTGTGGGTTGCGATGCGTTCAAACTCAGTTCCGTCGGGGCCCTGAATCAGTATGCTGATCACTCCGGCGCCAAGTCCCTCGGTCTCTTGTCCGAGCATAAATTCATAATATGGGCCGGTGAAATCGTCGATGATTTCTTCACCCGGATTTATCTCGGGCTTGTCGTCGTGGCAACCCGGCAGGGTCGTGATGCAGCAAAGCGTCACGAAGATTAAAGATAGATGTTGTAATATTCGCTTCATGCTTGATTAATCAAATTTGACTGCAAAAATAGTAAGATTGAGCCATATTGCATTAGTATAATCGTAAAATTTACGTTATTTAGTATAAAAACGGGCAATTTTGATGATTTTTCAGAAAGTTCCATGTATATGACGATGGTAATGGTTAGAAATTTTGTATCTTTGTCTCGCAGGAGAAAATCACCCCGTTCCGGCTCCGGCATCACTCCACATGGAAACACTGCTTGATAAAGTATATGAATATTCATTAGTGGCCACATCCGTCACCGCAGGTGTGCTCGCGCTCTGTTTTTACTTCATGCGTCCGCCTGTGGCTGAAGCCAACAAGGTCTACGACCGGGCGAGGGTATTGCTTGCCACCGGCTACCTCTGTTTTGCGCTTGGCATCGGGCTTTTCATTTTCGTGCCCCTGCGCCGTATCTCTCCGTGCGTGGCTGATGCATGGAATCTCTCATATTATTTCGCCGTCATGTTTCTGTTCGGCATTCCCTTTATCACCCTGCTATCACCCTCCTTCATGCAGAGGTCGAGAATGAAGAGATATATTGTCATCTTCATTCTTTATGAATCGCTGCTGTGGATATGTGTTGGAGTATTCCCTGCCGCGACTCTCGCATGGCTGCTGCCGATATTCGCATTGTGGTTTTTGGTGCTGACATTTGATTTGACATATATTTTCCTGTCTACCTATCGCAAGATGCGCAGACAGCTTGAGATGCACTATGCCGATGCCACGGTAACATTTATACGCTGGCTAAATACGAGCGCATGGCTCGTCATCATGTTTGGCTTCACATTCGGCTTCGTGATGCTGTTCAGCAGGCTTCTGATAGCCATTCTCCTGATAGTCGGTATTTTCGTGTTTGTGTATATCTTCATCTCGTTTCAGAACTATGCTCTGCACCTCGTTCCAGTGCAGTATGCGAGCGAGAATCCGGTAGAGCATTCCGAGTCGAGAGATGCCGACGAGTTTATCCGCACTAAGGTGGATGTCTGGATAAAGGACAATGGTTTCTGCAATAAGGCCCTCACTCTCAGTCTGCTCGCCGGAATAGTAGGCACAAATAGAACTTATCTCTCGTCGTATATAAATCGTTCCTTCGATAAGAGTTTCAGCCAGTGGGTGAATGATATGCGGCTTGAGAGGGCTTGCGTGTTACTGGAATCAGAACTGGATATGTGCATCGGCGACATAGTTGACGCCTGCGGATTCTCGTCTCTTTCTTATTTCGGCCGCTTGTTTAAGAGCGCTTTCGGAATGACGCCGGTGCAATACCGCGAATCGAAACTGCGTGCATCCCGATAATATGCCCGGGGCCAACGATTGCGACCGGGCAAGTAGATATGTCATGAAAAATCAGGCAGGAGGCAGACACACCTTATTAATCGGTGTCTGTCTCCTGCCTGTAAGGTTGTGGAACTGTGATTCAGAGAGTCAGCACTACGTCTTTCTCGGCAGCTATTCTCCTGAGATTGATGATGGCATATCTCATTCGTCCGAGCGCAGTGTTGATGCTAACCCCGGTCTTTTCCGCTATTTCTTTGAAAGATAGGTTCTTGTAATAGCGCATGGTGAGAACTTCGCGCTGAAGATCGGGAAGCTGGGTGATAAGCATCTTAACGTCTTCGCGTATCTGCTCCGATATGATATGGTCTTCGATAGTGCCTTCACAGAGTTCCTTCTTATTGAGGATGTCAAGCTCATCGAGGTCTGTGCTCTGCATATTCTCCGACTTTTCCTGACGATAGTAGTCGATAATCAGATTATGGGCAATGCGGGAAATCCACGCCGGAAATTTTCCGTTTTCTGTATAGCGACCCTGCTTGATTGTGAGAATGGCCTTTACAAACGTCTCTTGAAATATATCGTTTGCAACATCCTCATTCTTCACCACCCTCAGAATATAATTGAAAGTCTTCTCCTGATGGCGCTTCAAGAGGGCGTCGAACGCCTCATTGTTGCCTTGCGCGTAAGCCCTGACCAGATTTTCGTCGGTCATGCTTTCATAGTTTGCCATTGTCTTGTTGATTAATACGTTAAGTATATTTCTTTCGATAGGCAGTGATGGTTAAAATTAATATATACGTCGATTTTGTTCTTTTATTGTGCAAAATTACAAAAAAAATGTGTCGGATGCAAATGTTTTTTGCCCTTTTATAGTTAAAAATAGTTTAAGGCTATTCTCTCTTGCTTCCTCGCTGGTCAGATTATGGCGTATTCCACAACCTGAGAGATATCATCCACATAATGGAATGTAAGGCCTTCGAGATATCTCTTTTCAATCTCTTCTATATCACGGCGGTTTTCTGAAGAGAGCATTATTTCGGTGATTCCTGCCCGCTTGGCAGCCAGAATCTTCTCCTTGATTCCTCCCACCGGAAGCACTTTGCCCCGAAGAGTCATCTCGCCCGTCATGGCCAGCCGTTCGCGCACTTTTCGCCCCGTGAACGCAGAGACTATTGACGTCACCATAGTGATGCCGGCAGATGGCCCGTCTTTCGGGATGGCACCTTCGGGCACGTGGATATGGACTAGATTCTCGGTGAAAGCTTCATCCGCTATCCCGAAGTCGGAAGCGTGTGAACGCACATATTGGAGTGCTATTGTGGCCGATTCCTTCATGACGTCGCCCAGATTTCCGGTGAGCGTAAGTTTTTCTCCCTTACCTTTAGAAAGTGAAGTCTCGATGAAGAGAATCTCTCCTCCGCTTTGAGTCCATGCGAGGCCGGTGACAACTCCCGTGTAGCCGTTGCCTTCATACACTTCGCCGGTGTGGCGCTCCTTCCCGAGCAACTCTCTTGCTTCGTCTTTGCCTACGAGCGAGGGGAGCGGCCTCGAAGACGCCTTGAGTCGCGCGAGGCGCCGCAGCAGGCGCCGCAGTTCCTTGTCGAGCTGACGCACTCCCGACTCGCGGGTGTATTTCTCCACTATAAAACGGAGACCCTCATCGGAAATGCTGATTTCACCTTCATCAAATCCGAGATCGGAAAGCGCTTTCGGGAGGAGATGCCTTTTCGCTATCTCCACCTTTTCTTCTATTATATAGCCCGAGACCTCGATCAGTTCCATTCGGTCGAGTAGGGGAGCCGAAATAGGGTCGGTTGTGTTGGCAGTTGCAATGAAGAATACGTCTGAGAGGTCGTAGTCTATATCTATATAATTATCGTGAAAGCGGGAGTTCTGTTCCGGATCGAGCACTTCGAGCAAGGCTGCCGCAGGGTCTCCTTTCATGTCGCGGCTTATCTTGTCTATTTCATCAAGCACGATCACGGGATTGTTAGTCTCCGTTTTCTCGAGCGCCGCCATTATTCTGCCCGGCATCGCTCCAATGTAGGTGCGCCGGTGGCCTCTGATTTCAGCCTCATCGTGCATTCCGCCCAGAGAGATTCGGGCATATTCCCTGCCGAGGGCATCGGCTATGGATTTGCCAAGCGAAGTCTTTCCAACTCCCGGAGGGCCGTAGAGGCAAAGTATAGGAGATTTCAGATCGCCCCTCAGTTTCATCACGGCTACCTGCTCCAGTATCCTGTCTTTTATTTTTTCAAGGCCAAAATGGTCTCTGTCGAGAACTTCCGCCACATGGTCGAGCGTGAAGTCTTGCTGCCTCTTCTTATCCCAGGGTAGGGAGAGAAGCGTGGAGAGATATGTGTATTGAATGCCGTATTCCGGTGTGGTCGCGGCGAAACGTCCGAGTTTCTTGAGTTCCTTTGCGAAATGTCGGGCCGCCTCTTCGCTCCATTCCATTTTTTCTGCTTTGTCGGTGAGTTCGGCCTCGTCGCTGTCTTCCGGTGTGTCGCCGAGTTCCTCCCTTATGTTGCGCATCTGCTGCTGCAGGAATATGTCGCGCTGCTGGCGCGAGAGGTCTTCACGCGTACGCTCCTGAATATCAATCTTGATCTCAAGCATCTGATAGGAGGTGTCGAGCATCGACAGGAGCATCTTGCCGCGCTTCTTTATGTTTGACTCCTCAAGCAGTTGCTGTTTTTGCTCGTATGAGATGGGAGAGGAGCAGATCACGAAATTCATCATCTTGAAGGGATTCTCGAATCCCGAGAGGGCGAATCGCGTGTCTTTGGTCTCATCATCCGGATAGAGGTTGAGAATATCCACAAAGCGGTCTTTGATCGAAGACAGGATGGCGGGAATCTGCAGGTCTTTCTTACCTGATATTTTCTCCTCCATACATGTGATCTCGGCATAGATGTCTCCCTCCGTGGTGTATTCCCACCTGATTGCCTTCGCGCGGTTGGCTGCTACCAATATCGCTGTGTAAGATCCGTCGGGGAGCGCTATCAAGCGTCCGACCACGCACACCACTCCTATATCATAAAGATCTTCCGGCCTCACCACCTCAGTATTGTTGCGCACCGCCACGCACATCACTGCCTGATGATTGGAATTGGCATGACTCAGTATGTCGAGCACCTGGCTGTCTGTGACTGAGAGCGGCACGGTGATGAATGGAAATATCACCATGTTGTGCAGCGGAATCACGGGCACTTTGTGCTCGTCAAAGTTTATGTCGCTGAAATCATAGTCGGAAGTCACTTCCGTGATAAAGCCGTTGACGGGGCTTTCGGTGTTCATCGCTTCGTAGGAGTTTTCGAGAGTAGTCTCGTAATTTCTTTTTCTGCTCATGGAGATCAGGATTTCTTACTGAGTGACGGGAGAGTTTGACGATGGAGCGTTATCATTGGCAAGCTTTTCTGTCTTGGGCTTGCGACGGTGGTGTTTGTGATGATGACGACGGTTTCTGCCGGTTGATTCTTTAGGGTCTTTCCTATCTGTATCCGTCAGGTCTTTCCTGCCGGTTTTCCCTTCTGCTGTTTGAGTTTCGTCGGCAGGAGCCGCCTTTCGGGGTGATTTCCCCTTATAAGTGCGCTTTCCCTGATTGCCGCGTGTTTTGCTTCTTCTTCCCGATGCTCCGCGTGCTGAGTAGGAGGGCCCTTCGCCCAGTTCGGCTGGCAACGGCATCTTCTCCACTTCCTTTTCGAGCAACTGCTCAATGCGCCGGAATTTATAGGCGTCCTTGTCGGTGATGAATGTGATGGCTGCTCCGTCGCGGTCGGCGCGAGCTGTGCGTCCCACCCGGTGCACATAGTCTTCAGCCTCGTGCGGAACATCGAAATTCACAACCAGACGTATGTCGTCGATGTCAATGCCTCGTGCCACGATGTCGGTGGCCACGAGCACGTTGATCTTGCCACTCTTGAAGTCGAGAATCACGTCTTCGCGTATGTCCTGTTCCAAATCGGAGTGCATCTCGCCAACCTTATATTTTTCTTTTCTCAGGGCTTTGGCAAGTTCCTTCACCTTGAGTTTTGAAGACGAGAACACGATAACTTTCTCAGGCGGATTCTCTTTGAATATATTCAGAAGGATGGGGAGTTTCTGAGTCTCGAAGCATACGCAAGCCTTCTGTTGTATCTTGTCGGCGGGTTTCGACACGGCAAGCTTTATCTCGTGAGGATTGTTGAGTATCTTCTCTGCAAGCTGCTGGATTTTGGGAGGCATTGTTGCGCTGAAGAGTAGTGTCTGGCGCTCTTTGGGCAGCCGGCTCACTATCTGCATTATGTCGTCGAAAAATCCCATGTCGAGCATCCTGTCGGCTTCATCGAGAATAAAGAACGACACTTTCGACAGGTCTACATATCCCATTGCAAGGTGTGCTATCAGGCGCCCGGGAGTGGCTATTACCACGTCTGCTCCGGCCCTAAGACTCCGACGCTGCTGATCGTAGGTGTACCCGTCGGTGCCTCCATACACCGGCATGCTGCTGACAGGAAGGAAGTATGAGAACCCCTGCATCTGCTGGTCGATCTGCTGGGCAAGTTCTCGCGTAGGTGCCATTATCACGCAATTTATTGCATCGGAAGGAAACTCTTCGGTAGAGAGAAGATCGATGACAGGGAGAAGATAGGCTGCGGTCTTGCCCGTGCCGGTCTGGGCACATGCAAGAAGATCCCTGCCCTCAAGCACCGCCGGAATCGCTTGTTCCTGGATCGGGGTGCACTCATCGAAGTGCATATCCCAGAGAGCATCGAGCAGATTGTCGTTTTCAAGAAGTTGGTCGAATCTCATGTCGGTAGTGGAGTGTCGTCTGAAGATAATGTTTAGTGGATTATAAGCAACAGGCAAAAAAGCTATTCAGATTTCGGAGTGCAAAATTAAAAAAAAAATCTCAATTGGCAAACTCTTTTATATATTATGTGTTTCACTTGTGCATTCTGATGAATTTTTAGCCTCATTGAACATTTTCGCCTCAGGTTTGTTGCAGAAATATTTCAAGCATGTTTCATGATGTTTCACAAATGATATAATTATTTAATCGCTTGTAATTGTATGGTTATTAAATAATTACAAAATTGTTTTGCTGATTTTGTTTTTCCGGCTCAAAATCGTGAAACAATCTTTGAACAGGTTACGTTATACAGACAAACAGTAAACGTAAAAACAATCAAACAACACAAAAAACAACAACATTATGGCAGCTAATAACTCATTCCGCACCAATCTTCTCAATCTTCAGCAGAACCTCATGAGCTTTGCGATGCAGCTCACTTCCGATCGCGAGCAGGCTGCCGACCTCCTTCAGGATACAACCCTCAAGGCACTTGATAACGAAGACAAGTTCACTACAGATTCCAATTTCAAAGGATGGGTCTTCACCATCATGCGCAACATCTTCATCAACAACTATCGCAAGACAGTGCGCCAGGCCACAATCGTGGATTCAACCGAAGACCTCTATCTCCTCAACACCTCTGAGGAATCCTCACTCGAAACTCCCGACGGATCAATCTCAGTAAAAGAAATCACCGCGGTGCTCAACACCTTCGAAGATGAATTCCGCGTTCCCTTCAACATGCACGTGGCAGGCTACAAATACAGCGAGATCGCCGAAGAACTCAATCTCCCCGTAGGCACTGTGAAAAGCCGCATCTTCTTCGCCCGCAAGCGCCTCCGCGAAGCCCTCGCCGACTATGCTTATTAATAAGCCCCGGCTCAGATTTGTTTGATTGTTAAGAATACGCAAACGATTTAAGACGTCAATAATATATGACAAAATGCGGCTTTTGCCGCATTTTTTTTGTAAATACACCTTTTTTTACTAATTTTGCAGATAAATAATAACAGCAGGCACCGGTCACGGATCCCCCATTGAGGATTCTCGACGGAACGGCAAATCAATTCCTACTATGGCAGATATTACTGAAGAAGTAAAAGAGAACGAATCAGGC
This sequence comes from uncultured Sangeribacter sp., assembly GCA_964410515.1. Taxonomy (GTDB): domain Bacteria; phylum Bacteroidota; class Bacteroidia; order Bacteroidales; family Muribaculaceae; genus Lepagella. The sequence goes on along the minus strand of CAYPGW010000013.1, from coordinate 2,169 downwards.
CTCAACTTTGTGGAGCAATACATAAAGGATGATCTGGCCGCAGGGAAAAACGGCGGACGCCTCAACACCCGCTTCCCGCCTGAGCCCAACGGCTATCTCCACATCGGACACGCCAAGGCGATAATCATGGATTTCGGCGCCGCTGAGAAGTTTGGCGGCACCTGCAATCTGCGTTTCGACGACACTAATCCGCAGAAAGAAGACACCGAATATGTAGATGCTATAATGCGCGACATCCACTGGCTCGGATTCGACTGGGGCGACCGTCTGTATTACGCATCCGACTATTTCCCGCAGCTTTGGGATCTGGCGGTGCGCATGATAAAGGAAGGAAAGGCATACGTTGACGAGCAGAGCAGCGAGGAGATAGCAAAGCAGAAAGGCACTCCCACCCAACCGGGACAGAATTCTCCATATCGTGACCGTCCGATTGAGGAAAATCTCCGTCTGTTTGAGGCCATGAACCGTGGAGAATTTGAAGAGGGCTCCATGGTGCTACGTGCCAAGATCGACATGGCGAGCGACAATATGCACTTCCGTGATCCGATCATGTATCGCATCATCAAGACACCCCACTGGCGCACAGGCGAAACGTGGAAGGTCTACCCGATGTATGACTTCGCCCACGGCCAGAGCGACTATTTCGAGGGCGTAACGCATTCCATCTGCACTCTCGAGTTTGTTCCCCATCGTCCGCTCTATGAATATTTCGTAAAGGAACTCGCCGATGAGTCATATTGCCCCCGCCAGATTGAATTCAACCGTTTGAACCTGACCTATACCGTGATGAGCAAGCGCAAGCTGCTTCAGCTCGTTAAGGAAGGCCTTGTGAGCGGATGGGACGACCCGCGTATGCCCACTATCTGCGGCCTGCGCCGGCGTGGATATACGCCGTCTTCAATCAAGAATTTCATCAATCGCATCGGCTACACTAAATATGAGGCCCTCAACCACATCGAACTGCTCGAGCACTCCGTGAGAGACGATCTCAATGCCACCGCCACCCGAGTTTGCGCGGTTCAGAATCCGGTGAAGCTGATTCTCGACAACTATCCGGCTGATAAGACAGAGGTGATGCTTCTCGATTCTAACCCTGAAGATCCGAATGCAGGGCAACATGAGATGCCGTTCAGCCGCGAACTCTGGATAGAGAGGGAAGACTTCATGGAGAATCCCCCCAAGAAATTCTTCCGCCTGAGCCCGGGTAACGAAGTGCGCCTCAAGGGTGCATATATCATCAAGTGCACAGGTGTGGACAAAGATGCCGATGGCAACATCACCGCTATCCATGCCGACGTGGACTTTGACACCCGCAACGGACTGCCCGGAGCCGACCGAAAAGTGAAAGGCACGCTCCACTGGGTGAATGTGCCCACTGCTGTGAAGGTTGAGGTAAGGGATTACGACCGCCTCTTCTCTGTAGAGAATCCCTCGGCCGAAGAAGGCGACTTCCGCGATCTTCTCAATCCTGATTCTCTCAAAGTGCGAGACAACGTGATGGTAGAGCCCTGGCTTGCAGAGCGGGCAAAACCGGGCGATCATTTCCAGTTCCAGCGCCTCGGCTATTACACGGTGGATCCCGACAGCAAGGATGGTCACCTTGTCTTCAACAAGACAATCGGCCTGCGCGACACGTGGGCCAAGGAGCAGAAAAAGAACTGATGAGCGCAGATATGTGAAAAAAGTGAAGGATGATAAAACAATTTATCATCCTTTCTTGTTATTTATTCTGCAACCGCAATTGCAACCCAAAAATGGGGGTGACTGGCTTTGACAGCGTGTAGAAGCGGTAAGCAAGCATGCAGAGCCTTGATGCGTAAGCTCTTTAATACCGACGTATCGAACTATAATTGGCGAAAATAACAATTACGCTCTCGCTGCGTGATCTGAAGCACAGTAGGATCCCTTTATTCTGCTCAAAGTGAGCAGAACGAGACATCGCTCCATTGCCCCGTTCCGAGACGTTTGGACAAAGCGGTGCTGAGAAATTCGGAAATAGGAGAGTTGAAGCCTCGGCTTCTCTCCGAGATTTAGAGGATAAGGAAATGGTTGGTAGTCGCGAGCCTGCCATTTCTCGAAAACCAAGTCGATGACTAAGCATGTAGAAAACTTATTGATTCCGCGTTTGGACGAGGGTTCAAACCCCTCCACCTCCACCACCCACACTGA